>CAZMEA010000205.1:0-4812 GCA_964565135.1 uncultured Woeseiaceae bacterium
GGACGAGTTACTACCGGCGCTGTTCAAGGGAAATCGCATCGATGACGGCGAGGCCGCACGGGTCAGGGACAGGCTGGCGTACTTCACCGGTGTTTCCGCCGATTACATTGAGGCGGCGAATCTACGTATGAATGGGCGCCGGTTCGCGAAGGAGCTACTCAGGCGTGACGGACTTGCGATCGGACTGAATGACGCCAGGTACGTCCGTGACGATATTGACGATCTCAACGCGGAACTCGAAAGTGACGCCTCGAGCGATGCGCTATCCGCACCCTTCACTGCAGCGCTGATGGACTATATGTATCAGGATCTGGACGTCCGGATGGACCGGCCGTACCGGATATCCGCCGGCGAGGAGTTGAGCAACAACTGGCGCTGGAGGCCGGTCCCCGATGACAAGCCCTGGGAACCGCGATGGGTGAATACGGCACACGACCTGTCTGAGGCGCTGAGGGTCAATCCGTCATTGCGTGTGTTCGTTGCGTCCGGCTACTACGACCTGATTACGCCGTTCTTCGACGCAGAATTCACGCTGAACCGCCATGGGATCCAGGCCGACCGGATCGACTACGCGTACTACACAGGCGGCCACATGATGTACGTCAACGAACCGTCACGGACCCGCCTGCTGGAGGACATTCGATCCTTTATCCAGGACCAGCTGGTCGACGACTGATCGGTCGTCCTTACCGGCAGGGTGCAGTTCGCGCCTTGCGGCGGACCTTGACCCGGCAGCGCTAGTCGTCAGCAACAGGCAGTACGATCCGCGACGCATACCGACGGTTCGCCTGCACGCTGATCGTCGGTTCCTCACCGTCTCGGGGGTATCGCAAAAAAGTGTCCTTGTCGGCGCCGGCAATGGCCACCCGAATGCGGTGGTCCCTGCGAATCAGTGCAGACGTCGCCCACAGTTCGAACTCCAGTTCAGCGACCTCACCCGGGATGAGCGGCATGGCCTCACTTCGAAGCTGACGACGATGTGGGCCGGCCTTCCAGTATGCCGGTTGCTCATCAGAGGTTTGCCGTTGCACGGCACGAAGTTGCCCTTCGGTCAGATAAGTGACCGTCCCGTCCGGCGCAACGTCCTCCAGGTAGGCGATGAAGAGGCCATCCTCGTGCGTCGATGTGGCGTACAGAGTAATGATCGGGTGTCCGGTAATTTCAGTGTCAGCGGCTACCGGGTCACTGGTAAACGTCAGCAGCCGCTCGTCCGCCTCGGCACGATTCCCGTACACGACGTCGCCTCCCCCGCCGTTGTTGGTAAACCAGCGGTTGTGTCTTCCCGTGGTCGCCTCGAAATCGATCGGGTAGTCAACGTCGGCGTCAGCTGACTTCGGTGGCTCCCCGGACAGGCGCCCATTGTCTGTCAGATAGAAGACACGATCGGAGAAGCCCTCCGGCGGCCACGCCCGGGTCGTTGTCCAGCGGTCGGCGCCGAGCGTGTAGTAGGTAATGCTCGACTCGACAGGCTCTCCACCGGCTTTCAGATAGCGGTCGAAAAACGCGAACATCTGCGTCCACTGTTCGTCGGACGTGGGCGACACCGGCGTGTCGGCAGGTTTGAACGGATCCGCATCATTGCGGGCACCATGGTCCCACGGACCGATGTAGACCTGCTGGGTGTTACTCAGCGTGTTGTAGCGACCCAGGGTCCCGTTGACCGTGGCCGCGTCCTGCCAGCCTGCGCGAACAAACATGGCGGCTCCCGACGCTTCAATGCTTGGCAGGTGTCCGGCCGGACTTCCCTTGCGACCCACGTCGGGAATGCCGGTCGTCGCCCAGGGATCATCGCGAAACTCGTAGACCATCGCAGCATCGAGGTAGTTAATATTGCGCGCATGCTCAGCCACCGCGGCGGCCAGCAGACTTCCGTCTGTATCGTCATCCACGGGCTTTACGCCGGTCCAGCGCGACAGCATGTCAGTGCATGCCTCTTCGTCGAGGCCCCGATAGCCGCAGATGTCGTTGCGATCCATGTACGCCAACCGGTCTGCCCAACGATTCAACGGCCCTGCCTCGAGCGCGCCGCCCGGAAAAGCCAGGTGCGAAAAGTTGTCGAAGTCATTGAACAAGGGCGCGATGGCCTTCACGGCGGGATGCCGATTGATCAGCAACAGTTCAGCCGTATTCCCTGCGTACGACACACCGTACGCGCCGACGCCCCCGTCAGACCAGGGCTGCGCGACAATCCAGTCAACGACTTCGCCGTAATCCGTTGCCTCCTCGACGGAGCGTTCGTACGGCCGCCAACCGAAGGACGCGCCACTGCCACGCGCATCGACCAGCACCAGCGCGTACCCCGCCGCGTTCATGCGTTCCGCATGCTCAAAAAACTTGTCATCCTCCAGGTCACCCGTTGCAGACTCGTAGGCACGCCAGTAGCGCGTCGCCTGCATAAGCGTTGGAACCCGTTCACCCTCTTCCATAGTCTTCGGCAGCCAAACATCGACAGCGATGCGCACGCCGTCTCGCATGGTGATGTACAGAGACTGGTTGCGGGGATAGTCAGCGGCAATCGCCACGGTGTTCACAAGCATCTGGAAAACCAGGGTGAATATCAGGAAACGACGCATGGGTTTCTCCTTGCCGACGAATCATCAATGGACTCGCATAGTTTGCCAGTTCCGGCAGCCTGACGAGCCATAACTGGGCGCTTAGTCGCTTGCAGCACTGTGCTGTATAGTGCCGTGAGTTTTGACGGTCAGTTGGACATCCGCTTCCGATGCAAGATTTTGTAAACAGTGTAAACGCCTGGGTCTGGAGCCCTGCGCTAATCTACCTTGCGCTCGGCGCGGGACTGCTCTTCTCCCTTCTCACCCGCTTCGTGCAGGTGCGCCTGTTTCGGGAAATGGTGTCCCTGTTGTTCTCGAACAAAGCCTCCGAGCAGGGCATCTCATCGTTCCAGGCACTGGCGGTATCCCTGTCAGGCCGTGTCGGAACCGGCAATATCGCCGGTGTGGCGGCAGCCATCGGCTTCGGCGGACCAGGGGCCGTATTCTGGATGTGGGTGGTCGCCTTTCTCGGTGCGTCGACCGCGTACATCGAATCCGCGCTTGGCCAGATCTATAAAGAAGAAGACGACGGCCAGTACCGCGGCGGCCCGGCCTATTACATCGAAAAGGCGATGGGCCAGAAGTGGTATGCATGGGTATTCGCGCTCACCACAATTCTCGCTACGGGCGTGTTGCTGCCGGGTGTACAGGCCAATGCGATCACCAGCTCTGCCGAGGTTGCCCTTGGTCAGGGCGCAATGATCGAAACCGCCATCGGCACTATGAGCGAGACGAAAATCGTCACTGCAATAGCGATCGTGATTGTCTTCGGACTGATCATATTCGGCGGCGTCAAACGCATTGCCGCCTTCACACAGATTGTCGTGCCGTTCATGGCACTGACCTACATCATCACGGCGTGCGCTATCATCGCGCTCAACATCACGCAGCTGCCCGGCATCATCGCACTCATCGTCGGGGATGCCTTCACGCCGATGGCCGCCTTTGGTGCCATGATTGGCTGGGGCGTCAAACGCGGTGTTTACTCGAACGAAGCTGGCCAGGGAACCGGACCGCACGCTGCCGCTGCGTCAGAAGTCGAGCATCCCGCACAACAGGGACTCGTGCAGGCGTTTTCCGTGTACATCGATACGCTCTTTGTCTGCTCAGCAACCGCATTCATGATCCTGATTACCGGTGCCTACAACGTCGTCGATGAGTCCACCGGCGCGTTTCTGATTCAGAACATCAGCGCCACCGCGGACCCGAACAGCCCGGCATTCACGCAGTACGCGCTCGAGTCTATTGTTCCCGGCGTTGGCGCTCCGTTCGTTGCGATTGCTCTGTTCTTCTTCGCCTTCACGACGGTGCTGGCTTACTACTACATCGCCGAGACGAACATCGCCTACATACGTCGAACCGTGCGTATTCCGGGCATGATGTTTGTACTCAAGCTGGTCATGATGGGGTCGGTGTTTTACGGAGCCGTCAAGACAGCCAGTGTTGCGTGGGGACTCGGCGACATCGGTGTCGGTCTGATGGCCTGGCTCAACATCGTCGGCATCCTGATCATTTTCTTCATGGCGAAGCCGGCGCTGAAAACACTCGCCGACTACGAAAAGCAACGCAAAGCCGGCGTCGAACGTTACACATTCGATCCAGACGCCCTCGGCATCAAGAACGCCGACTTCTGGACACAGCGACGAAGCGCGGGCGACTGATGCGGCGCTGAGGACTGACCGGTGACCAGAATACTGCTAGCGATCGCGCTGATAGGGGTTGTCTGGTTTCTCGTCCGGAAACGCAAGTCCAGCCAAGATTCAGCCGCCGGAAAAGCGGACGCGAAAAGGATCGTCGCCGACCAGTCGACGTCCTACCATGCGGTGTCCATCCAACCCGGACCGCAGGCATGCGCCGCCGCGAAGGAACTGCGCGGCCAAAAGTTTCTTTCGAACGACGCACCTCAGCTGCCCCTCGCCGACTGCAGCTCGGGTAACTGCCAATGCCGCTTTACCCATCACACGGACCGCCGGGGCACAGCTGACCGGCGTAGCGAGTTACCTCGGGGCTTCGGCGTCGGCCCGTCCGGTCCGCCAGATGCGGAACGGCGGAACAAGGACGATCGTCGGAACGACGGCCTGGACGACCTCTAGATCGTCAAGGAAAAAAAGGCCCGCAACGGAAAATCCGCGCGGGCCCCGGTCTGATTGGGTCGTGGCAGGATCTAGTAGCCGGTGTCGGCCAACACCTGTTCGTAGGACGCAAGCTCCTGCTCGTGGAGGATGCGATCTTCGATCAGGGCGACAATCTCCGCTTCCAG
>CAZMEA010000206.1:0-4811 GCA_964565135.1 uncultured Woeseiaceae bacterium
GCCTATATTTATCCGCTTGCCGACGACGACGCAGACCGATCGGACGATGAAGACGGCATCCAGTTCGTCACAGGACTCGAGCTTGGCGAGGACGCGATCGTCATCGTCGACGCGTCGGCACCGTCCTACCTGAACGCCTGGATGGACTGGAACCGAAACGGGGTGTTCGATCCCGAAGAACAGGTTGTCGCTGGACAGCAGCTCGCAGCCGGCTCGAACAACCTGACGATCCGCACGCCGCTCTGGGCGCGAACCGGATCGAGCTGGGCTCGATTCCGACTGTCCACCACGGCAGGCGTCGGCCCGGTCGGTGGCGTCGCTGACGGTGAGGTCGAGGACTATCAGGTCAGCGTAACGGCGAACGGTGTTACCGAATCGGTTTTCCCGTCGAGCAGTGGTTGGTCAACGCTCGCCTACGAAGACAACTGGCCGTTCCAGGGCGACTACGACATGAACGACCTCGTGGTCCATCTCCGCACCCGAGAGCTGAGCCGCGACGGCGTGATACTGGGCGTTGAGCTGGCGGGCGAGCTCGTTGCAGTGGGCGGTGTCTATCACAACGGATTCGCGATTCGGCTGCCTGGCGTCAATACCAGTCAGTTGCCGGATGCAGCCATCGAGTACCGAATCAACGGCCGCCTGCAGAGTGACTCGCCGCTGGAAACTCAGCAGGGCGAGGTCATTCTTGTTGTCACCGACGACGCCTGGAAATTCGTGTCGCCAGGAGAGGGCTGCCACTTCTATCGTACCGAGTCAGGCTGCGAAGCAGACGTGCAAATGAGCTTTGAATTGCGTGTCTCGCTCGGCCTCGGCGTTCCCGCCGGCACGTTCCCCGACGCACCCTACGATCCGTTCATGTTCGCAACACCGGGGTATGGCCGTCAGGGATTCGACACACCGCCTGGCCGTTCGCTCGAGATTCATCTTCCTGGCGCGGAGCCCACAGATGCCTTCGACTTTTCGCTGCTCGGCAGAGGAGACGATCGCTCATCTCTCGACGACGGTGAGTACTTCCGCACGGAAGCGGGCATGCCATGGGCGTTGCACATCGCGAGTGAGTGGGCCTACCCCCTCGAGTTCAAAGACATTACGGACGCATACCCGGACTTTGCGCCGTTCGTCGATAGCGCCGGAGAGCGCCACTCGGCCTGGTACGTGATCGACAACGCCGAACCGTCATTCATTTTCTATTCGGAGTAACGACACATGATCAACAAGACTCTATGCCTGGCCACAGCACTCATGCTTGTTCTTGCCGGTTGCTCTGGCGGCGGCGGATCCAACGACGCATCAGCGAACGTGCCACCGCCCCCAAGCGCATCGACCCCGGACCCGGCGCCGGACTCCACCCCGACGGGCGCCGCAGCGATTACCGTGCCCACCGGCTTCAACTTCCCGACCAGCCAGCTGGCGTTCATCGAGGTCGATCTGGGCGAGGAAATCCCGTATCGGACCTACCTCACCGTCTGCCGGCCAACCATCGATGGTGCGAACCCGGATTACTCGACCTGCCTGAAGCGCACGCCGGTATTCGGCGGGAGCTACATGAGCGACGTCGAAGTCTCCAACGATGTCGATACGCTGGTTGCCACGCTTTGGTCCTTTGAACCGGCCGAGGTACTTCGAACCGTCGTCTGGAGCCGTGCCGAGGGGTCTGGCGCGGCGGAGCTTCGCATCCATTGATCGCCAGGCCATGTGTCATCCAACATTGACACAGCGGCCGCTGGTTGGCGTGTGGTTTCTGCGTATTGTCCCAACGTCAATTTCTCTTAACGTGTCGGTGTAAACAAAAAGAGACATCTTGGGGAATTGGCATGCGCATCGTTTTCGTGCACCCGAACTATCACTCCGGCGGCGCCGAGATCGCCGGAAACTGGCCGCCGGCCTGGGTCGCTTACCTGTCCGGCGTCCTCAAGGACGCGGGTTTCCACGACATCCATTTTCTGGATGCCATGACCAATCACATGAGCGACGAGGAGCTGCGCGCAAAGCTCGATGAGCTGCAGCCCGACCTGGTGGGCACGACCGCCATAACGCCATCGATCTATGCGGCCGAACGCATTCTGGAAATCGCCCGCGAGGTGGTGCCGTCGGCCCTGCGGGTCCTTGGCGGCGTCCACGCAACGTTCATGTACAAACAGGTGCTAAGCGAGAGCGACGCCGTTGACGTGATCGTTCGCGGTGAGGGTGAAGAAATCATCATCGACCTCGTGCGCGCGCTGCACGAAGGCCGCTACCTGCAGGACCGTCGTGAGATCAAGGGCCTCGCGTTTCGTGAAGATGGCCAGATCTACGCGACGCCTGCCGCGCCCACCGTCAAGAACTTCGATGCGGTGACGCCGGACTGGTCGCTGCTCGAGTGGGAGAAGTACATTTACGTCCCGCTCGGCGTGCGCGTCGCCATCCCGAACATGGCTCGCGGCTGCCCGTTTACCTGCTCGTTCTGCTCGCAGTGGAAGTTCTGGCGCGACTACCGGGTGCGCGACCCGAAGAAAGTGGTCGACGAGATCGAAACGCTGGTCAACGACCACGACGTTGGCTTCTTTATCCTTGCTGATGAGGAGCCGACCATCAATCGCAAGAAGTTCATCCAGTTCTGCGAAGAACTTATCGCGAGAGGCCTGCCGGACAGGATCAAGTGGGGCATCAACACGCGCGTAACGGACATCCTCCGTGATGAGAAACTGCTGCCTCTCTATCGGAAGGCTGGGCTCGTGCATGTTTCGCTCGGTACTGAAGCGGCCGCTCAGATCAAGCTCGATCTCTTCAACAAGGAAACGCGCGTTGCCGACAACAAGCGTGCGATCAAGCTGCTGCGCGACGCGGACATTTTTGTAGAAGCGCAGTTCATCGTCGGACTCGACAACGAAACGCCGGAGACGCTCGAAGAGACGTATCAGATGGCCTGGGATTGGCAGCCCGATCTGGCGAACTGGTCGATGTATACGCCCTGGCCGTTCACACCGCTCTTCCAGGAACTCGG
Source organism: uncultured Woeseiaceae bacterium (assembly GCA_964565135.1). Classification (GTDB taxonomy): domain Bacteria; phylum Pseudomonadota; class Gammaproteobacteria; order Steroidobacterales; family Woeseiaceae; genus JBFGFX01. The sequence continues at coordinate 2,984 of CAZMEA010000206.1, forward strand.
CAACAAGGTCGAAGTGTTCGACTTCTCGAAGTACAACTTCGTCACGCCCATCATGAAACCGGCATCCATGGAACGGGAAGAACTTCTCGACAGAGTGATGCACAACTACCGGCGCTTCTACTCAAAGAAAGCGTTGTTTCATTACCCCTGGCGAGGCACCGGCTTCCGGCGCAAATACCTGCTGGGCTGCCTGAAGGCTTTCCTGAAGGCAGGTTTCCAGCGAACGTTCTATGACCTGGGCAAAGTGGGTTACTGGGGGCCGCAGTCCAAAGACAAGGTGGACTTCAAGTTCGACCGCAATCGGCGCATCGCAAGAGCGCAGCTGGACGACTGGGAAAGCGCCGCCGATCGTGCTGCGAGACTTCGCGCCCGGCGTGCTGAGAAAGCGGCCGCTATCCAGGAAGTATCCGTACCACTCGAATCGATCAAGGCGTGCGGTGGCGGCGATCAGCAGATGTCCGAGGAAGCCATGGACGCATCCGGCGAAGGCGGCCACGGAAGATGAGCAATCCAACCGTTGCCAGCTCTGCTTCGGAGTCGGCCACGGTTGGGCCGAACGCCATCCTGCAGTACCTGCCCGTCCTGCATAACAGTCTGGGCGAGATGGGTATGATCGACTTCTTCGAGGCCGAGCATCTCGACTGTTTTCCGGACGGAACCGAGATGATCGCGGAAGAGCATGCCGCGCGTTTTCATCAGGCGGTGCTGCGCTCGTTTCCGGACAAGGCGAGTGAGCTCGCCCGGGACGCCGGCGGCGCGACGGCCGACTACATCATCGCCAACCGGATCCCGAAGTTCGCGCGTGCGATTCTCGCGCTTCTGCCCCGACCGGTTGCAGAGAACATGCTTTGCCGATCAATTGCTGAACATGCGTGGACGTTCGCCGGATCGGGCGTGTTCAATGTGGACAACCAATCGTCGATTGCTTTCGAGATTCACGGCAACCCGATCGTGCGCGGCATGCATACTGAACATCCGGTTTGCGATTGGCACGTCGCCGTATTCGAACGGCTGTTTGCACGCCTGATCGGCGGTGGTTACAGGGTCGTCGAAACCAGCTGCTGTGCCATGGGCGATAGCGCCTGCCGCTTCGAACTCCAACGCCTACGGCGCACCGACGACACGCTCAGCAGTCGACGGTAAGTGCTGGCAGGGGCCGATCCGATCGGCGCAACGACCGTCGTGACCCGATACGCCAGACGGGCCGCCGCTGGCTGCTAAACGGTGCCATACGCTAGCATGGCTGGGTTCAACATGAACACGGCCTGGGCGGGACTCACAGATCTCACCGAGTGGCATGGCAGCTTCACGGCTCGAACCTTCTACGCGGCTGGCGTAACGGACTGGGGCGACAACACATCACCGAAACGCAAGAAGTACGCGGCCGACGCATTCCCGGTCCTCGAATCTTTGTGGCGGGCGGCGTAGAGGAAACCTATGGGATCACTTGTTGAAGGGCAGTGGGTAGACAAGATCCGCGACACGAAGTCGACGGGCGGCAAGTTTGTACGCCCGAGTGCCAAAGTACGCCACTGGGTGACCGCGGACGGGTCACCGGGCCCGAGCGGCAATGGCGGCTTCAAGGCCGAGGCCGGGCGATATCACCTTTACATCGCCAGCTCATGCCCGTGGGCGCACCGGACGATGATCTTTCGTCATCTGAAGGGCCTGACCGACATGATCAGCTACTCGGTGGTCAACGCCATCTCGGGCGCGCACGGCTGGACGTTCGAGGACGGCCCCGGCGTTATCCCGGATCCCGAGTTCGGCGCCAAGTATCTGTACGAGGTCTACCTGAAGTCAGATCCGAACTACACGGGCCAGGTCA
>CAZMEA010000207.1:0-4789 GCA_964565135.1 uncultured Woeseiaceae bacterium
CCGACCCTCTGCTCCCAAAGCAGATGCGCTACCAGACTGCGCCATGCCCCGCCGCGAACTACCGGTCCCGACCAGACGCACCGCGCTGGCGGGGCCGCAATCATACGGACGGCCTAAATGCAGGTCAATCAACGGTTTTCAGGCTATCGAAACGCGTCGATGCGCCGCGTACTCGCGGCTCGGAGAATTTGCTATGGTCCGTGGCCGGAGGAGCCGCCAGGAAACAGCCATGATGAGGATAGTGATCTGCGCGACGTTGGCCCTGCTGCTGGCGACGCCAGCATGGGCGCAGGACGATCTGCCGAGCTACCCCAGGGTCAAGCTGACGACGACGGAGGGCGACATCGTCCTCGAGCTGGATGCCCGACGCGCGCCGTTGACGGTCAGGCACTTCGTCAAGCTGGTCGACGATGGCTACTACGACGGCACGATCTTTCACAGGGTCATCCCGGGCTTCGTCGCCCAGGCCGGTGGCTACGACCGCAATCTGAAGAGCGTCGAAAGTGAGGACTCGATCGTCAACGAGTCCGGCAATGGACTCAGAAATCTTCGCGGCACCGTGGCCATGGCGCGCCTGCCGGAACCCCACACGGCCAATGCCCAGTTCTTCATAAACCTGGTCGACAACCGTTCGTTGGACCCGCAGGGCAATCGCTGGGGCTACGCCGTCTTCGGTAACGTCGTCGAAGGCCTGGAGATCGTCGACCAGATCGCCGCGCTGCCGACGGGGCCGGGTGGCGAGTTCGCGCAGGACGTTCCGATTGTTCGCGTTATCATCGAGAAAGCGGAGCGTGTGAGTCTCTAACGCCTTCGTGACTCGTCTACACGGGTCGCCCGCTGTGGAAGCGGAACTGCTCATCCGCATCATTAATGAGCTCCGCCTCGGTGGCGAGGAGCGTCGCAAGGCGACGCTGGATTTCTGCATCCGACGTCCCCGTCTCCGACCGCGCCAGTTCGATGTAGTTTTCGAAGTGGCGCGCCTCTGACGCAAGCAAGCCGGTATAGAAACTCTGTACATCGTCCGGCAATCGGGACGCCACGGCGGCGAAACGCTCACAGGACCGCGCCTCGATAATGGCGCCAACGAGGAGCGAATCCAGCAGTCGGTCGGGCTCACCGCTACGAATGCTCTCTCGCAACGTTCCGGCATAACGGGAGGCCGTCAGCTTCTCGAAGGGGATCGAGCGCTCATCCATGATCTTTCGGACCTGCTCGAAGTGCCGCAGCTCCTCTCGCGCCAGTTTCGACATTCGCTTGCACAGCGCGCTTCGCTCCGGATAACGATAGATGAATCCGAGCGCGGTCGACGCGGCCTTGAGCTCGCAGTTCGCATGATCGAGCAGGAGATCGGGCAGACGTTCGACGGCCGCGTCGATCCACGCGGACGGCGTAGACGTCTGCAGAAACGCCCTGACCGGCGCCAGCAACTCCGAACTTACAGCCATTCGTCAAGCTCCGCGACACTTTGCAGGCGATCGTTTGGATCCTTCGCAAGCATCAGATTTATCACCGACTGATAGTGCGAAACACGGGCCGGCAGCAAGGGAATCGGCGCGTTCGAGTGTTTGTAAATGATGCCCATAGCGTTGTTCGCGCGATACGGTTTGTCGCCCGTTAGCATCTCATAGAAAATCACGCCGAGACTGTAGACATCACTGCGCTCGTCGACCTCTTCCGCGTGTCCCTGCTCCGGGCTCATGTAATACGGCGTCCCGAAGATCTCGCCACTACCGGTGATCTCCGCGTCCAGGCGCATCTGCTTGGCCAGGCCGAAATCGATGATGGCCAGCGACCCATCGTCGCGAAACATTACGTTGCCGGGTTTGAGATCGCGATGCAGGATTCCAACGCCGTGAATCTGCGTGATAGCACCGGCAATCTGCTTCAGATAGGAAACCGCGTCCCGCTCATTGATGCCGGCCGCAATCCTTGCCTTGAGATCGCCACCCGGCATGTATTCCATGACGATGTGGGCGTGATCGTCTCCGACGCCCAGGTCGTAGATGTGAATGATGCCGGAATGTTCCAGGCCGGCGATAAGCTCGTATTCCTGCAGAAAGCGATCGAAGGCACCGAGGCCATCAGCCAGATCCGGAACCTGCCGCAAGACCTTCAATACGACCTTGAGACTCGCTGACTCACGTTCGGCGAGGTACACAGATGAGTACTCACTGGATGACAATCGCCGGATCAGCCGATAACCCTTGATCAGCGGTCGGCTGCCCTTGCGCAGGTCCCCCACGAACAGCGAACCCGTCGAGGACACCTTGCGCCGTGTCCGCAGGATGTCCGACATCCGTACGTTCAGCGCATCGTGCGAGATTCGATCTCGCTCGAAGAACGCCTCGACGCTCAGCCGACGCAAGGCCTGTCGCTCCTCGTCGGAGCCCTCGCCGAAGTAGATGATAGGTGGAAACCCCGCGATGCGTTTGAACTGGCGCAATGTTCGGACCGGATCGCGATCACCCTGCTCGTTACCGAGCAGAATCAGATCGTTCCCTGCTCCGGAGAACTCCTCGGGCAAATTGCCGGCCGCAACGGGATCGTAGGCGCTGATGATCGCGTCGTCCCAGCAGGTGGTCACGTGATGCATCAACAGGGAGCGAAACGCTGCCTCGCCGTCGATGATCATGACCCGGATGCTCATAGGATCTTGTCGCAGCCGGTTTGACCGGATGGCCGACTACGGCCCGGCTGCCTAGACGGCGACCGCCTTGTTGGCAGGACCGCTCGCGCCCCGACTCTGCGACTCACGCTGTGACTTGGCCTCGTCATTGCGCAGTGCTTCGATCTTCTGCAGATAGTCTGTCGACACGTCACCGGTCACGTACTCGCCGGAGAAGCAGGACGTATCGAACTCCGTAATGCGAGAGTTGTCGTGGCGCACCGATCGAATCAATCCGTGCAGATCCTGGTAGATGAGCCGATCTGCGCCAATCAATTCGTTGATCTCCTCGACCGTCCGGCCGTTGGCGATCAGTTCACTCGCAGCCGGCATATCGATGCCGTAAACGTTCGGGTGCTTGACAGGCGGTGCCGCAGACGCGAAGTACACTCGTCGTGCGCCGGCCTCCCGCGCCAGTCGAATGATCTGTTGTGACGTCGTTCCGCGTACGATCGAGTCGTCGACCAGCAGCACGTTCTTGTTGCGAAACTCGAGATCAATCGCATTGAGTTTGCGGCGAACGGACTGGGTGCGCTCGGCCTGTCCGGGCATGATGAATGTTCGGCCGATGTAGCGGTTCTTGATGAAGCCCTCGCGATACTTGACGCCGAGGTGCTGGGCGACCTGGACGGCAGCCGTTCGACTGGTATCGGGAATCGGAATGACGACATCGATATCGTGGTCCGGCCACTCACGAATGATTTGACCGGCCAGCTGCTCACCCATTCGGAGACGGGCTTTGTAGACGGACAGGTTGTCTAGAATGGAGTCGGGCCTGGCGAAATAGACGAACTCGAAAATGCAGGGCGTGTAACTCGTCTCGCCCGAATAGTCCCGGCAATGGAGCACACCGTCGTTTTCGATGTAGACACCTTCCCCGGGCTTCACATCCCGCAGGGTATCGAATTGCAAAACGTCGAGGGCGACACTCTCTGAGGCCACCATGTACTCGTCGCCCGCGCTGGTTTCGCGCTTGCCGAGCGTCAGGGGACGAATACCGTGCGGATCGCGAAAAGCAACGATGCCGAAGCCAATGATCATTGCAACCACGGCGTAACCGCCGGAGCAACGCCGATGCACCGCCTCGATGGCGTCGAAGACCTGCGCCGGTGTCAGCTTGTCGGAACTTCGAATCTGCAGCTCGTGGGCGAACACGTTGAGCAACACCTCGGAATCGGAACCTGTCGACAGGTGTCGCTGGTCCTTTACTGCCAGATGCTCGGCAAGCTCGTCGAAATTGGTCAGGTTGCCGTTGTGTGCGAGGCAGATCCCGTACGGCGAGTTCACATAGAACGGCTGGGCTTCCGAAGACTGCGAGCCACCGGCCGTCGGATAGCGAACGTGCCCCATGCCCACATTGCCGGTAAGCCGCAGCATGTGGCGCTGCTGGAAGACGTCCCGCACCAGGCCGTTGCTCTTGCGCGTCTTGAGCCCCTGATCACCCCACGTCACGATTCCTGCTGCATCCTGTCCACGATGCTGCAATACCGTCAGCGCATCGTAGATCGCTTGATTAACCGGTCGCTTTGCGACGATGCCTACAACACCACACATGGTTTCCTAGCACTCCTCAATCCGAACCCGGCAAGAACAGCTCAATCGGCAGCGTTGCCTCTGGATTCGGTTGCATCATTTCCAGCCCTTTGGGCGCCATTACTCTCAGCCAGTCTGCGACGAATTCGGCGTACGGCAACAACATCGACTGCCGCCACCACGCTGCATCGTCGAACTCGGCAAACTGCGCGCCGAGAACAAAGACGCCAATCAGCGCCGCACCCCGGCAAAAGCCAAACAACATGCCCAACGCGCGATCGGTGCCGCTCAGCACCGTCAAACGGACCAGTTTGGCCACAGCCCAGCTAAGGAGCCCGCCAGCGACGATGATGACGACAAAGACAAGAATGCGGCCAAACCACTGCTGCAACTCCTGAGAGCTCAACCAGCTGCCGCTCAGCGCACCAACGTCATCACCAAAGTTCAAAGACGACCAGATCGCGACCAACAGAGCCACGATGGAGATCGCCTCTTTAACGAAGCCTCGCAGGAATCCGACCAGCACCGAAACGGCGATGACGACAACAATGGCTATGTCGGCTATGGGCATTAAAACTGCAGCAGTTTCTC
>CAZMEA010000208.1:0-4786 GCA_964565135.1 uncultured Woeseiaceae bacterium
GCGGAAGAAACCCTGTGGAACATCCAGGGAATCCTGAACGTCAATCTCGCTCTGGCACCGGCAATGAAGCCGGGTCATCAGGTGAGGGTGTACTTCGACGGCCAACCGCGGATGTTCAGCGGGACGACCTTTCAGATCCCGGACGTGTTTCGGGGCGTGCACAACATTCAGGCGGAGATTCTGGACGAGAACGGCCAGCTCCTCATTCGCAGTCAAACGCACCGGTTCTACGTGCAACAGACGACAGTGCTGGGCGTGAATCGACCGAACCCGAACGTGCCTCGCTAGCCGAATCCGCGACGGGCGCCGATCCAGCCCCAGACGCCGGCAACATTTTCGAAAATCAAAGCACAGCAGTCGTGCTGCTGGACGGTGATCTGCGCGTCCAGGCGATGAACCCCGCTGCCGAGAATCTTCTCGGTTTTTCCCGTTTGCGGGCGATCGGACTTCCGTTTGTTCGCGTCGTCGACAACGACCGGGCGTTCATGGATGTACTGAAAGATGCCCTCGAAAACGGCGTTACCTTTGCCTACGAAACCCGACTCGTGGCCGAACAGGGAATGAGTACTGATCGACTCGTCGATTGCCGAATCTCATGTATCGACACCTCAAGCGGCAATACTTCCCTGCTTGTCGAGATGACAGACGTCACGCGGCGCATGCGCATTTCTCGCGAGAACGCCCTACTGATCCAGCACGGCGCCGGGCGACGGATGGTTCGCCAGCTCGCGCACGAAATAAAGAACCCGCTGGGTGGCCTGCGCGGTGCGGCGCAGCTGCTGGGCAAGCAGCTGACGGACGCCGAGCTGCGCGAATACACAGACGTCATTATCAGCGAGGCTGATCGTCTCGCCGCGCTCGTCGATACGTTGCTCGGACCCGGCGGTCCGCCGAAGAAACAGTCTGTCAACGTCCACGAACTCATCGAGTACGTGCTTCGACTGGTCGAGCCCGAGCTCGAAGAGAACGTCTACATTCGTCGCGAATATGATCCCGGTCTGCCGCATCTGGACGTCGATCGTGACCAGATCGTCCAGGCGTTGCTCAATCTCGTCCGCAACGCGATGGCTGCAATAGACGGGGCGGGCAATCTGATCGTTCGCACGCGGCCTGCGCACAACTTCACCATTGGCGAGACGCTCTATCCCGTCGTAACGACCATCGAGATCGAGGACGACGGACCCGGTATTCCGTTCGAGCTGCAGGAATCGGTGTTCTATCCGCTGGTCACGAGCCGACCGGAAGGCACCGGTCTTGGCCTCCCTGCGGCCCAGGAATTATTGAGCCGACACGGCGGACTTATCGAGTTCGACAGTCGCCCGGGAAGAACCGTATTTCTTGTTCGCATTCCACTGACAGAGGGACCGATCCAAAGTGGCAGCCCATGATCTAAACGTCTGGATCGTCGACGACGATCAGTCCGTCCGCTGGGTTCTGGAGAAGGCACTCCGGCACGCAGACGTGCAGACTCGCAGCTTCGAACGTGCCGAGCATCTTCTCGAGGCTATCGAACACACCGAGCCGGACGTACTTCTAACCGACGTGCGTATGCCGGGTATGGACGGCATCACGCTCATGAATCGCCTGAACGATACGCATCCATCGATGCCGGTGATCGTCATGACCGCCCATACCGACCTCGAACACGCGGTGGCTGCGTATCAGGGCGGTGCGTTCGAGTACCTGCCGAAACCGTTCGACGTCGACGAAGCTGTCGAACTCGTCCGTAAAGCCGCACGCCAGAACGGTAACGCAGCAGCGGACGACGACGTCGACGAGGCGGCCACAATTCCGGCGATGATCGGCCAGGCGCCGGCCATGCAGGAAGTCTTTCGGTCGATAGGCCGATTGGCGCGATCGAGCATGACCGTTCTCGTCACCGGGGAATCCGGAACGGGCAAGGAGTTGGTTGCGAGGGCTCTGCATCAGCACAGCCCGAGATCGGATCGACCTTTCGTTGCTCTCAATACGTCGGCGATCGCATCTGAACTTCTCGAATCGGAGTTGTTCGGGCACGAGCGGGGCGCATTCACGGGCGCAGACGCGCGTCGCATCGGCCGCTTCGAACAGGCGAACGGTGGAACGCTGTTCCTGGATGAGATCGGTGACATGTCACCCGCGCTGCAAACCCGGTTGCTCCGAGTGTTGGCCGAAAGCGAGTTCTACAGAGTCGGCGGACAGACATCGATCCGTGTCGACGTGCGCGTCATTGCCGCCACCAATCAGGACCTCGCGCAATCGGTGCAGGAAGGTCGCTTCAGGGAAGATCTTTTTCATCGGCTGAACGTCATCCGCATCGACACGCCGCCGCTGCGACAGCGCAAGGAAGATATTCCGGTGCTGTTGAACCACTACCTGGCGGAATCTGCTCGCGAACTCGCCGCGCCCGCAAAGTCGCTGAGCAAAGAGGCCATGGATCTGCTGAAAGCCTATGACTGGCCTGGCAACGTCCGGCAGCTCGTCAACGCGACTCGCCGCCTGACGGTCACCGCGCCCGGCAGTGTCATAACCGTCGATGACATCCCGGAGGAGCTCGGTGGCCCCGGCGCCAGTGCCGAAACCATGCGCGACTGGACCCAAGGACTGACCGACTGGGCCGAACAACACATCGCCACCGGCGGCGGCGGATTGATGACAACGGCCACCCGGGAGATGGAGCGAACCCTGATTCAGCTGGCGCTGGATCGCACCAGCGGGCATCGGCAAAAGGCCGCAAAACTGCTCGGCTGGGGCCGCAACACGCTAACGCGAAAAATAAAGTCGCTGGAGCTGGATTAGCGACTGACCGGGCGGAATCTAGAGTTTGAGGCTGCCGACAAGATCGCCAATGGATGCCATCTCATGCCGGGCCAGGTAATCGGCGATACCCTCGTTGATCTTTCGGCACAGGAGCGGCTCGTAGAACAGAGCCGTGCCGATACCGATGGTCGTCGCACCAGCAATCAGGAACTCGATGGCGTCGCGCACCGTGGTAATGCCGCCCTGCCCGATGATCGGCACATTGTGCGGTCCGGCCACCTCGTAGACTTCCTTTACCTTTAGCAAAGCGATCGGCTTGATGGCCGGCCCGGAAAGCCCGCCCTGCACGTTACCGATAACGGGTGTACGGCTGTCGATATCGATCGCCATGCCCGTAATCGTGTTGATCACCGCGAGTGCGTCCGCACCCGCTTCAATACAGCGACGGGCGTTTTCACGAATGTCGGTTTGATTGGGTGACAGTTTGGCGATCAGCGGCTTGCTGGTGGCTGCCCGGCACGCAGCAACAACCCGCGCCGAGCTCTCCGGATAATTGCCGAACGATACGCCGCCTTCCTTGATGTTCGGACAGGAAATATTGATCTCAATCGCATCGATGGGCGAATCGTCGAAACGCCGGGTTACCGCTATGTAGTCTTCGATCGTCGATCCGCACACGTTGGCGATGAATCGCGTTTCGTCGAAGTCCAGCGTTGGCAGGATGTCATCTACCACAACATCCATGCCCGGGTTCTGCAAACCGATGGCATTGATCATACCCATCGGTGTCTCCCAGACTCGATGCGGCGGGTTACCGAGTCGCGGCTCACGGGTCGTGCCTTTCAGAACGACGCCACCGACGTCCGTGTTACTGAAACCCTCGATCCGTGTGTATTCCTCGCCAAAGCCGACGCATCCTGACAGGAGCATGATCGGTGAATTGAGCTCGAGGCCGCAGAAGCGGGTTGCGATCGGGTTGGTGACGGTATTCGGGGCGGCTGCCATTTGCGGGATCTACAGGCTTGGTCTGTTTCCGTGTGTGCGGCATTCTACAGCCTCACAGTCCTGGTCCCTAGTGCGTGCTCAAAGTCATCCTGTTCGAACCGGAGATCCCGCCGAACACCGGCAATGTCATTCGGCTGTGCGCCAATACCGGTGCCGATTTACACCTGATTGAACCGCTGGGTTTCTCTCTCGATGAACGTCGTCTGCGCCGCGCCGGCCTCGACTATCGGGAATTTGCGACCGTTGCCGTGCACCCGTCGCTGGAGGATTGTCTGACAGCGCTCGGGGCACCGCGGGTTTTCGCGTTCAGCACGCGAGGCCGGACCAACTTCGCGACCCCGACCTATCGGCAAGGCGACGCACTCCTGTTCGGACCGGAAACGCGGGGACTGCCGCAAACGGTGCTCGATTCGCTGCCCTTCGAGCAACGTTTGCGTCTGCCGATGCGGTCCACGAGTCGGAGCCTTAACCTGTCCAATAGCGTTGCGGTCGCTGTTTATGAAGCGTGGCGCCAGCTCGGTTTCGAGGGCGGCGAATAGGCTGCCGCGGCAGGCATTAGTTCTCGGCTTTGAGCGAGCGGGCCATCAGGGCACCGACGGCTTCGCGTGGCGATGCTCCTTCGTAGAGGATCCGATAGATCTGGTGGCAGATCGGCATCTCGACGCCGGTGTTGCCGGCGACCTGTTCGACGGCTTTTGCGGCCAGGACACCTTCGACGACCTGCTGGATCTCGGTCTGTGCTTCGTCAATCGACTTACCTGCCGCCAGTGCCAGTCCCATGCGCCGGTTCCGGGACAGGTCGTCGGTGCAGGTCAGCACCAGGTCACCCATTCCAGCAAGCCCGAGAAAGGTCTCGGTCTGGGCGCCAAGGGCGACACCGAGGCGGGTCATCTCCGCGAGCCCGCGATTAATGAGCGCAATGCGCGTGTTGGCGCCGAACCCCAAACCGTCGGAGATACCGGCGCCAATTGCCAGCACGTTCTTGACGGCACCACCGACCTCGACACCGACCATGTCGTCGGAGGTATACGCGCGAAAACTC
>CAZMEA010000209.1:0-4774 GCA_964565135.1 uncultured Woeseiaceae bacterium
GCTCATCGGCGCCGAGAATCCTGCCAAACCACTCAGCGACAGCAAGATCGCCAACCTGCTTGCCGACGAGGGCATCAAAGTCGCCAGGCGTACCGTCGCAAAGTACCGCGAGGGCATGAAGATCGCTTCGTCGAGCGAGCGCAGGGTACGGCAGCCCAGGTAACCGGGAAGCAAAGACAAACAGTGACGAAATAGCACGTACATAAAGAACCGATGGCTGCGAAGGAGCGCCGGAGAGCGACTTTAGAGAGGAGTTCGCCGCTATCGAAACTACAAGAGGAGAGCACTATGCATCTGGAAGTAACAGGTCACCATGTCGAAGTCACGCAGTCACTGCGAGACTATGTCACGACCAAGCTGGACAAGGTCGCCAAGCATTTTGACCTGGTGCATGACGCGCATTGCATTCTCACCGTGGAGAAACTACGCCATAAGGCAGAGGCAACGGTAAATGTCAGCGGCGGACAGCTCCATGCCGAGGCCACTGAAGAAGATATGTACGCCGCGATCGACAATCTCGTCGACAAACTCGAGCGCCGCGTCCGCAAGTACAAGGAAAAGATGGTCGACCATCATGCGCGCGATGCAGACAAGCGCAATTTCGCCTGAACGGAAAGCGCCTATCGCGACAACGAGACGCGAATGACCAGCGAAATTCCGGACGGCGGCGCCGACCGTCAGCCTCCCTCTGAGCCGACACGCCCGACCACGGGTGTGGAGTCGCTCATTCGACCCGAGAGCGTGCTGTGTAACGCACAGGCTCGCAGCAAGAAGCACTGCCTGGAGATTCTGAGCGAGCTGCTGTCCTCGACAGCCCCGGACGTGCCTAACGAAGAAATTTTCGAAAAGCTTGTTGAACGGGAGCGGCTCGGCTGCACCGGGCTCGACAAAGGCACTGCCTTTCCGCACTGTCGAATCGACGGGCTCGCCGAGACCAGCGGAGCCCTGATCAAGCTCTCTGCACCGATCGACTTCGATACCGCCGATGGCGAGTACGTCGATCTGGTCATCGGACTGATGCTGCCGGAGGACCTCGACGAGAGTCACCACGAAACCGTTCGCTATATTGTTTCGATGCTGGATAACGACGAGCTGCGGCAACGGCTGCGTGACTCGACCACCAGCGCAGAGCTGTACCGAAACCTGATTAGTGAGGACGATCCCGAACATGGATAGTCAGCTGAGACTTGTCGTGCTGAGCGGACTCTCCGGTGCCGGGAAGTCCGTGGGGCTGCATGTCCTGGAAGACCTCGGTTACTACTGCATCGACAACCTGCCAGCGGCACTCCTCCGCGCCACGCTGGAACAGATCACCGATGCCGACAGCAGCGTCGATCGAATCGCTGTCGGCGTCGATGCACGCAACCCGCAACGCGATATCGAAGCCTTGCCGGCCGTGGTGCGCGAAATTCGGGATACCGGCGTGCAAACCGAAACCATCTTCCTGCAGGCGGATGACGACGTGATCCTGAAGCGCTTCAGTGAGAGTCGGCGACGGCATCCGCTGGCTGGTCATGGACTGGAGCTCCGGGATGCCATTCGTCGTGAACGTGAGATTCTCGGTCAGATCATCAACGCCGCCGACCTGATCATCGACACAACGCGCACCAGCGTCTACGAACTGGGCGACCTGATGCGCGAACGCATCGATCGGCGTGCCGCTCATATGCTGTCGATCCTGGTTGAGTCCTTCGGCTTCAAACACGGCATTCCGGCGGATGTGGATTTCGTTTTCGACCTGCGCTGCCTGCCAAATCCCTACTGGCAGCCGAGGCTTCGGCCGCTGACGGGCCTCGATGGTCCCGTCATCGAGTTTCTGGACAACGACGAGCTCTCGCAACGCATGTACCGGGACATTCTGGGTTTCCTCGAGCACTGGATCCCGCAATACGTGAGCTTCGATCGCGGCTACCTGACGATTGGCATCGGCTGCACCGGTGGTCAGCATCGCTCCGTCTATATGACTGAAAAACTCGCGGCAGCACTCAGAAAGATCCATGACACGGTACTGACCCGTCACAGCGAACTGAACCTGCGGAAGGCCTGACCTCAGGCACACCGATTTCGACGCCACGCGCTGAGCGCCCACCCGGGCAGCTTGCTTGCACAGATTCGCCGCGCCGCGATTAACGGGCGTGCCCTCGCTCGCCAAGACCGCTACACTCACGCTCGTTCGCGCAAGTGTCGCAAGACCGATATCGCCTGCGCGAGCGTCCTCTGGCACAGGCTTTGATCCGATGGAAGCACTCGAGCAGCAAGAAACGAATCTCGAGAAGCTGCGCAAACGCCTGCGCAGCGGTCGGATGCGGGGTGCCGGCGTCCTGGTGCGCAGTCTGCACCCCTCCGAACTCGCCCGTCTGCTCGAATCACTGCCCCTGCAGGAACGTGCTGTCATCTGGGAAATGGTGGATGCCCAGCTTGGCGGCGATGTCCTGGTCGAGGTAGCCGAGGAAGTTCGCGACGGGCTGATCGAGAACATGCAGCCGGAGGAGCTGATCGCTTCTCTCGAGGGCATGGAGGTTGACGATCTCGCGGACCTCGTCGCCGATCTGCCGGAAACGCTGACCCGCGAGGTGCTGCGATCCCTGGACCAGCAGGATCGCGAGCGTCTGGCCCAGGTGCTCGCCTATGACGAGGACAGCGCGGGCGGCCTGATGAACGTCGATATCGTCACGGTCCGTCCGGACGTGACGCTCGAAGTCGTTCATCGCTATCTGCGCGCAATCGGTGAGATTCCGGACGGGACAGACTCCATCTTCGTCGTCAGTCGATCGAACGAATACCAGGGCACATTGCTGCTATCGAGGCTGCTCACCCACGACCCGGAGCTGCTGGTCGAGGACGTGATGTCCACCGATGTGAAGTGCATACCGGCAGACGCGGAATCCGAGCAGGTGGTCTGGGAGTTCGAGAATCGGGACCTGCTATCCGCCGCTGTCGTCGACGAACACAATCGCGTTCTCGGCCGAATCACTGTTGACGACGTCGTCGATGTCATTCGCGACGAGGCCGAGCATTCACTGATGGGTGCCGCTGGCCTGGACGAAGAGGACGATATGTTCGCACCGGCCGTGCGCAGCGCCCGACGCCGAGCGCTTTGGCTTGGTATCAACCTTGCCACCGCCTTCGTAGCCGCCTCCGTCGTGGACCTGTTTCAGACGACGCTGGACCAGATTGTCCTGCTTGCGGTGCTCATGCCGGTCGTGCCGAGCATGGGTGGAATTGCGGGTACGCAATCGTTGACGATCATGACCCGGGCGTTGGCACTCAACCAGATCGATCGCAGTAACGCCCAAGGTATCCTCCGCAAGGAGCTCCTGGTCGGTCTTCTCAACGGCATCCTGTGGGCGACCGTGGTTGCCGCCGTTGCTTACCTTTGGTTCGGTGATCCGCGTATCGGCATGGTGATCGCTGCGGCGATGTCGATAAACCTGGTCGTCGCCGCCGCTGCAGGATTCGTCATTCCGCTTGCGCTGAAGCGAATGGGCATCGACCCGGCGCTGGCCGGCGGCGTGGTGTTGACGACCATCACCGACGTCGTCGGCTACATGTCATTCCTGGGTCTTGGTGCCGCCTTCCTGCTTTGACGACTCCAGGTGCGGAGATAGCGGTTCGGTCAGATCCTGCCGCACCCAGTTCGGCGCGAAAAGGCGCGGCACCGGGGCACCGCTAACAAACGCCAGTAGCTCATCCTTGACGGCCATCGCATCCTGATAACCCAGTTCGATCAGCGCCTGGGTGTAACCCTGTTCGAACAGCAGAAAACTGACGAGCCGGTTGGCCCCGCCGTCGGAGCGTCCGCCGACACCGCGCAGCAATGCCCGCACCGACCGCGGCATCTCGTGAACATGCTCGTGCGCCACCTCGCGCAGATCGCGGCTCGGCACGACGACCATCGTATCGATCGGCCGTACACGCGTCATCGCACCGCCGCGCTGCTCCTGCGGCACGGCATCGATTAGCTGATTGACGCGGGTCAGTCGCTCGAGGTCGGAGTACAGACCGTCCATGAACAACGTATCGAGCATATAGCCAGCAATGTGTGCGAATGAAGGCGGGCCCGTTGTTTCGAGGGGCTCGCCGGTCGCGCTTTTGATGCTACCGGTCTCATTCCGTATGCCAATGACGAGAATACGGTCTGCACCCAGGTGAACGGCCGAACTCAGCGGCGTGGCCTGACGCATTGCCCCGTCGCCAAAATACTCGTGCTCGATCAGCACCGGCGGAAAAACCATCGGCACCGCGATACTTGCCATCAGGTGGTCGAGATTGAGCTTGCGACGAACGCCGACTCTCCGGGTCCGACTCCACTGCAGCGTGTCGGATGCCGCCTGGAAAAATGACGTTGAACGCGCCGACGAGTAGCCGGCTGCGGTGACCGCTACGGCGTCCAGGTAGCCATGATCGATGGCATCCTGGATCCGCGGGAAGCGGACGTTGCGTGACAACAGGTCGCGGAGCGGCGAGTTATCGAGTAGCGAGGTCGGCGTCCCCACGAAGGTGCCGCCCAAAACGATCGCACCGAGCCAGTGCAGGCTGCTCCTGAACATGGTCCAGTTGTCGGCACGAAAGACATGCTCGCACTTGAAGTGACTCCAGACCCTGTTGAGCTCTGCGACCGCGACCCGAAAGCGTCGAGCCCGACTTGCGAGGACGACGGAATTGACAGCACCGGCGGACGTACCGCTGATCACCGGAAACGGATTGGGTGCGCCGTGTGGGAGCATGTCTGCAATCGCGCGCAGCACACCGACCTGGAAGGCCCCGCGCGCTC
>CAZMEA010000210.1:0-4736 GCA_964565135.1 uncultured Woeseiaceae bacterium
TCGACCTGATGCTCTCCGACCGCAACATCGACATGATCGAGGAAGGCGTCGATCTCGCAATAAGGATCGGCGCATTGTCCGACTCATCGATGATCGCCGTGCGCATTGGCGGCATGCGGCGCGTGGTCTGCGGGAGCAAGGGACTGGTTGCGAGAACAGGCGCGCCGGCCGAACCCGCGGAGCTGGGCATCCGTCCATGCATCCGGATGCAGAACATTCCGAGACAGGAGACGGTCTGGACCTTCGGCGCCGGATCCCGGTCCGAGCAGATACGAATCGACGGGCCGTTCGGCTGTAACCAGGTCTCAACGGCGACACGCGCCTGCGCCGCAGGCGTCGGCTTCGGTCGGTTCTTTTATTACCAGGTGCAGGAGATGATCGCTGACGGAACGCTGGTAACGGTGCTGGAGGACCAGGAACCCGAGCCGGTACCGGTCAGCCTCGTCTACCCCGGCGGGCGACTCGTCAGCGCACGACAACGCGCAATGATCGACTGGCTCAGCGCGTCACTGGGACCGGAGCTTGCGGCCGCAGGCTAGCGCCTCAGGGTTTCTGCCGCAGATAGTAGTCGAAGGCGTTGCCAGCGGCTCGCGCGTTGATCCAGAGAATCAGCATGCCCTCGACGTGCTTTGAGCTCTCGATAGGGCCGACGTCCGCCGGCCAAAGCCCGATCGCCCTCACCAGCTCCGCGACGCGCTCCTTGGCTGCCGGATCGTTGCCGGCGAGCGGAATCGACACGCGGCCACCGGAGGACGACGGATCCAGCATCGTCTGGTAGCTGAGCGTGTTGAACGCCTTGACGACGCGGGCATCCGGCGCCGCCGCCTGCACCAGTTCACCGTTGGACGTCTCGACGCCCATAACGAACCGGCCATCGTCGCCGCGTGTCAGCGGATTCGTCGGATCGATGACAATCTTGCCCGCCAGGTCGCCGAGATCGCGGGTAATGCCCTCAACCAGCATGCCCGGTACGGCGAGAATCACGATATCGGCATCGACGACCGCCTCGCCCGGCAGGACAGCCGATGCCGCCCGACCGGATCGGGAAACGAGGTCCGAAACGTCATCGCTGGACGGGTTCCGGGACCCGTAGACGATCGTGTGCCCGACGCCGCCGAGCCGTGTGCCGAGCGCGCCGCCAACGTTGCCGGTGCCGATAACGGCGATCGTTTCTGCCGTCGACAGGCCCGAGACAGCCAACAGAATCACTGCAAGAATGCATCGAACGCCGAGTGTCATCATGCGATGGTCTCCTGCCTCTAAAGGTGAACGGACGCAGAACCTTAGCGCAATCAGGCCGCATCGGGCAGCGCGGATAGCCGCCACGTCACGATCGCAGCGGATCCCGCGGCCGGTATACTTGGCGGCCGCCCGCAGTCGCACACACGTTCCATGCTCAAGCAGATTCATTACCTGGCGCTGTTCGCCCTGGGCTTCATCGTCCTGAGCAGCCTTGTAACAATGATGATCGTCTTTACCGGCGGCCGGCTGGATGGCGCCGACGTCGCCGGGCTCCTGTACACCCAACTGGTGTCAGTGCCAATCGCCATCGGCATTCTTGCCATCGAGGTCGGCGCGTTTGTAAGACTCAACGGTTGGCGGCGGGGCCTGCGGCTGCTCTGGGAAAAAGTGCCTGCCTGGCTGGTCCTCGCGTTCGTGCTCGTCAACTCGCTCGTCCTCGTCGGTGAGTTGTCGGTGCTGCTTCTGGACTATCTCATGCAGGGCTCGCCCGCCTGGACCGATCACGTCCCGCTGCTCGCGATGCTGTCCGCCTCCTCCGCCTTTTGTGTGCTTTACGGAAAGACAGCACAACTTTACGGAAACGGGGTCGAAGCGCTCGGACGCTGGCCGTGACGACGCCGCGCCTAGGCGTCTGTTACTACCCCGAACACTGGCCGCGAGACGAATGGCCGGCAAACGCGGCGCGCATGCAGTCGCTGGGCATCAGCGTCGTCCGCATCGGCGAGTTCGCCTGGTCGCTGCTGGAACCGCGCGAGGGTGAGTTCGAGTGGGAATGGATGGACGCCGCACTCGACGTGCTCGCGGAGGCCGGCCTCGACGTCATCATGGGCACGCCGACCGCCTGTCCGCCCGCATGGCTTGTCAGAGCGTACCCCGAAATCCTCCCGCGGGCAGCAGATGGCCGACAACGCGGCTTCGGATCGCGGCGCCACTACTGTTTTTCCAGCCAACGCTATCGAGACTGCTGCGCGCGTATCGTCGGCGCCCTGCTGGAGCGGTATGCAGAGCGGCCGGAGATCATCGGCTGGCAGACCGACAACGAGTACGGGTGTCATGACACCACGCTGAACTACGGGGACGACGCGGCGTCGGCTTTTTCAACCTGGCTTGCATCCCGTTACGGATCCATAGAGGCGCTGAACGACGCCTGGGGCACAAGCTTCTGGAGCCAGACCTACAGCGACTTCACGGAGGTCCCGCTGCCGGGTCAGGCGGTCACCGAAGAAAACCCGGCGCACCAGCTTGCTTTTAGACGCTTCGGGTCGGATGCGGTGCGGACGTTTAATGCTGAACAGACGAACGCGATTCGATCGTCCGTCCCGCCCGACGTCTGGATAACGCATAACTTCATGGGCAACTTCACCGACTTCGATCACTTTGACGTGGCTCAGGATCTCGACGTTGCGACCTGGGACAGCTACCCGCTCGGCTTCCTCGATCAGTCGTGGCTGTCCGATACCACAAAGGAACGTTATCGACGCACCGGCCATCCCGACTGGGCAGCCTTTCATCACGACCTGTATCGCGGCGTTGGCCGCGGACGGTTCGGCGTCATGGAACAGCAGCCCGGTCCGGTCAACTGGGCAGCTCATAATGCAGCACCGTTACCAGGCATGGTTCGTTTGTGGACGGTCGAAGCGATCGCGCACGGCGCCGAACTCGTGTCGTACTTTCGCTGGCGGCAATACCCGAAGGCTCAGGAGCAGATGCACGCTGCGCTGAATCTGCCGAACGGAGACGCGGCGCCGGTGCAAGATGAAGTGCGACAGGTCGCACGAGAATTGCAGGATCTCGGCAAGCTGCCACCCGTTGGATCACGGGTCGCCTTGATCTTTGACTATCCATCGCTGTGGATGAGCGAGATCCAGCCGCAGTCTGCAAGCTACGATGGCTTCCGGCAGTGCTTTGACTACTACTCGGCAGCACGCAGGCTTGGCCTCGATATCGACATTGTTGCGCCGGATTCGGACCTGTCCCGCTACGATCTCATCCTCCTGCCGTCAATGCTCGGGCTGTCCGCCGATACCGTTGCCGCACTGACGTCGAGCGGTGCGGCACTGATAGTCGGTCCGCGCTGCGGCAGCAAGTCTGAAGAGTTCTCGATTCCGGACACTCTTCCGCCGGGACATCTTCAAACAGTACTGCCGCTCGAAGTCACGGCGGTCGATTCGATTCGTGCCGACGTGGAGATCCCTTTTCGCTACGACGGCCACGAGTACAACGCACGCACCTGGATCGAACACGTGTCGACGGACCTGACTCCAAGTGCTCGAACGGGAGACGGCCGCGGTGTTTTGTATTCGGCCGGGAACTGCCACTACATCGCAGCGGTCACAGACGTCGAGTTCCTCGTCCGCGTCGTCGAGAAGGTCTGCCGCTCCAAAGGCATACCTGTTCATCTGCTTAACGGCGGTCTACGGATACGACGACGCGGCCACCTGACCTTTGCGTTCAATTTCGGCCCGCACGTAGCTGAGCTGCCCGACGAAGCGACGACGCTCATCGTCGGCCCTCGATCTCTTCGCCCGGCCGATCTCGCAATCTGGAGCACGCACGACTGACATGCAGCAGTTTCGCGCAGCAACACGGCGCTGGTTCGATAACAGTTTCGACGGGCCGACGAGCGTGCAGGAGAAAGGCTGGCCGCACATCGTCGACGGTCGCAATGCACTGCTCGTCGCGCCGACCGGCAGCGGCAAGACCCTGGCCGCGTTTCTCGCCGGCATCGATCGACTGGGTGGGCTTGACGACGAGCGCGTACCGGGCGTTCGCATTCTCTACATTTCGCCGCTGAAAGCGCTCGTCTACGACATCGAACGCAACCTGCGCGCACCGTTGGTGGGCATCACGCAAATCGCCGAGCAACTCGACATGCCGTTTCGCCCCGCCGATGTTGCCATCCGCACGGGCGACACGCCGCAGCGGGAACGGCAGCGCCAGGCCAAGGAGCCGGCAGAGATTCTCGTGACGACGCCGGAATCGTTGTTCCTCATCCTTGGGTCCAAGGCCGCAGAGACGTTACGTACCGTCGAAACGGTGATCGTCGACGAGGTACACGCGCTGGCACCCGGCAAACGAGGCGCGCATCTTGCACTGTCGCTGGAACGTCTCGAGGCAATCACACCTGCGCCGCCGCAGCGCATTGGACTGTCGGCTACTGTGCATCCGGTCAGCGACGTCGCGCGCTTCCTCGGCGGCGACAAACCGGTCAAGATCGTCGACTGCTCGGCGCGGCCGGCGCTGGACCTCTCCGTCCGGGTTCCGGTACCGGACATGCAGAACCCGCCGACGCTCTCGACAGAGCAGATGCAGGGCGGTTCTATCCTTGGAGCCCTGTACTCGAGAGAAGTCGGAACGCCGCAGCCCGAACGCGGCATCTGGCCGTCCATGTACCCGCGCATACTCGCGGCGATTCGCGAGAACCGATCAACGATCGTCTTCGTCAACAGTCGCGGACTGTGCGAGCGTCTGGCACACAAGCTGAACGAACTCGC
>CAZMEA010000211.1:0-4704 GCA_964565135.1 uncultured Woeseiaceae bacterium
TGTCGAAATCGCCCTTGGCGACCGCCCGTGTTCCGGCGACCAGGTTCTGAATCGGAGCAACGAGGCGTCGGGACAGGATCAGCGCGCCGTACACCGCCGACAGCAACGAGATGAGCAAGACGATCGTCAGCGTCAGAGAAAACGCCCGCTTCAGCGGTTCGCGGAGGTAGACGAGCCGCTTGTAGTCCGTGTACGACGAGTCGACGTTGTCTGCCATGGTCGAAACGCGCTCGCTGACCTGAAACGATGCGCGTACGAGTCCGATGATTTCCGGCCGACGCTCGCTCAGGAGCGGTACCGCGGTACGCACTTCGTAGATCCCGGACTCCAGCGGCTCCAGACGCACAGAGGGCCGATTCTGACGAATCTGCATCAACACCTCGTCGCTTGGCGGCGCGGGCAGGCCGCCCAGCGCCTGATCCGAACTCGTCGCAAGAATCTGGCTGTTCCGACCGAAGACGGTGATTTCCTTCGCGTTGCTCTCCGTCCGCAGCCGACCCACTTCGTAGACGAGTTGCGAGGCACTGGTTTCGCGGAGGCGCTGCGCGATCTGCGCTGTCGTGTTCAGGTTACCGCGCATCTGCATGTCGAGCGCCGCTCGGCTCAGTGCCAGCGCGTCTTCGAGTCCTTCTTCGACCTGCACGTTGAACCAGGTATCGATGCCGCGGTTGATGAACTGCATCGAAAAGTAGAAGACGACGAGCAAAGGGATCACGGCGAGACCGACAAACATCGTGACCATCCGCGCCTTGAGTTTGCTGCCCGGCACGTGTGCACGGTAATCGCGGACCAGTCGGGCGAGATTGCCGATCAGGAGCAGGGCAAGAATGATCAGTCCGGCAACGTTGATCAGGAGAATTTCGTTTGCCTGCCGATCGAACTGCTGCGAGTTTTGCGCTGTCTGACTGAGCATGTACAGCGCAACGACGGCCAGCACGACGCCTGCGGCGCCGACGAGACTGTACAAAAAGCGCCTTAGCGTTCGAGGTCCCATTCGAACCACTCGCTCTTGAGTTGCCATTGACCGCGCCAGAAGAAAAGCATGCGCAGGGGTGCCGGATACTCGCGGGTGCTGAGCAGCGCCCGCAGACGGATCCGGTAGCGACTGTCGTTCTCCAGCAGCGCGTCGTCGATGACAGGTAACCCCTGCACGCGACCCAGGTTATTCAAGGCGGCGTACAGCGTGGCGAACGACTCCTGATCACCGCTGTTCACGTTGCGGACGATGTAGCGCTGGCTCAACGGACGGAATTCGAGTTCGTAGTCGACCAGCAGAGACGCCTGCTCGGCGTCCGGCAGGAAGCGTCGTTCCCGAATGACTTGCAGCTCCAGTTCAATGCGCAGCGGGACGCCGCTCGTCAGCGCATCGTTGGCCTCACTACTGAGCAGCAGCTGAAGCCGGGCATCGAGTTCGTGCACGCCGTTGTTGACGACGGTCGTCGCCGAGCGAACGTTGAAGTAGCCCTGCTGCGACGGCTCCTGCGCAGACGCCACGGCGATGAGACAGGCCAGCGCCGACGCAAGGAGGGTTTTCAGAATCGTCGACATCGATTACGTGGCAATCAGGCGCGCTTATCCAGACAGGCGAAAAAGAAACCGTCCATATCCCGGGTACCCGGCAAGACCTGGTACCCGTTGGACCGTTCAATCATTAGAGCCCGGATGTTGTTATTTGGCAACAATCTATTTTCAACCGCGTCATCGTGGCACGCCAGAAACGCGCCAATCACGTCCTGATTCTCTGCCGCGAGCACCGAACAGGTGACGTACAGCAACCGCCCGCCGGGCCGCAGCGTCGTCCATGCGGCATCGAGCAGGCGACGCTGAGTGACCGCAAGAGCCTTGATGTCGCCCGGACGCCGCAAATGCTTGATATCCGGGTGCCGCCGAATAACGCCGCTGGCCGAACAAGGCGCATCCAGCAGGATGCGATCGTATTCACGGCCATCCCACCAGCTCTGTGTCTCCGCCGCGTCCGCGCAGCGAACGTCGGCGCGAAAACCAAGCCTCGCAATCGTCTCGGCAACACGCTCGAGGCGCGGCGCGTCACTGTCCAGTGCGGTTAGAGCAACATCCGGTCCGGCCAGTTCCAGCAAATGACCGGATTTACCGCCTGGCGCGGCGCAGAGATCGAGAACGCGCTCGTTGGCCCCGGGGCTCTCACCCAGCAACCACGGTGCGGCCAGCTGCGCCGCGCCGTCCTGCACCGACACTGCGCCGTCGTCGAACCCCGGCAACGCGTCAACAGCAGACGGCTGCTGGAGTCGAACGGCAGACGGCAGCCCCGGCTCGAGGTGTCCGACAACCGCGGTGGCTGCGTCGGGTCTGGCCTCGATCGCGGCCAGATACGCGCCGGCATCCGTCTGCCGGGTGTTGACCCGAAGCCACATTGGCGCACGCTCGTTGTTCGCCGCAAGAATCTGCGGCCACTGCTCGGGCCAGTCGGCGCGAATGCGGTCTATAAGCCATTGAGGATGGTCGTTGCCGACGTCACTGCTGTCCGCCGGGCCCGGATCGCTTGCGTCAGGCGGCTCACGAAGGTAAGCACGAAGAATGCCGTTGACCAGCCCGGCGAATTTGGGCCGTTTCAGTTTCCGTGTGGCCTCGACGGTCAGATTGACCGCGGCATGATCGCCGATCCGCATATCCACCAACTGGTAGACGCCGACGGCAAGCAGTGCATGAATGATGGCGTCACGACGCTTGAGTGGCCTGCTCAGATACCGGTCGATATGCTCGGACAGCCGCCAATGATAACGAAGCACACCGTATGCCATCGCCCGGAGCAACGGCAGCTCACTGTCCGGGAGGCGGGGTTCCGCATCGGCGAGGGCTGCGTCGAGTGACCGACCCTGGGTGACAACGGCGTCCACGACCCGGGCCGCCTCTGCACGTGTTTTTGCCCCCGCGTGACTCATCGCTCCATCCTACCGCCGCACGTCGAGTCGATCGACGTGTGACCGCCGGGCACGAACCTACTCGAAGCGTCGATCCCGGAGATCGATCTGTCGGGCGAATTCGGCGGCGCTGACCCGCGTCCGTCCGGGTCTCTGCACCTCCGTCAGAATCAGACTGCCTTCGCCACAGGCGACCTCTATGCCTCTCGAATCGCCGGACAGTACCTTACCGGCCGGGCTGCCCGCAGCCGCTCCCGGATTTGCGCGCCAGCACTTGATCGTTTCGCCGTTGAATTCGAATCGGGCGCCAGGAACGGGGTTATACGCGCGCACTAATCGGTGAAGCTCGTCGGCAGGCCGGGTCCAGTCGATCGACGCGTCGCCCGGACGAATCTTCGGCGCATAGGTCGACCGTTCATCGTCTTGAGGCACTGCCTCGAGCTTGCCGGTCAGGATATCGTCCAGGTTCTCAGCCAGCAGCGCTCCGCCGAGCTCGGCCAAACGGTCGTGTACATCGCCGGCCGTCGCCTGCGGTTCGATCGGCAGGGAGGCAGTCGCAAATACCGGTCCCGTGTCCAGACCGGCTTCCATTTGCATCAGGCATATGCCGGTCTCGGCATCTCCTGCAAGGATGGCGGCCTGAATGGGCGCCGCGCCGCGCCAGCGCGGCAGCAGCGAAGCGTGCACGTTGAGACAGCCATGACGCGGTACATCCAGCACGGCCTGCGGGAGCAGCAACCCGTACGCCGCGACAACCATGATGTCGGCATCCAGTGCTGCCAGCGTTTGCACCATATCCGGGTCCCGTAGCGTCGCCGGCTGCAGGACGGGGAGGTCCTGCTCGAGCGCGAATCGCTTTACCGGGCTCGGAGTGAGCCTGCGGCCGCGGCCGGAGGGTCGGTCCGGCTGCGTCAGCACGGCAACCGGCCGCACGCCCGCGTCGACCAACGCCTTGAGCGACGCCAACGCGAAGTCCGGCGTGCCCGCAAAGATGACACGTGGAGCTGACACGGTGGCTTCCGGCGATTCGTCGGTGAGGCTTGCTAGATTGCTGCCGCCGGCGAGGCGAGACGCCGCTCTTTGAGCAGACGCTTGCGAATACGCTGACGCTTGGCTTCTGACAGATAGTCGACGAAGAGTTTGCCGTCGAGGTGATCCATCTCGTGTTGCACGCACACGGCAAGAAGCCCTTCCATGTCGGTTTCCTTCTGGTCACCGTTGCGATCCAGGTAAGCGACCCGAATCTTCTCGGCCCGCTCAACCTCGGCGTAGAATCCCGGTACGGACAGACACCCCTCTTCAGTCACCACGACACCCTCTCTCGAGACGATGGACGGGTTGATCAAAACGTGGGGATCGTCTTTGTCGGTGCTGACATCGGCAACCAGCAGACGTTTGTGAACATCGACCTGCGTAGCGGCCAGACCAATGCCGGGTGCCGCGTACATGGTTTCGAACATGTCATCGATCAGCGCGCGCAGCGCATCATCGACGGCTTCCACGGGAACTGCTTTCGTGCGCAGTCGTGGATCTGGGAATTCAAGGACGTTCATCAATGCCATGGTGCCGAACCGGAAAAGCGGTAATAGTTTATAAAATGTAGAGCTAATTAATTGACTTAATTGAATAAGATGCTGAAAATGCGGCCAAGTCAGCGACCGCCGCGCTCGCTGCCTTGACGGGGAATTGTGACGCGTTTGGCAGCCCGGGTTGCGCCTACGCGACATATTATACAACGCTCGCAGAACCGCACGCCTTCGACAGCTATTTGATGGAGCAACCGTCGATATGTTCCAAGCCCAAACAA
>CAZMEA010000212.1:0-4698 GCA_964565135.1 uncultured Woeseiaceae bacterium
AGTACGCCGAGGAAGGCACGCCGCTGATCGTTCTGGCCGGCAGCGAGTACGGCACGGGATCATCCCGTGACTGGGCCGCGAAAGGCACGGTCCTGCTTGGCGTGAAGGCCGTTATCGCGAAAAGCTTCGAACGCATCCACCGCTCCAACCTGATCGGCATGGGCGTGCTGCCCCTGCAGTTCAAGGACGGCGAGGATACGGCGTCTCTCGGCCTGACCGGCAAGGAGACCTTCAGCATCGCGGGTCAATCGGATCCGGACGCAAAGACCGTGGCCGTAACGGCGACGGGTGCGGACGGCAGCGAAACGCGTTTCGACGCCACGGTCCGTATCGATACGCCGAAAGAGCGTGACTACTTCGAGCACGGCGGCATCCTGCATTACGTGCTTCGGCAGCTTGTTACGGCCAAGGCAGACGCGGCCGCCTGATTACAGGAGTAGCGGTGTCCAGATTTCTGAAGTTCCTGAGCCTCAGCGGCCGACCGCTGTGGGTCCGCGTCACCGGCTACAGCGCCACGGCGCTGCTGGTGTTGCTGACCGCGGTTGGCTGGTACTGGTCGCGTATGCCGGATGTGTTCTGGGTGAACGCCGAGCCGGACGGGCGCAAGGTGGTCGGCTACGCAACGGTCGACACGCTCGTGCGGGTCGCGGAAACGCTGCTCGACAAACCCGGCGGCTACCTGACCAACGACCGCCTGCCACCCGGTATTGTCCTCGACAACATGCCGAACTGGGAACAGGGTGTGCTGCAGCAGGTGCGCGATCTCGCGCGCGTGATCCGCAACGACTACAGCCGCAGTCAGTCCCAGTCCCGCGAAGACGCGGACGTGTCGCTCGCTGAGCCAAAGTTCTTCTTCGAACCGGATTCCTGGATCCTGCCGCCCACGGAGCGTCGGTATCGGGAGGGTGTCGAGGGCTTCAGCGCATACCGCGACCGGCTGGCGGGCCGTTCCGAACCTGAAGCCCAGTTCTTCGCCCGCGCCGACAATCTGCGCGAGTGGCTTGCCCAGGTCGAGAAACGCCTGGGCGACCTGTCCAAACGGCTGGGTGACAGCGTCGCCGACTCCGTCATCAATACGGATCTTGCCGGCGACTCGGCGGCAGAGGCCAACTCCAACCTGCCGGACAGCGTCGGTGTACGAACGTCGTGGTTCGAGATCGATGACATCTTCTTTGAGGCGCAAGGCACGAGCTGGGCGCTGGTGCACTTCTTCCGCGCGGTCGAACTGGACTTTGCGCAGGTTCTCGAAGACAAGAACGCGCGGGCGAGTGTGCGGCAGATCATTCGTGAGCTGGAGTCGGCGCTGCAACCGCTGCGCTCACCGATCGTGCTCAACGGTAGCGGCTACGGCTTGTTCGCCAACCATTCACTGGTCATGGCGAACTTCATCGCCCGCGCCAATGCGGCGGTCATCAATCTGCGGGAGCTCCTGGATCAGGGTTAGGTTTTAGTTGAAGTAATTGACTCAAATTACTGAATTTAATCAGTAAATTCCAACCCATCCCGGCACATTTCTCCACGCCTCACCGAGCTCTTTGTCGAGCCGTCGGTACGCCGGCTCGTGCCGCCTGACCAGCCTCCAGAACGAGGCCGAGTGATTCATGTGGCGCCCGTGGCAAAGCTCGTGGACGAACAGGTAACGTACGACGTCCGGCGGTACAAACAGCAGGCACAGGTTGATGCTGATCGTCCCGGAGCTTGAATGACTGCCCCAGCAGGTGCGCTGTGCCCGCACCTGCATGCGTCGGTACGGCAGCTCGAGCGCGATCGACAGCGCCTGCAGGCGCGGCCCGAATTCACGTCGGGCCACGGCCGTCAGCCAGCGCCGCAGTGCACGTCGACACTGCTCCTCGTCGTCCGTCGCCCCGGTCAATACGAGGGTGTCGCCGAGCTCCCGGTAACGGACGCTCGCGTGCCCGGCACGCTGGCGATAGGCAACGACGTAGCGACGACCAATGCCCGCCAGCTCGATCGTGGACGGTAGCTGATAGGTTTCCGGATCGATCTGCCCGGCAAACGACTCCAGCGCTCGCGCTATCCACCGCCGGTTCTCGCTCACGAACGCCTCGACGTCCTTGGGTCGGGTACGGCGCGGGACGATGACCTCGACGCGCCCACGCGGATACACCTTGATAGACAGGCGCCTGGCCCGCGCACTTTCGCGCACGCAAAAGCCCGGCAGGTCGCCGGGCTCGAGCGGTTGTTCGTCACCCGGCGCGTAAGCATCGGGAAACAGCGTCAATTGATCGGCCGTGTCGCGCACGGCCCTATTTTACGGACTTCTACGGACGATCGCCGCTGAATCTCACTGCATCATCAAGACTCGCTTTGCCGGTCACCGAACCGACCGTCGCTGAGTCGCTGATGAAGAGCTCGATCTCCCGCTTTGCGTCGATCCGTCCGAGTACCTGTGAGTTCGGACCGATGACGACTTTGGGCGTGCGGCGCTTGCCGCCCCAGCCCCACCCGGTCGGTTTGCGAA
This sequence comes from uncultured Woeseiaceae bacterium, assembly GCA_964565135.1. GTDB lineage: Bacteria > Pseudomonadota > Gammaproteobacteria > Steroidobacterales > Woeseiaceae > JBFGFX01. The sequence goes on from CAZMEA010000212.1 coordinate 2,483, forward strand.
CCACGATGTCCCCGCGAACGATGCTGCCGTCGGTCACGATGATGTCCCCGGATACGGTGGACAGATCACCACCGACATCGGTGCCCTGCAGGCTGAGCTCTCCGTTTACGTTCTCGACGTCATTACCCACACTCGACCCCGGCCCGACGCGTATCGCGCCATTTACCGCCTCCAGGCTGTCTCTGATGCTGGCACCGTCGCCGAGGGTAATCTTGCCGTTCACGCTGTCGATCGAATTCGCCGTAGCGCCTCGACCCACGACGATCGAACCGTTCACCGTGTCCGCCGATTCGAAGCGGACGTCGTCGCCGACCTTGATCGACCCGTTCACCGTGTTCAGATTGCCATCGACGATCGCGGCGTTGCCGATCATGATGCTGCCGTTCACGGTCGACTGCCCGCTCGCGGATTCGCCGTCACCGACGCGAAGACTCTTGTTGACGGCCGCCGACGCGCTGAGCGACCCGGCCAGCAATGTGCCTGACAGAACCAGCGCCGTGGCCAGCATAGTCGTCATTTTCATGGTTGCTCCTGCCCTGTAACCTTGTGTCATTGATTCGATGCCGCCCGGGCCGGAACGGTTGCAATAGAGGTGAATTACCCGCCGGGACTATCGGCGCCAGCATGCAGCGGGTAACCTTTGCCCCTCGCTCAACCACCCACTACGCAAATGGACATTGCTCTCGAGGCCCGGCACCTCGTCAAACGCTACCCGGGCGTCCTCGCCGTGAACGACCTCAGCTTCTCCGTCCCGGACGGAGTCTGCTTCGGCTTGTTGGGCCCCAACGGTGCCGGCAAGACGACGACCGTGGAGATCATTGAGGGTGTCACCGAGCCGACCTCCGGCGAGGTCTGGTACCGGGGATCGCCGGCCGGTCGGCGTTTCCGGGAAGAAGTCGGCATCCAGTTCCAGAATACCGCCCTGCAGGACCATCTTCGGGTCGGCGAAACGCTGCGGATGTTCCAGCAGCTCTACAACCGACGCGGCAACCTGGACCACATCATCGAACAGTGCGCCTTAGGCGATCTTCTGGATCGGGACAATCGCAAGCTCTCGGGCGGGCAGCGTCAACGGCTGCTGCTGGCAGTCGCACTCGTCAACGAGCCGAGGATCGTCTTCCTGGACGAGCCGACGACCGGCCTCGATCCGCAGGCGCGCCGAAACTTCTGGGATCTCGTGCGACGCATTCGCGAAAACGGCACGACGATCATCCTGACGACCCATTACATGGACGAAGCCCAGATCCTCTGCGACGAGATCGTCATCATGGATGCCGGACGAATCATCGCGCAGGGAAACCCGGACGCGCTACTGCGCGAACGGTATCGCAACGTCATCATTGAGCTGCCGATCGATGACATCAACGGAGATCTCGACGAGGTGCAGCACCGCGTCGTCGATCAGCGCGGCGTGATCGAGATCGAAACGGACGACGTCAACGAAAGCCTCGCCGTCCTGGCGGACAAAAACGCCGCGCTGCACCACCTGCGAATCCGCCAGCCGAACCTCGAAGATCTGTTCCTGGATCTCACTGGCCATTCACTGAGGGCCTGAACGTCATGTTGTCTCGCATTCTCGCCATCTTTCGTGCCCGCAATCTCGAGTTCATCCGGGATCGCGGATCCATGGCCTGGAACATCGTATTGCCCTTCGGACTCATGTTCGGACTCTCCTTCGTGTTCGGCGATACCGATCGTCCCCAGTACACCATTGGTGTACTTCAGGACGAAGCCGAACTGATCGAGGACGCCTCGCCCTTTCTGCAGACTCGCTACATGCAGTTCGTCGTCGTCGATGACGAAGACAGCGGTATCCGCAAGGTAGGCCGTCATCAGCTCGACCTGCTGGTCGACTTCCGCGACGCGCCAAGATACTGGGTCAATCCCGACTCACCGAAGGGGTACTTCGCCGAGCTGTCGCTGTTACAGATGTCGGACGACAACATTCGTAAAGAGGAAATCTCCGGTGATGCGGTTCGCTATGTCGACTGGGTGCTGCCGGGCATCCTGGGCATGAACATGATGTTCAGCAGCCTGTTCGGCGTCGGCTACGTCGTCGTCCGATATCGCAAGAACGGTTTCCTGAAGCGGCTTCGCGCAACGCCCCTGCGCGCATTCGAGTTCGTCGTCGCACAGGTCATGTCGCGGCTCGTACTCACGCTGACGATCACAGCGGCCGTCTTTGTCGGTATCAGCCTGCTGCTCGACATACGCAG
>CAZMEA010000213.1:0-4680 GCA_964565135.1 uncultured Woeseiaceae bacterium
CCGCCGCCGTGCATCGTCTTGTGCGGCTGGCCGCTTGCCCCGGGCACGCGGGACTGCCACAGACGCTCACCGCCGCGGGTGATCGGATCCTTGTCACTGAACAGTGTCAGGAAAGGCTTCTCCCAGTGTTCGAAGACTCGCCAGGCTGCCCGGTTGGCGTCGCTGGCCGGATTGTCGGGCGTCGTCGGCACGAGCAAGGGGAACGCGCGGGTTGCTGCCTTGTAGCGGTCGCCGGGGAAGGGCGCATCGTACGCGGCAACTTCGGCGTCGCTCAGCGTTCGTCGGGACGCCTTCTGGATGATCTTGCCGATCGGGAACCAGGGACTGAAACGTGCGAACCGTTGCCACTGCCGGAACGCTTTCGGCATCGGTTCGTCGCCGGTCGGCAGGCCGCCGTTCGCCAGAGCGATACGCGCAAAGCGTTCGCTGTTTTCAGCGGCGACGCGCAGACCGATCAGTGATCCCCAGTCCTGACAGAACAGGTTGATGTTCCTGAGATCCAGGGATTCGATAAATGCCGTCATCCAGGCGACGTGTCGGGCGTAGCTGTAGTCGTTGCGGCGGGCAAGCTTGTCGGACTTGCCGAAGCCGACCAGGTCCGGTGCGACAACACGAAATCCGGCTGCCGCGATCGGGGGAATCATGAACCGGTAGAGGTACGACCAGCTGGGTTCGCCGTGCAGCAGCAGCACGACGTCGCCGTCGACCGGGCCCTCATTGACGTAGTGCATCCGGAATCCCTCGATCTCCGCGTAGTTCGGGGCGAACGGGTAGTCGGGCAGGTCCAGGAACCGATCTTCCGGTGTCTTCAGGATGTTCATGACGTCCGAGCAGTTTTTTGCATCTCGATAAGTTCGGTTACAAATCGATACGGCGCAGAGACCCTCGCAACAGTTTTTCCGACGACCATACTCGTCAGGAAGAAGCACGCCCAGGGAAGGGCACTTACTGAAGGATCTGACATGAAAGCTGCCGTAATCAATCTCGTTGGTTTCAAATTGGGCTGGGCCGCCGTCATTCTGACAGCCGCAGCCAGTATGCCTGCACTCGGGCTGGTCGCAATAGCCGCCGTTGTTGCGCTGCACCTGGCCAGGACGCCGGACGCGCGACCTGAAACGATCATGCTCGTCGCAGCCGCCGCCATCGGCCTGGTCTGGGAATCCGTGCTGGTCGCTACCGGCTTGCTGACCTATGACACCGGACTGCTGCTGCCTGGAATGGCACCGTACTGGATCGTGGCGATGTGGGTACTGTTCGCGACGACGCTGAACGTGGGAATGCGATGGATGCGCAGGAGCACGATTGTTGCGGCAGTTGCCGGTGGTATCGGCGGGCCGATGGCATTCGCCGCTGGCGAACGGCTCGGCGCGGTTTCCTTCGCAGACCCGGTGGTGTCCCTGGCGGCGGTTGGCATCGGCTGGGCACTGCTGCTGCCCATGCTCGTAAACGTTGCGAAACGCTACGACGGTCACGCGCCCGTGCCAGTCACGGCAGAAGTCAGCGCCTGACACTTCATATCATTTTCTGACATCGAGGGAACGATGATGAGAATAGCTGGATTTAACGCAAGAACACTTGCTTCGTTGTGCCTGCTGCTGGTCGCCGGGTACGTGAACAGCGCTGAAGCCGATGGCGCAAGCGCAGCGCGCAAGTGGATGTTCAAGGTCTATCTGAATGACAAGCCCATTGGCTTTCATTCCTTCGCAGTCGAAGAAACGGCGTCGCAGACAGTGTTGACCACGGATGCACAGTTCGATGTCAAGATCCTCTTTATCAACGCGTTTCGCTATCGGCACTCCAATGTCGAGAAATGGGAGGATAACTGCCTCCTAAGCATCGATGCGCGCACCGACAGCAATGGCAACGAACTCGTTGTGGCCGGAGAGCAAGACGACGTCGGGTTCAGTGTCTCGACCAATGACGGCAGCGCTGAGCTGGAGGGCTGCGTTCAGACCTTTGCCTACTGGAATCCGGCCATCCTTCAGTCAGAGCGGCTGCTGAACAGCCAGACCGGGGAGTACGAAAACGTCTCCGCTGTGTTTTCAGGCAAGGATTCAATTCAATTAGAAGGTTCGCAGGTACCGGCTGATCGCTACACCTTGTCGACCAAAGGTGGCGACGTCACGCTGTGGTATTCGGAAGACGACTGGCGCTGGCTTGCACTCGAGGCGCCGGCAAAAGGCGGCCGCACCCTGCGGTACGAGCCGGTCGAGATTCCTGCCGTTGGCAGAAGCGACACTCGTGTCGCCGGAGCCAACTGAAGTGTTCGCCGCAGCCACGCCTGCATTCCGCGGAATTTTTTGCCGTTCCGCCGGCGCAGAGGCCAATCGCCCGGTCCGACGAGGTAAGAAGGCAGATTACGTCGTCAGTGTGGGTAATTGTGCGGATGATGCGCTGATCGGAAGCTGGTTCGTTGTCGCTGGATACGCCTGCAGCACAGGGTCGGGCACGAGCGTTGTCGGCAATCGACTGATCGTCGAACGCAGGGAGGTTCGAAGTCTCCGGTCCCGGGTTGTGGATCGGCTCGCGGGACGGGACCGTTATCGGGTTCTGTGGCGAGACGACCAGCGTGGACACACGGTGATTGCCCGGCGGAATGGTCAGCGGCTATGGATTCTGTCCCGCTCGCCGGAGATGTCGACCCGGGATCTGTTTCAGCGCGTGGCCGAACTCCGCAAGAAGGGCTACGACACTCGGCTTATCCGGTACGCGCACGTCGGCTAGACTCGCGGCGGTCCGGTCCGGTGCCCGGCGTTTGGGCAGTCGCCGTTTGTGTGGTCCAATTCACACCTGCGGGACTTGCCATAACGTAGCGTAGGCAACCGACCCCTGCCGGATACCCCGACGACGTGCAATCGACTCGCAGCGATCTCACCTATCTGTTGCTCTGGCTCGTTGCCAGCGGGCTGGCTGTTTTTGTCGCTTCGCTGTTTTCCTCTGCGTCCCTAACGGGCGACGGCTACATTCCGGTCGGCAATGATTCGTTCTATCACGCCCGGCGCATACTCGATGCCGTCTCGGGTGATCCCGGCTTCTACCAGTTCGATCCGGCCATCCATGTCCCCGAGGGCAGCTGGCTGACGTGGCCGTGGGCCTACGACTATCTCGCCAGCCGCGTCGTGCTGTTGTTGCTGTTTCTCGGTGTCGCTGACGAGCCGAGCACTGCGCTCGCGTTTCTGCCGGCCGGGTTCGCACTCGTCAATGTGGGGCTCTTCGTACTGGTCCTGCGATCCGCCGGTATTCGTCCCGCAGCCGCGTCAGTCGCTCTCCTCGCATTTGCGCTCAGTCCTTTGAACCAAGGCCTGCACGGCGTTGGTGTTGTCGATCATCATTTCGTCGAGCTCAGTTTCGTTTTGCTGACGACCTGGCTCGGCCTGCGTTGGGCGGAGCGCCCCGAAGCGCGTTCGCGTGCCGTTGTTCTGGGCATCGCGCTGGGGGCAGCACCCGCATTTCATAACGGGCTCTTCATACTGCAGCTGCCCTGCCTGCTGGCCGTTGGCATGCATTGGCTTCGCGGGCAGACCGTAGAACGTCGTGCGTGCGACCTACTGGCCGTCTCCCTGGTTCTGGGTTGCCTGCTTTTCCTGCTGCCGGCGGCAACCTTCCGGGATCTGCGCTTCGAGTTCGCAACCCATTCCTGGTTTCATCTCTATGTGGCCCTATCATCGGCCGTCGTTCTGGTTCTGCTCAGCCGCATAGCGGCAGATCGGCAGGGTTGGGCGATCGTTGCCATTGCGGCAGTTTCGCTCGCGCTGCCAATCGTCACGGAAGCGGGCAAAGGGGCGAGTTTCCTGGCCGGTGCGACGACGCTTCTCGATCAGGTAACCGAGGTCTACAGCCCGTATCGCATGTTTGCCGAGAGCGGCGCAATGGCTGTCGCGAAGCTGTACAGCTGGCTAATCCTGCTGGCGCCGCTGTTCCTGCTCGTCACAGCCTGGCGGTGGGTGACCGCTACAGATTTGTCCCATCGCATGCTCATGGCAACCGCATTGATGGGCCTGGCATTGCTGCTCCTGCAGTTTCGTCTGCATCCGTTTGGCTACTGGGCACTGCTGGCCATCGCGGTATGGGCTCTTCAGGTTGCCGAAGACCGGCTGCGCTATCCACCCGTCGGTACGGCGGCCATCGGTCTGCTCGTTGTCGTGCTCGCGTATCAGCCACCGCTGCGCAGTCAGCTGTTTCAGCTCATGCCAGCCGGGCTTTCTGCCGAGTACGCCGTTACGCGACCGCTGTATCAAACGCTGGAGAACCAGTGTGCGTCGAGTCCTGGCGTCGTTCTCGCGGGAACTGACGACGGCCACCCGATCCGCTACCACAGCGACTGTTCGGTCATTGCGAACAACTTCCTTTTGACCCGCCAACACGGCGAGAAAGCGCTTGAGGTGCAGCGACTCATGGGCATGACGCCCGACGCGTTACGCAACGACGCAACCCGGGTCGACTATGTACTCATTCGTCTGAATGCGCTGTTCAGGGTGGGTGAAACCGAGAACACACCGAATCCGGTCGGTGTGATCCGCGCTGCGAATCCGCCGTTGGCAAACGGGCTGACGACGGACACGATACCCGAGGGATTTGAACTCATCGACGAGCTGCGCACGGGCGACGAGCGCGACCTGCCGTTCGCCCGTTTGTTCCGAGTCACTCCGCCGTAGGGCGATAGGCCCAGTAGCGCGACCC
>CAZMEA010000214.1:0-4667 GCA_964565135.1 uncultured Woeseiaceae bacterium
GCATGTACGAGAAATCGAAGAAGGGCTGCTCGTCGCCTTCGTCGATCGCATCCTGCACCTGCTTGTAGAATTCTCCGCCTGCGACATCCGAGAAGGTAATTTCCACGTCGCCGGACGCTCCATTCGCGTCAGGCCGCTGGCAGTACTCGGGGAAGGTAGCTTCGCCGGCGTGGCCTGAGGCGTAGCCTTTAGCGAACATTTGCTTAAGAATGCCGAAGCCGTCGTCCTGGACAAGTACGCCGCCCCGCGGATGGCCGCCCAATGACTTCATGTGTGTGATGAAGTTGTCGAGATCGTGGCAGTCATACGCAACGTGCTGGCAGGAATGATCGCCGTGTTTCTCGACGAAGTTCGTGACCTGGGACTTTTCAGCGCGATCGATGCCCTCGATGAGCGCGATGCCGAACTCGCCAAAGTCGATGCACCAGATTTTCATGCTGCTGTTCGGATCGTCGGGTCGTGCGTCATCGATGCGTTTAATGAGCGTGCCGCCCTCGACTTCGATGTGGAACCAGGCCCATTTCTCGATGTTGCCCTGTTGGACCGCGTAGGCCACGTGATCAATTTTCTTCAGATGCGACATAGCGCCCTCCGACCAGTCAGCGTTACTTGATGCCGGAAAGTCTACGGTAGTTTCGGTCGTAAGTGCTTGCGTTTCCTGCGTTAAATCGGCAGATAGTTGCAGGAAATTGGGTCAATAATCAAAATGAAATATAAAATACTGCGTGAATATTGATTAAGACGCAGTAATCCGAGATCGGTGGGTGTCGGTCAGGATTCCCCGGTCCAGTCGGCTCGCCCGCCGAATTGACGCTCTGCCATGTCCACGAGCAGGCGAACCTTGGATGACAGGTGACGATGCCGCGGATACAGCGCGTAGAGATTGATTGCTGGGGCGTGGTACGCGGGCAGCACGGTTTGCAGGCGGCCGTCCTCCAGGGCTGGTCCGACGATAAACGTCGGTAGCAGCACGATCCCCTGGTCGGCTATCGCGGCATCCCGCAGAACTTCGCCATTATTCGATCCCATAGCGCAGTGAATTGCGTAGGCCTGGTCCGAATCGGGTCCGATCAGCCGCCAGTTTCGGCCCGACCCGAGATAGCCGTAGTGCAGGCAACGGTGATTCTTCAGTTCTGTCGGTGCGGTCGGCTGGCCGCTTGTCGCAATGTACCCGGGTGAAGCACAGAGCACCCGTGGCGCAGGGGCGATGTCACGGGCAATCAGGCTCGTCGTTACGAGCGGCTCGCCGGCCCGGAACGTCAAGTCGAATCCTTCCTCGATCGGATCGACAAATCGGTCGTTCAAGACCAGTTCTACGTGAACCTCAGGATAAGCGCGCATGAAGTCTGCGACTACTGCCGAGAGGTGCAGGGTACCGAAGGACATGGGTGCGTTCACGCGCAGTACCCCGGCCGGGCGATCCTGGAGTTCCCTGATTGACGCTATTGCGTCGTCGACTTCCGCGAGGATATCGATGCAACGATCGTAAAACGCGAGACCCGCATCTGTCGGCGTCACCTGGCGGGTGCTCCGTCGGAGCAGTTGCGAATGAAGATCGTTCTCCAGGTTGATCACAGCCTTGTTGACCACCGATCGGGAGAGCCCCATGGAGCGAGCCGCCGCGGAAAAGCCGCTGAGTTCGACAACCTTCGTAAAGCAGCGCATTCGTTCGAGCCTGTCCAGGGCGTTTCTCCTCGTGAATCTCTGATTGTCGCTAATAAAGCGACAGTATGTCATTTACATAGCTTATTGTCGTGATAATGGCAATATCGCAGAATAAGCTCCGCGGTGGCAAGGCGCGAACGTTCAGCGGCACGCCTGCCCCGGCTACAGACGAGACGCAGGGGTCTCGTCGTTTCAAGAGGCCGCCTCACCGGCGTCCGGCAATGCAACAGATAAACGAATCTATCGCGGCCGATCGGCATTTCGGCGGCCACACCCGATTGTCGGCTATTCCCGATGGTCCGGATTGACTGTATCGAAAGGAGGAGAAACCAATGTCCGAGAAACTCGATCTGCTTACCCCGCAGAACTCACAGATGATCTTCATCGATCACCAGCCGCAAATGGCGTTCGGCGTTCAGTCGATCGACCGACAGACGTTGAAGAACAATACCGTCGCACTCGCAAAGGCTGCGAAGCTGTATGGCATTCCGACAACAATTACGACGGTCGAAACCGAGTCGTTCTCCGGCCATACCTACCCTGAACTGCTGGGTGTCTTCCCCGAAAACGAAATTCTCGAGCGTACGTCGATGAACTCCTGGGACGACCAGAAGGTTCGCGATGCTCTCGCGGCAAACGGCTGCAACAAAGTCGTCGTCTCCGGGCTGTGGACCGGCATCTGCAACAACATGTTTGCCTTCTCCGCTATGGCGGATGCGGGCTACGAAATCTACATGGTCGCAGACGCGTCCGGTGATACGTCGGACGAAGCGCATCAGCGTTCCATGGAGCGAATGATCCAGGGTGGTGTCGTGCCGATGACGACGGTCCAGACGATGCTCGAATGGCAGCGCGACTGGGCAAAGCGCGACACGTACGACGGACTCATGGACATCATCCGTGAGCACTGCGGAGCGTATGGGATGGGCGTGGACTACGCCTACACGATGGTTCACAAGGCCGATGAACGCGTCGAACACGGACCGCGAATCGGTCCCGTCGCCGCCTAGGGCGATGTTCGTGAGCCCGGTTCCGCCGGGCTCCGCCACCCATTCAGACGCTCATACTCAACCGGAGACTTCGATGAGTCATAGGAAAGAGATTCAGCCTGTGCGGCGGCGCGATGTATTGCGTTGGGGTGCCGGCGGCGCTGCCGCGGCATTCGCCGGCGGGCTTACCGCATTCGGCCAGGACCCTGATCTGTCACCTCCTGGCGGGCTGGCGCTCGATGCGCCCCGATTCGACGGGGTATTCGGTTTCGGCGTACGCAAGGATGCGCACTCGCTGACGGCCGACAGCGACGATGTTCGTATGTACCGCGAGGCCGTGGCGTGGATGCGCGCACGGTCTGACCGCAACCCTCTCGATCCGGTCGGTTGGGCACAGCACTGGGCACATCATTCGCTTTTCTGCGCGACCAACACCTTCCAGTACCAGGTGCACTACGGCTGGAATTTCCTGCCGTGGCATCGCGCGTACCTGTTCAACCTCGAGCAGAAGATCCGGCGAATCCTGAATGAGCCGACTTTTGCTCTCCCGTATTGGGACTGGACCCGCAATCCGACGATTCCCGAGTGGTACTTCGGTCGCAATAACGCACTGAACAATACGACCCGACTGCAGGGTCCGGAGGACGTTCTGCCGGCAGATTTCCTGGAAGTCGGACCCAGCCTGCGCGCGGTTGCATGGAATCACTTTGGTGGGCGAGAGCGGATTCCCGGTGAACTTCAGGTCGAGGGCACGCTAGAGCAGTCGGTGCACAACTGCGTTCACAACTGGATTGGTGGTGAGATGGCGAGCTTCGACGGTGCCGGTAACGACCCGATATTCCAGAGCCATCACGGCCAGATCGATCGGCTGTGGGAGGCCTGGCTGAAGCATGACGGGCGTCAGAATCCTGATTCGTCCGCCTGGCTCGAACACGAATTCTGGTTCTACGGACCGAAAGGCCAGATTGAAACGATCGCAGTCGGCGACCTGCTCGATACCGAAGCATTGGGCTACCGGTTCGAGGATCTGTCCTATCGACACACATTGACGCCGGAAACGACGCCCGTATTTCCCGGTGACGGTATCGACTTCGGATCGCTGGATCCGAATGACGAATTGCTGGCGGCCATCGAAACGGTTGCCCGCGGCGACGGACCGGGACGGGTCTCGCTCAACTACGAGCGGATGTCACTGCCCATGCACCCGTACCAGCATCGTCTCTTCTTTGTCGACGATCGGCCGGGTGGAGCGGCAACGTTTGTCGGCACGTTCACGATCCTGCCAATTCCTGATCTTCGCCAGGGTCTGGAACGACAGGTTACTACCCAGGTGGAGGTGCCACCGGCTGCGCTCGACGCATTGCTCGATAGCGGTCGCGTGCGCGTCGTTGGCGTCGCCGTTCCATTGAAGGGTCGCGACATCCCGACCCAGCCCGTGCCCTTCCGCGGTGTCTCGCTGACGGTCGAAGGCTGATCCAATTTCTTAACCACGACGCATGGAGAACAACATGAAAGACATCACTATCGGCATGGCCCTGTCGCTGATCGCGGTCACCGGCATAGCAAGCGCGGAAGGCATCGCTCCTTCGGGCACGTACGTTAATGACGCTGTACATACCCGCCTGCTGTGGAGTATTCGGCATATGGGCCTGTCCAACTACACGGCGCGAGTGAATGACGTCAGCATCACTCTCGAATATGACGCAGACGACATCGCCGCAAGCACGGTGCGTGCTGACATTGATCCGCGCAGCGTCGACACGGCGTTTCCGGGTGAAAAGGACTTCAACGCAGAGATTTCTGACGATCCTCGCATTCTCAACGCGGCGGAGTTCCCGAGCATCAGTTTCGTCTCGCGGCGTGTCACGGCAACGGGGGACAACACCGCGGCGGTAGAGGGCGACCTGACGCTGCTGGGCGTTTCTCGGCCGGTAACGCTGAATGCGACCCTGAACGGAGAACTCGCCGAGCACCCGTTCATGAAGGTGCCCGCGATCGGCTTTACCGCAGAGG
>CAZMEA010000215.1:0-4632 GCA_964565135.1 uncultured Woeseiaceae bacterium
CACCTCGTCGTCCCAGTCCGCGGAATGGAAGCTGTCGCCCTCGAATACGTCGAAATCCGGGAGGCGGGGCGTTGATGGCCGGCTCAGTCCGCCGATTGCCGAGACTAGCGTTCTCGCGCTCAGAGTGTCGCCATTGCTACAGGTGATACGCCAGCCCGGGAGTGACTTATCGAACTGCGCAAGATCCACGCGACAGCCCAGGCGGATGCGCTCACGCAACCCGAAGTCATCCACACAGTCTTCGAGGTACGTCCGGAGCTCACCTCGTTCGGGATACAGGCGGCTCCAGTCCGGGTTCTGGCGAAACGAGAACGAATAGAGGTGCGAAGGCACATCGCAAGCGCAGCCGGGATAGTGATTATCACGCCACGTGCCGCCGATTGCGTCGCCTCGTTCGAGAGTGAGCACATCGGTGATACCCGCGTCGCGCAGTTTCTTGGCCATGCCAATGCCGGCAAAGCCCGCCCCGATGATGACCACATCGAGCATTCGTGGCTCGGATTTCGCTGCACCCATATCGACGCCTGAAGGAACCGGGAGACCGCCGCATCGACCACACCGCGGATGCGTCGTTCTGGTATTGTGCCACCCCTTCAACAGAAGGTCTGATAACAGCATGTCGGCAGGCACTGATACTTCGAACCGCGAGTTCGACATCGTCGTCTTCGGCGCGAGCGGATTCACTGGCCGCCTCGTTGCCGAATACCTGTTCGGTCAGTACGCAGCCGGTGGCGAACTGCGATGGGCCGTGGCCGGGCGCAACGTCGAAAAGCTCCGGCGCGTCATGCAGGAGATCGGTATTCCTGATGGCGCTGTAGAAATGCTCGTCGCGGACAGCACAGACGCCGAATCGCTCAACGCCATCGCCGCTCGAACCCGGGTCGTTCTGACCACCGTTGGCCCGTATGCCCAACATGGCTCGGCACTGGTTGCCGCCTGCGTCGCAAACGGAACCGGGTACGTCGATCTGGCCGGCGAGGTTCAATGGATGCGGCAGATGATCGATGCGCATCAGAAGGAAGCGGAGGCAACAGGTGCCCGAATCGTTCATGCGTGCGGCTTTGACTCCATTCCCTCGGACATGGGCGTGTGGTTTCTGCAACGCGAATCGGTTGATCGATTCGGCAAGAACTGCGTGACCGTCGCGCTCGGTGTTCGAGCGATCCGGGGCGGATTCAGTGGCGGCACGGCCGCAAGCCTTCTCAACGCCATCGAGGAAGGCAAACGCGATCGGAACATCGCGCGGATGATGGTCGATCCCTACAGCCTCAATCCGGAGGGTGAGCGCGAGGGTCCCGATGGTCGCGACCAGCAAGGCCCGGCGTACAGCGAAGCGCTCAACAGCTGGACGTGCCCGTTTGTTATGGCCGTCATCAATCAGCGCGTCGTCCGGCGAACGAATGCACTATTGAAGTATGACTATGGCCGAGACTTTCGCTATAGAGAAGCGACGATGACGGGACCCGGCCTTGGCGGCAGGATGAAAGCCGTCTCGGCTTCCGTTGCGATGGGCGCTTTCATGGCCGCCAGCGCAGTCGATTTCACGCGAGAGAACATCGTGAAGCGACTTGTTCCGGACCAGGGTGATGGCCCGGGTGAGAAAGAGCGAGAGTCCGGCTCTTTCAACCTGGTACTGGTTGGCACAACGAATGCCGGCGAAACCATACGTGTACGGGTTACCGGCGACCGCGACCCGGGCTATGGTTCTACGTGCAAAATGATTGCCGAAAGTGCCGTATGCCTGGCAAAGGACGATCTTCCCGTTGGCGGCGGCTTCTGGACACCGGCATCGGCCATGGGCGGGAAACTGCTGACACGTCTGCAGTCCAACGCCGGCCTTACCTTCGACGTGCTCTAGTAGCAGTGGATGACCGCCTTACTTGACGCTTTTCAGGCGGGCGTCTACGTGAGGCTGCGGCTGACCAAGCGTGTCGACAAACAGCTGACGAACATCCGCGACATGCTGCTCGATGCTCTCGGCGCGCCAGTCATCCGTCGATATCGGCGGCAGTACATCGACGTGAACCGTTGACGGGCGCACGAAGAATCCGCCTTTCGGCAGCACGTCCGTTGCGTTGTGGATCACGATGGGGACTACGGGCACCCCGGCCTGCATCGCGATGTGGAACGGGCCTTTCTTGAACGGGCCAAGCTTGTCGCCAGCACTCCGCGTGCCTTCAGGCGCAATCGCAATCGACAAACCGTCGTGCAGGGTCTTGACCACCGGTTTCAGTGCCTCAATCGCACGGTCGCTGTTCCGTCGGTCAACGAAGACGGTGTCGGCCACGCGAAACACCGGACCGACCAGCGGATTCGTCGAGATTTCCTGCTTCGCAATTGCGGTGAAGTCTCGCCGCAAGAGCTTGGCAATGATCAGAACGTCGATCGCACTTTGATGGTTAAACAGGAACACCGCGGGGCGTTCTTCCCACAAGTGTTGCTCACCGTTGATCCGAACCTTGATGCCGGCCAGGGCACTGCCGAACTCACCCCACGTCGTAACGGCCAGATTAACCGCGTCCCGACGCGACTGATTCAGAAACCAGGTCGGCAGAATTTGCAACGCGGCGGAGAAAAACGCGCCGTAAACAAGACCGGTTCGGACGACCTCGCGCATACCGGGAATGCCACGGCTGTCGAAGCTGCGCGTAAGCCAGTCCCGGCGCCGCGCCGTGCTTGCAAGACTGGAGTCCGGATTGAGCGGTCGCGGATAGCCAACGGCGTCGAGCAGCGGCAGGTCCTCGAACCCGTCGGAGTAGAAATAGCAGTCTTTCAGGTCAACGCCCCGAGCGTCGGCGAAGGCTTCGGCGGCATCTTTCTTGCCTGCCGCGAAACAGATCGGATGAACGACCTCGCCCGTTAATTCGCCGTTGATGACCTCGAATCGATTGCAGAGCAGATGGTCGATATCGAGTTCCCGGGCAACCGCTTCAGCCTGGTAGTTCGTCGCGGACGTGACAATGACGACGGTATGACCACGTTCGAGATGTGCCCTGACGAGCGCCCGCGACTCCGGATAGATCGAGCCCGCCAGGTACTTGTCGAAGACGGTCTCGCCCAACTCGATCAGTTCGTCTTCAGCTGTGCCGGCCAGGCGCTCGGCCACCTCTTCCAGCAAGCGGTTGTACTCGCTGCCGTTGATGCCGTGCGTGACCAGCGAAAACAGCTGCTGCGCAGCGTCTGACGGGGCGATCTTGCCGCTCGTTGCCCGCTCACGGAACATCGACACGATGGAGAAGCCGTGAATCAGGGTACCGTCGAGATCGAAAAATGCGATCGTCTCCGGCCCTCGCGGGCTGTCTTCGATATCACCGGTGATTGACTGGTATAACTTCATGTTGGTGATTATAAGCATGCCGCCGAGCCCAGTCAGTGACGCCTGATTCCGATTTCGACGATCCGACCCTCGCATTCGCAAGCCTGCAACCGGACGACGTCCTGAACGCCCTGGACGGGCTTGGTATTCGCTGCGACGGGCGACTTCTGACGCTCAATAGCTACGAGAATCGCGTCTACCAGGTCGGGACGGAGGACGGGCCGTTCGTTGTAGCCAAATTCTACCGGCCGGACCGCTGGTCCGACGCTGCGATCCTCGAGGAACACAGCTTTTCGGCAGCGCTGAGCGCGCTCGACATTCCGGTCGTACCGCCGCTGGTGATCGGTGGCCAGAGCCTGCACAAACACGGTCCGTTTCGGGTCTCGGTGGCCGATTGCCACCCGGGCCGGCCGCCGGAGCTGGATGACGCGGACCTGCTCGAGCAGCTCGGACGGCTGATCGCAAGAATACATCTGCACGGCGAAACGTCCGACTTCATGCACCGCCCCGCCCTGACGATCGAGGACTTCGGCGATCGTTCCGCCGATTTCCTGCTCGAGAAGCACTTCATACCCGTGGAACTGGAAGCGGTGTACGACGGACTCGTCGAGCATCTGCTGGACGCCGTCGACGCGTGCTTCGATCGGGCCGGCGACGTGCCGTGGATCCGCCTGCACGGAGATTTCCATCCGGGCAACGTCCTGGTGCAGAACGAACGTCTACATATCGTGGACCTGGACGATGCGCGTATGGGCCCGGCCGTTCAGGATCTGTGGATGTTCTTGTCCGGAGAGCGCGACGAGCAAACGCCGCAGCTGGCAAGCCTTTTGTCGGGCTACGAACAGTTCCGCCCGTTCGACGCACGAGAACTTTGGCTCGTCGAAGGGCTGAGAACGCTGCGGATCATGCATTACGCCGCCTGGATCGCCCGCCGATGGGAAGATCCGGCATTCAAGGCGGCGTTCCCGTGGTTCGATAGCCGCAAATATTGGGATGAGCACATCCTGAGCCTGCGTGAACAGCTGGCATTGATGCAGGAACCGCCGCTGGTTTGGCAATCGGAAGTCCGCTAAACCGCAATAATGTCTTGATTCTCTGATGTTTCGCCCACAGATATGGAAGTTAAGGACCTCGGTTGCATGCACGACCTGTGGGGTCTAAAGTCAATTGAGCTCACGACGGACCGAATCGCGGAACTCTGGGCCGCGCCAACGCTCTCATAGTTGAGCCCGGCGCATGGAATTCGGGCCGTCACGGACATAGACGCGCAGATGCTTCGACCGCTTAAACCCTTACTTCTGATTTGCCTGATCGCT
>CAZMEA010000216.1:0-4631 GCA_964565135.1 uncultured Woeseiaceae bacterium
TGCCAACGCGCACTGGGACCTGAGCGCGATGTCGCAGTACAACACGATCACGTCGTTGTCGGAATCGCCACTGGTCGCAGGACTGATTTATGCAGGAACCGACGACGGCATCATTCAGATCACCGAAAACGGCGGCGAGTCTTGGCGACGCGTGGACCGTTTGCCCGGGGTACCGGACTACTTCTTTGTCAACGACATCAAGGCTGACCTGCACGATCCGGACACCGTGTACGTCGTCGTCGATGACCATAAGAGCGGAGACTTTGCGCCGTATGTGTTGAAGAGTGAGAACCGCGGGCGAAGCTGGCGCAGCATCGTCGGCAATCTGCCCGATCGGCATCTGCTCTGGCGCATCGTTCAGGATCATGTGAACCCGCAGCTGATGTTCCTGGGCACGGAATTTGGCGTGTTCTTCACGGTCAACGGCGGTGGTGCCTGGACGAAGCTTGCAGGAAACACACCAAACATCGCGTTTCGCGATCTTGTGATCCAGACGCGCGAGAACGACCTGGTCGGTGCGACATTCGGACGCAGCTTCTTCGTTCTTGACGACTACTCGCCGTTGCGAGACGTAACCCAGTCCATGCTGGAAAACGATACCGTGCTCTTCCCCGTCCGCCGGGCGCACTGGTACGTACCCAGGCGACCGCACGCGTGCTCGACGCCTGGCTGCGTGGACAGCCAGGGCGACGCCTACTACGTGGCGCCGAACCCGGACTTCGGCGCTATGTTCACGTACTACCTGCCCGAAGCCCTGCAGACCGGCAAGGACGCGCGGCGGGAGGCAGAGAAAGAGCTGGAAGGCAGCAACGAAGACGTCACGTTCGCGAGCTGGGAAGACCTCGATGCCGAACGCCTCGAGGATTCGCCCGCCATCGTATTTCGCGTCGCGGACATGGATGGCAACGTGATCCGATATCTCGAAGGACCGGTCGAAGCCGGATTCCATCGTCTCAACTGGGATCTGCGTTACCCGGCGTTGCATCCCTTCGTTCCGGAGGATGAGCGCGAAGATGACGATAGCCGAGCGGGTGTCCTGGTGGCGCCCGGCAGGTACCAGGTATCGATGCATCGCCGGATCGACGGTGTGCTAACGGATCTTGGACAGACCCAGACATTCGAAGCGGTATCGATACGTGAACCAACACTCGAGGGCACGTCGCAGGATGAGCGCATAGCGTTTACGCGCCAGGTTGATGAGCTGAACCGCGCCGTCCGGGGCACGCTGGAGGCGATTGACGAAATCGTCGCCGACTTGCAGGCGGCTCAGGACGTGCTCGGACGATCTACCGCGGAAGCGGCGCTTTACGACCGCACGAACACGCTGCGCCAGTCGCTGCTCCAGCAGCGCGATCGACTTGCCGGCGACTCAGTGCGAGGCAGCTACGCGGCTGCACGGCCGATGCCGGTGACTGCAAGGATAAACGCGGCGAATTTCAGCCCTCACTGGAACGCGCACGGTCCGACAGCCACGCACCAGCAGACCCTGCAGGTTGCCCGCAACGAGTACAACGCTGTGCGCTCTGCATTGACGCAACTCGTCGACCGAGACTACGAAGCGCTCAAGAACGCGTTGAATGCGGCCAGTGTTCCATGGTCCCCGGGTCGCGGCTTGCCGTAACGGGAACGGAATCCCTTGATTGAGCGGTTGAGCAGGATTATGGTCGCCGCATGATCGCGTCGCAGCCGCTTGCAAGATGGGTCCTAGCCGTATTCGTGCTGGGCACGCCGCTGTGCCCGTGCGCGAGCGCCCTCGCGGATCTCGCTGACGATAGAACTGACGAGATCTCGCACCACGCGGGTATGCACGGCGATCATTCAGTTGCTGCCGAGGAATCCGAGTCTGCGCCTTGTCACGACGTCGACGCCGGTGCCGATTGCGGCATGGCTGACGCGGCGGACCTCGCCGGGCTTCTCACGCTTGAGCGCACGGGCGACCTGCAATGGGCGCCCTTGCCGTATGCGGCGATGACGCTCTCCGTTCAGACCGCCAATGGCACGCTGCCTCGGCCTCCGCCCTACAAGCCTCAACGACGCCGACAGACACCTGTAACAGCGGGCGACCGCCTGCTGACCTAGCCCTCACCTGTACGTAATCGAACGTGCGGCGACGCTGCCGCGTGCTTTGTTTTTTGCTGGACAGGTGAAATGCCGAAACGACAATCTGTTTCTAGACGCGAGTTCCTGCGCACCGGTGCGCTGGGACTGACCACCCTGGGCGCAGGAATGCTCCTGCCGCGCCCGACCTGGGCAATGTCGGATGTTGCGGGGCTGGACTCCACATCTGCGGCTTCCGGGGACCTTAGAATCGGCGCCGCTCCCGTCACAATAGATGGACGCAGGACCACAGCGACCGGTATCAACGGAACCGTACCCGGGCCGCTCCTCCGCTGGCGCGAGGGCACGACTGTCGATTTCTCCGTCCACAATTCGCTGGACGACGTCAGCTCACTGCACTGGCATGGCTTATTGCTACCGTCGGACATGGATGGCGTGCCAGGGCTGAGCTTTGCCGGTATCGAACCGGGAGGTGCGTATCGATACCAGTTCCGGGTTCGGCAGAACGGCACCTACTGGTATCACAGTCACTCCGGCTTCCAGGAACAGACCGGTGTCTATGGCCCAATCATCATCGATCCGGAGGGCAACGACCCGGTCGAGTATGACCGCGAGTTCGTTCTCCTGTTCTCCGACTGGACGTTCGAGGATCCGAACAGGCTGCTGAATAACCTCAAGGTCCGCGACGACTATTACAACTACAACCGCCGCACCGTTGGCGAGTTTTTCAGGGACGCCGGCCGGGATGGCTTTTCGGCCGCCACGGCGGACCGCCGTATGTGGGGCGCCATGCGTATGAAAGCATCAGACATCGCGGACATCACGGCGGCGACCTACACGTACCTGCTAAATGGCATGGACCCGAACCAGAACTGGACCGGCGTTTTCGAACCCGGTGAGCGGGTGCGGCTCAGGGTTATCAACGGATCGGCACAGACGTTCTTCAATCTCCGGATACCGGGGCTCGAGATGACCGTCGTTCAGTCCGACGGGCAGAACGTCGAGCCTGTCACGGTCGACGAGATACAGATCGGTGTCGCCGAAACCTACGACGTTGTCGTGCAGCCGCAGGAAGACAGAGCCTATACCGTGTTCGCCGAAACCATGGGCCGAAGCGGGTTTGCTCGCGGCACCCTGGCGCCGCGAGCCGGCATGTTTGCGGAGGTTCCGGAGCTTCGTCCGGCGCCGCGCGTGACTATGCGCGATATGGGCATGGACCACGGCTCGATGGGCCATAGCGGCATGGATCACGGCCACATGGACCACGGTCAAATGAACCATGACCGGATGAATCACAGCACGATGAATCACGGCCAGATGGATCATGGATCGATGAACCATGGTGAGATGGCAGCCGATCCCGTCGCGGTCGAACACAACCACCGTCGTGGGCCCGGCGTTGCAAACGTCGTGGCACGCCCTTTCAACCGGCTCAACGAACCCGGCCAGGGCCTGGCAAACGTCCCGCATCGCGTGCTGCGTTACAGCCAATTGCGCAGCCTCACGGCGAACGCGGACACGCGCGAACCGGAACGTACCCTGGAGCTGCACCTGACCGGCAACATGGAGCGATACATGTGGTCTTTCGACGGCGTCAAGTACTCGGAGGTCGACGGACCGATCCGCTTCGCGTACGGCGAACGACTTCGAATGGTGCTCGTCAACGACACAATGATGTCGCACCCGATTCACCTGCACGGCATGTTCGTCGAACTGGTCAACGGCAACGGTCGGCACAACCCTCGCAAACATACCGTCGTGGTCAAGCCCGCCGAGCGACTCGAACTCGACATCACGGCCGACGAGCCCGGCCACTGGGCGTTTCACTGCCACATGCTGTACCACATGAAGGCCGGCATGATGCAGTCCGTCCTCGTGGAAGAGGAACCAGTGTCGTGACAGGGCGACCGAGCGCTGCAGTGATGTTGATCACTGTGTTTCTAACCCGGGATGCGATTGCTGCGGATGACGACATCTACACCTTCGCTCAGGCAGATCGCTTCGAGTACGCGGAGTCCGAGCGTCAGTTCGTCTGGGACCTGCAGGGCTGGGTCGGCGACGACTATCGCAAGCTGTGGATCAAGACGGAGGGAAAGCGGGAAAGAGACACGAACAAGGACAGTGAGCTTCAGCTCCTGTACAGCCGGGCCTGGTCGCCCTTCTTTGACTGGCAGGTCGGCGTGCGCTTCGACCAGGCACCTTCCCCGAACCGCTCATACGTCGTCCTGGGAGCCCAGGGCCTGGCACCACAATGGTTCGAAATCGATACCGCCGTGTTTCTCAGCGACGAAGGCGAGATCTCGGCCCGGCTGGAAGCCGAATACGACCTGCTTTTAACCCAACGACTGGTGCTGCAACCGAGACTTGACTGGGAAGTGTCGGGCAGCAACGTGCCGGAACGCGGTATCGGTCGCGGCACCATGAAAACAGAGTTCGGGCTACGTCTGCGCTACGAATGGCATCGAAAGTTCGCGCCTTACATTGGTGTCAACTGGTCACGGCTGGGCGGAGATACAGCCGATCTTGCCCGCACCATCGGCGAGGACGTAGAGGACACCAGTTTCATCGTCGGC
>CAZMEA010000217.1:0-4591 GCA_964565135.1 uncultured Woeseiaceae bacterium
TGTCCCTTGTTGTGCGTGCCGGGTATCCACTGCATGGCCGAGTTCTGCGTGTCGGCATCGTCGATCGCCAGCCACACGGTCACCGTTCGGGCGGGCTGCAGACCCCAGAAGGAGGCGTCCTGATGCCAGGGCACGAATTTCTCACTGCCTGCAGGTTTCGAAAGCACGGCCGTCGCCCAGCAGATGATGTTGGGCCCGACGATGTCTTCGACGTAGTCGAGGATTCGGTCTTCCGTGGCGATATCCCAGATACCGGCCAGACGCGCCTGGTAGCAATTGATGCCGAACGCACCGTCCGGCCCGTTATCGTCCATCAGCTTGTCGAAGTAGGCGCGTAGCCGATCCGCCTCGGCGCTGGAATAGGCGTCAATAGGGCGCACGTAGCCCAGTTGATTGTATTGCTCGATCTCTGCCGGGGTCAGTTTTGTCGGCGACGGATTCGTGACCGGCGTAAAGGAAAGGTCGAGTTCTGATGTATGCATAGCTTCCACCCGTTCGAAGCCTAAGCATAAATTGCCTTATTTTTGCACATATAGCTCGAAAGTTGATTTTTTATTCGCTTTTTTTGATTATACGGCCTGCGGTCAACTACGAGATTCCGGGCGCGCTGTAATGCGGCTGCAAACGTTTCATATCGACGATTTCATCGGACCTGACGAGCACTTCCACTTCGCGAGGAAGGCGCTGAGCGTCTCGAAACCGAAGTTCCTGCACCGCCATGACTTCTACGAAGTCTTCATCGTGACTCATGGGGCGACGCACCACTGGATCGGTAATGACGTGACGCGCCTGGATCGCGGGCATCTGGTGTTCGTCCGCCCCGGCGACCAGCACGCTCTGCAGGCAGTTCGCGGAGAGCGAAACGAGATTGTGAACGTCGCGCTGCGCCCCGAGATTATCGAACACTTCGGCGAACGATATGGCCGGGATCTGGGGCAGCGTTTCTTCTGGCATGAGGGCAATTCGCCGGACGTAAATCCATTAACAGGGCCGAGATTCGAACGCGCAGTCAACGTGTCGAGTGAACTGCAGGCGTCCGGGAACTCACTCGCTGCGATAGAGGGCTATCTGCTGACTCTCTTCACTCGTGTCGTCGACCTGCCGATCAGCGACGACGATTCGGTGCCCCAGTGGCTGATCGCTGCGAGCGATGCAGCGAAGCGGCCGGAAGTCTTTCGCGAGGGTGCAGCTGGATTTGTCAGAGCCGCTGGCCGCGGCCATGAGCACGTTTGTCGCATGGCGCGAAAACACTTGGGTATGTCGCCGTCCACCTACGTCAACCGGATTCGTATGCAGCATGCGGCGCTAATGCTTGCAGGAAGCGACCGAGCTATCCAGGACATCTCTGCAGACTGCGGTATCGAGAACCTGAGTTACTTCTATCGGGTATTCCAACGCCAGTACGGAACAACGCCCCGGCAGTACCGCGTCAATCACCAGAAGAACCCGATGCGTGCGAGCTAGATCCGTGTTACCTGCCGGATTGAAGACGTCAGTATGAGCATTCGCCTGATCAAGTCAGCCTGGGGGCTCATTGGCGAAGGCAGCCAGTACACAAGCTTGCTCGAGTTCGCCGAGTCAGCACACGCCGAAGAGTATTCCGGTGTTGAGTTTCCGGTTTTCTACCTCGAGAACGAAGCCGGGACCCCGGACCAGGCACTGGAACGACTCAAGGACTATTTCGAGCAGCATGGTCTCGACTACATCGCGCTCATCGCAACCCGGACAGAGTCGTGGGGCGACTATGATGCACACCTCGCAAGTTTCACTGAGCAATGCGAAGCGGCAGCGCGACTCGGAGCGAGGAAGGCGTCCGTGCACGCTGGTGCGGACAGCTTCGGCGTGGAGCGAGGGCGGATCTTCATCGAAGCGTGTATGGACGTGGCGCAGGCGCACAGCATAAGGCCCTGCTTCGAAACCCACCGCGCACGCATTCTGTACAACCCGTTTACCTGCGTCGAGTTGCTGGAAGCGATTCCTGCGTTGGAGCTTACGTCCGACCTCAGTCACTGGTTACTCGTCGTCGACCGTATACCGCACGACATTATGGAGTTGTTTGATCGAGCCAGTGCCCGCACCGGTCACCTGCATGCCCGTATCGGTCATGAAAAGAGTCCCCAGGTCACAGAGCCGTCGGATCCCGCGTGGTCCGAGCACGTCGAGATGTACCGCCGCTGGTGGCAGATCAGTGTCGAGGCACACCAGAAGACCGGGCAGTCTCTGACGGTGGCGCCGGAGTTCGGGCCGCCGCCTTACATGCATGCAGAGCCGTTCACCGGGCAGCCCAGCGCCAGTATCGTCGCCGTTAATTCCTGGATGCGTGACCGGCTGCAGGAATGGTTCATCGAGGGATAAAGCAATGAAAAAACTCACCGTCAAAGACCTGCTGGCGCTGAAGGGCACGCGCCCGCTGACTCAGGTCAACGTCCACACCGAGAAAGAAGCTGGTGCCTGCGAAGAGGCCGGCATCGACATGATCATCACGTGGGAGCGCAGCGACATTCGGGCCTTCCGGGCCGCGGCGCCAAACACGTTCATGACCGTCGGTCTGGTATACGGCCAGTACGTCAATGCGGACGAGGCCAAGCGCGCAGCGTTCGCAGCGATGGAGAAGGGTGCTGATGCAGTCTATTGCCCGATGAGTCTGCCGGTTGTCGAAGCGCTCGCGACGGAAGCAATCCCGGTGCACGGTCACGTTGGCTTTGTTCCCTACAAGAACACCTGGACGGGTGGTTTCAAAGCGGTGGGCAAGACCGCCGACGAAGCCCTCAAAATCTATGAGCGAGCGAAAGCCTACGAGGATGCCGGCGCCATTGCCATGGAGGTTGAGTTGGTACCGCAGGAGGTCGCGGCCGAGATCTCCCGGCGCTTGAAAATCCTTACGGTCGCCATGGGTGCTGGAAGCGGCTGCGATGCTCAATATCTATTCGCGAAGGATATTCTTGGCTACAACGACGGCCACATACCGCGACATGCAAAGGTCTACCGGGATCACCGTGCGGAATATGACCGCCTGTACGCAGACAGCGTCGCGGCGTTTCGCGAGTATCATCAGGAAGTGCTAAGCGGCGAGTTTCCGACGCAGAAGCAGCTTTTGACGATCGATGCAGCGGAGCTGGACGCGTTCCGGAGACAGCTGGACGCCTGATTCACATGCCCAAGCGCAAGCCAAAAGACAAAGACCGCAGCCCGGATCTCCCGCAAAACTGGGTCGAGCGCCACATCGAGCGGCTGGCGGCGCTTGCGTATTACGATGCGCACCCCATCGCCGGCTGGCAGTTCCAGCGGTGCCGACTGATCGGTCCCGGTCAGTACGAAGCTATCGACGACTGGCAGCCCATGGCTGTGGGCGACCAATGGGGCGGCTCAGACACCACGGTAAAGTTTCAGACGACGCTGACAGTTCCGGAATCACACGCAAATGAAAACGCCTTTCTGCACATCGACATGGACGGTGGCGAGACGCAGCTCATGCTCAATGGGCGACCGTGGCAGGGTCTCGACCGTTTTCGCGGCCTTGTTCCGTTCGGTGAGTTCGCGCGCGCTGGCGCCGACGTTTCGCTGGCGATGGAAGCCTTCACAATCAACTATCCCTATGACGCACGGGAGAATGACGCTCGCGACCTGCACACCTTCAAACGCGCCGATCTGATTCTGCGCGATGACGTCATCGAAGCGTGCCTTTTCGATATGTCGCTGGCTTTCGATGCATACAGGCATCTTTGGGAGTCGGACGCGGACCTGGAGTTGGAGAGCTTCCTGCTGAAGCACCTCGAAGACGCGTGCCGGCTTCTCGGGCCCGCCTTCGAGTCCCGGGCATCGGCCAGAAGCGCCGCGGCCGAAGCCAGCGAACTGCTTCACGAGAATGTGTTCTCCAGCAGCGCATTCCGGCGGCACGGCAACATCAACATTCACGCGCACTCGCATCTGGATCTGGTGTATCTGTGGCCAATCAAGGAGACCTTCCGCAAGAACGGGCGCACGACCAGCAATGCACTGAGCCTGCTCCGCGAGTATCCGGAGTATCGCTTCAGCCAGAGCCAGCCGTATCTGTACGAGCAGCTGCGCACGCACTACCCGGAGCTGTTCGATCAAGTACGGGAAATGATTGATGCCGGGCGCTGGGAAACGGTCGGTGCCATGTACGTCGAGCCGGACGGCAACTTGCCGGGCCCGGAAAGCTGGGTGCGCCAGATTCTGTTCGGCAAGCGATTCCTGCGTGAGGAACTGGGCACGGACTCCCGCGTATGCTGGCTGCCTGACGTGTTTGGCGTTATGCACACGTTGCCGCAGATTCTGAAGCAGGGCGGTATCGATTACTTCCTGACTGCCAAGCTGAATATCTGGAACGATACGAACGTCTTTCCGTACGACTCATTCCGCTGGCGCGGGCCGGATGGCAGTGAGGTTTTGACGCACTTTCCGCCAACGCACTTCGCACAGGACTTCAACTACGGCAATCTGCATCGTCACTGGCAGGACTATCGCGAGAAGCATAGCGCTGAAGAGAGCCTGTTTATTTACGGCTGGGGCGATGGCGGAGGTGGACCCACCCGACGAATGGTCGAGCACAGCCTGCGTGCGAGCAGCC
>CAZMEA010000218.1:0-1830 GCA_964565135.1 uncultured Woeseiaceae bacterium
GTCATGGATAAGTCATGAATTGGTTTGGCCCCCGTCAGGACTCTCCCGACGGTGATCTCCACTATTCGTTTCCAGCCGCGAGGCTCATTCAATCAACGACTTAGGGAGACCACCATGAAACGCGCACTTATCTTTGCTTACGGCGTCATAAGCTACGCCCTGTTCTTCGGCGTATTCCTCTACGCCATTGGCTTCATCGGGAATTTCGGCGTACCCCGCTCGATCGACGGCGATCCGACATTGCCGCTCGGTACCGCATTGCTGATCGACGGGGCGCTGCTGGCGCTGTTTGCGATCCAGCACAGCGGCATGGCACGACCGGCATTCAAGCGCTGGCTGACGCGCTTCATCCCGGAAGCCGCGGAGCGAAGCACCTACGTACTGCTGTCTACGGCGTGCCTGGCGCTGCTGATGTTCTACTGGGCACCGCTCGGTGGCGTCATCTGGCAGGTTGGCAGCCGCTGGGCCGAGATCTCGCTGATCAGCCTGTACCTGGGCAGCTGGCTCCTGTTGTTGTACGCGACATTCCTGATCAATCACTTCGATCTGTTCGGCCTGCGCCAGGTCTGGCACGCCCTGCGCGGCCGCCCGGTCCCGCCGCTGAAGTTCGTCACGCCGACCCTGTATCGCCTGATCCGTCACCCGATCTACCTGGGCTGGCTCGGCATCGTCTGGTTCACACCGACGATGACGGTCACGCACCTGGTCTTCGCGGCTGGCGCATCGGCCTACATCTTTATCGGCATCAAGTTCGAAGAGCGTGACCTGGAAGACGCGCATCCGGAATACGCGCAATACAAGCGCAAGGTTCCGGCTCTGATCCCCTCCCTGTCGCGCCGCCTCTCGGGCCCGGTGTCTGCCCAGGAAGCCTGATCCTCGTTCGGTGACCCGACCCTGACGGGTCGGGTCACCTCCTCACCTCGGAGAAAACTCATGACGACTGCAACAACCCAGGCCGCGCCCTCGTTTCTGCGACGCGCTGGCTACGCCGGATTCGCCTTCTTCTTCATCAAAGGGATGCTCTGGCTGACCGCTCCATTCATCTTCGTCTGGTTTACGTGACCGGGCGAGAGGTCACGGGCGGCGGGCAGCCAGGCTCCCCGACGTGGCAAACCACCGTCTCTTGCTGAACAGCCGGTCATTAAATATACTACTGACCGAGCGTTCAGCAAGAGATCGGCATGACCGAACCCCGCTACCAGCGACGTAAAGAAGACCGTCCGCAGGAAATCACCGAGGCCGCGTTCGCGGCTTTCGCCGAAAAAGGCTACGCCGGCACCCGTATCGAGGAGGTCGCGCGCCGCGCCGGCATCAGCAAAGGGCTGATGTATCTCTACTTCAAAACCAAGGAAGAACTCTTCAAGGCAGTGATTCGCAGCGTCGTCGTGCCGCAGGTCGAACTCCTCGAGCGCGAACTCGACGCGGCAACGCCGTCTGCCGAAGCGTTTTTGCGCGGCCCGGTCCTAACCTTCATGAAAGGGATGCCCGGCTCACGCATCAGCGTGGTTATCCGCCTGCTGATTGCCGAAGCGCACCGTCACCCCGACCTGGTCGACTTCTACTGGGACAACGTTGCGTCCCGGGGACTGGCCGCGCTGAAGCGGCTTCTCGACCGCGGCGTCGAGGCCGGCGAGTTCAGGGCGACGGCCGTGAACGACCTGCCACAGCTGCTCATTGCGCCGGTGATCACGTCGGTCATCTGGAACATTGTCTTCAGCCAGCGCTCTCTCGATACCGACGCGATGATCGAAACGCACATGGACATGGCGCTCGACTACGTCAGGGTGAAGCCGGAGTGAGTCTATGGACGGACTGATCCGCTATGCGGCG
>CAZMEA010000218.1:1930-4582 GCA_964565135.1 uncultured Woeseiaceae bacterium
TGCGTTTGCCTTTCCTCGCTGACAGCCTGCGATCCGGCCGAAACGGACAATCAGCTCGTCGGCGAGCTCGCATCGGACCGAATCGAACTGACCGCCGAAACGAACGAGCCCATCGTCGAGATCCTGATCGATGAAGGGGCATCCGTTACGGCCGGTCAAACGTTGCTGCGCCAGGATGCGTCGCGCGCGAAGGCTCGGCTTGCCGAAGCGAGTGCCGCGGTCGGACAGGCAAAAGCCAGGCTCGACGAGTTGGTTCGGGGCCCGCGGCAGGAACAGATCGCGCAGGCACGCGCCAACCGCGACGGCGCTCAACAGGACCTGGAGTTTCGTCAGCTGGAGCTTGAGCGCGCCAGTCGACTGCTGGAATCGGAGCTGGCGTCCGTCGAGAATCGTGACCGGGCACAGGCACAGCTCGACAGCGCCCGCGCCAATCTCGAACTTCGCCTGGCGCAGCTCGAAGAGTTGCTCGCTGGTACAACGGTGGAAGCGCTGGCGCAGGCCGAGCACGCAGTCGCACAGGCGATAGCGCGGCACGACGCAGCGGCGATCGACGTCGCCCGCCACGAGACAGCAGCACCCGTTGACGGTGTATTCGACAGCCGCCTGTTCGAGGCCGGCGAGCGCCCGCTGCAGGGCCAGCCTGTTGCCGTAATGCTGGGTGGCGATCAGCCGTATGTTCGCACCTATATTCCTGAAGAGACCCGCGTCCACGTTCGCCCGGGCGATCCGGCGCGCGTCTTTGTCGACGGGATAGACGGTGCGCTGAACGGCCGGGTGCGATGGGTGGCAAGCGACGCGGCATTCACCCCCTACTTCGCGCTGACGGAGCACGACCGCGGTCGCCTTACCTATCTCGCCAAGATCGATGTCGATGTCGACGGCCCGCGGCTGCCGGACGGTGTCCCGGTGCAGGTCGAACTCGATGTCCCCGATACGCGATGAGTGGCGACTACGCGATTCGGGCACGCGGCCTGACGAAACGCTTCGGCACGCTGGAAGCGGTGAGCCGTGTCGACCTGGACGTGCCCGCCGGCCAGATCTACGGCTTCCTGGGACCGAACGGCTCCGGTAAATCGACGACCATTCGCATGCTCTGCGGACTGCTGACCCCGACCGCCGGAGAAGCGACCGTGCTCGGCAGCAAGGTGCCTGGAGACGCGGACGAGCTGAAGCCGAAGATCGGCTACATGACCCAGAAGTTCTCCTTGTTCGGCGACATGACGGTCATGGAGAACCTGCAGTTCATCGCGCAGATCTATTCCTACCCGACAAGGAAGCGGGGAACGCGAATCAGCGAACTGCTCGACAGCTATAACCTGGACGCACAGCAGGCGCAGCTCGCCGGCACGATGAGCGGTGGCCAGAAGCAGCGACTCGCGCTGGCCTGCTCGGTCTTGCATCACCCGAAGCTGCTGCTGCTGGACGAGCCAACCAGCGCCGTCGACCCACAAAGCCGTCGTGACTTCTGGTCGGATCTGTTCAGCCTCGCGGAGTCCGGCACGACGATCCTGGTATCGACGCACTACATGGACGAAGCCGAACGTTGCCATCGACTCGCCATCCTCGATGAGGGCGCAAAGGTCGCCGACGGAACGCCGACCGAGCTGCAGGCGGCGACCGGCATGCATGTCGTGGAAGTTGCTGCCGACAAGCCGTATGCCGCGCAGGCGGTGCTTGCGCCATTGCGCGAGGTGGCGAGCGTGACGCAGCTTGGCGTTCGACTGCGGGTTTTGCTTCCGGACACAACAGACGATCCGATCCGGGTTGTCGAATCCGCACTGGCGAATGCCGGTCTCGACGCTGTCGCCGAAGCAACCCGCCCATCGCTCGAAGACGTGTTCGTCGCCGTTACGGGTCGGACACGGCAGGAAGCTGCATGAACTCGTTGTCCCGCACGCTGGCCATCATCCGGAAGGAGGTGCGGCAGCTGCGTCGGGATCGCCTGACCTTCGGCATGGTCGTCGGACTGCCGGTCATACAGATGCTGCTGTTCGGGTATGCGATCAATACGGACGTCCGGAACCTTCGCACCGTGGTGGTCAACCATGCCGATACCCACCTGTCGCGACAGTTCGTATCGGAGCTGGGCCAGACGCAGGTCGTAAAGCTCGTCGGACATGCTTCCGGCCCGCAGGAGCTGGAAGATCTCCTGCGCGAAGGCCGGATCGCTATCGGCGTGGTGCTGCCAAAAGACTTCGATCGTCGCGTCATGGACCCGCAGCGTGCCGCCGTGCACCTGCTGGTCGACGGCACCGACCCCACGATCCTCGGCGTCGCGAATCAGTTGCGAGCAATGCCGCTTTCCTTCGATACGGCCCCGGTCGCCGGCGCCGGCAACAACGTCGAGGTGCGGCCCTACTACAACCCGGAGCGGCGGACACCGGTCAACATCGTGCCGGGCCTGATGGGCGTTATTCTGACCATGACGATGACGCTGTTTACCGCGGTCGCCATCGTTCGCGAACGTGAGCGCGGCAACCTCGAGCTGCTCATTAACACGCCGGTCAGCTCGGCCGAACTGATGATCGGCAAAGTGGTGCCCTACGTTCTCATCGGCCTGTTTCAGCTCGCGCTGATACTTGCCGTCGGACAATGGCTGTTCCAGGTACCGCTGCGCGGCAGCGTGTTCGACCTGTACCTCGCAGCCGGCGC
>CAZMEA010000219.1:0-4579 GCA_964565135.1 uncultured Woeseiaceae bacterium
GACACGTGCTGTGCAGACGATTCACGCATGTTCGGATGCCCACTGATCAAGCCGCAGAAAACAGCGTACTTGAACGGTTGCGAAGTCTATATAAACCAACGCTGCGGTGCAACGTGCTGCGCCGCGACATGGAATTTTTTTACCTTTTATTTCAGCAACCTACAAACACATCTCTCGAAGGTGTATAAATTTTCATCGATTGCGTCTCATTCTCGTAATTCTGTCGGCATCCACCCGATATTCGCCCGGTGGCTGACGTGGCCCGCCACCCCACGCATGACCAAAAACGAGCTCCAGCGAGACGTCGACCCGGCCGTCGCCGGCAACAGGGAATACGGCCCGTTCAAAACGGCGAAACCGCGCTTTGCCCGTCATCGTGCTGCGGCGCTGGCGCAGCACGTTCCGACCGCCCGACAGCGTCAGGTCGCGGTACAGGCTTGCCGGGTCACTGTAGGAGAGGGTCAGGTGTTCCACGTCCAGCACCGGGTCTCTGAGGCCCGCCCGGACCAGAGCGTCCCCGGTGTTGTGCATGTCTGCAAACGGCAGGATGTGCGAGCTGGCGTCGCCATCTGATTCGGCCCACGCGGCGCGTAGCTCGATCAGACTGTCCGGACCCAGTGACGAGAACACAAACAGGCCTTCCTCTCGCAGCACTCGAGCCACTTCGGCGAAGCACGCCGCCGGGTCCGTGAACCACACCGGCGTGAGATTGGCGATGACCATGTCGGCAGCACCCGTCTTCAGCGGCAGAGCCAGGGCATTCGCCTGGACCTCCCGCACGCGTGAGAATCTCGATCGAGCTGCCCGGCTGCGACGGAGCATCTCGAGGGAGAGATCGAGCCCGATGATCCGGCATCGGCGGTAGAGTTTTGCGAGCGCTCGACTCCTCACTCCTGTCGCGCAGCCAAGGTCGACGATGCATTCTGGTTTGAGCTGCATCGGCGTCAGTCTGTCCAGCAGTCCGTCGAACGAGCGTTGGTAGAGGAAGTCTCCCTCGCCAATCGTCGCGGCCGCGTGGTCAAAACGACGGCGCACGTCGCGATCGCGAATCGGTGGGTCGGCGGGGTCACGGCTCATGCGCGAAGCCTACTGCAACTGGCGAGCTCATATGTGCCCGTTTGGCTGGAATTCTCTGGTCGAACCAGGCGGCGTTCCCGGCACAGTGATGGTATGTGGTTAACCGGTCTGGCCAGCGACCTCGCGGACGCGTTGTTTCCTCGTGATTGCAGCATCTGTGGCGCCCGGGTTTCCGGTGGACGGATCTGTGTGCCGTGCTTCGACGAGCTGCCGTGGAATATGCACGCCTGCCCAACATGCGCCGATCCTCTCCCCGAGCAGGTATCAGTAAGCACGCCCTGTGGCGCCTGTCAGCGTCGCTCGCTGCCTGTCACGCGAGTGCTGGCGCCGTTGGTGTACCGGTTTCCCATAGACGCCGTTCTGAAGGGGCTGAAGTTTCACAACCGTCTGGACGTGTCCCCGATGCTCGCCGAACTGCTTGCGCCGTCGATCTGGGACAGCGGTGAACGCTACGACGCGCTGGTGCCGGTTCCTCTGCACCGCTGGCGTCATGCCCGCCGCGGCTACAACCAGGCCGACGAGATTGCGCGCGCGCTGTCGTTCCTGACACAGATTCCCGTGCGTCGTGCCGTCAAACGGCGTCGAGCGACCTCGCCACAGACCGGACTCAACGCCAGGCGGCGAAGAGGAAACCTTCGCGGCGCCTTCCGCCAAAAATGCACAATGCGCGGGAAACACGTCTTGATTGTCGACGACGTGATAACGACCGGCGAAACGATTCGCGCTGTCGCAAGCGCGTTGCAGCAGGCCGGCGCCGATCGAGTGAGCGCTATCGCCGTCGCACGTGCCGTACCCGGCGATGCTCGGTTCTAGCCGATCGGTGTAAAGGTGTAGTGCAGCACGATGCCGACGAACACGGACAGCCCAACGAAGTGGTTGTGACGAAACGCGGCGAAACACCCCTCCGGATCGCGACTGCGTGCCAGCCACTGGTGGTAGCCCATCAGGATCGCGGCGACACCGACGCTCAGGTAGTACCAAAGCCCGAGGCTCGCCATATCCGCCACGAGAATGAGCCCGAAGAGCATGAGGACCTGCAGGCCGCCGATGACGAACAGGTCGAGTTCGCCAAACAAAATCGCGGTTGATTTGACGCCAACCTTCAGATCGTCGGCCCTGTCGACCATTGCGTAGAAGGTGTCATAGATGACCGCCCAAACGAGCGCCAATGCAAACACGAGCCAGCCAAGCTGGCTGGCTTCGCCGGTTTGTGCGGCAAACGCCATCGGCACCGCCCAGCCGAATGCTGCGCCGAGGAAGAACTGCGGAATCGATACGAAGCGTTTGATAAACGGATACACGATCGTCAGCACCGCGGCGGCGACGGCCAGCAACTGCGCCTGGCGGTTCAGCATTGTCGCCAGCCCGATAGCGATCAGTGACAACGCGACGAACAACAGCAATGCCTCGGTCGGCGTTACGGCGCCCGAGGCGATCGGCCGGTCGCGCGTGCGTTCGACGTAGGGATCGATGTTGCGGTCGGCAAAGTCATTCAGCACACAGCCGGCCGATCGCATAACAATGACGCCAAGGACGAAGACGACGAACAGTCCGCCGTCCGGGTGTCCTTCACCGGCCAGCCACAGCGCCCAGAGTGTTGGCCACAGGAGCAGCCAGATACCCACGGGTTTCTCCAGCCGCATCAGCAGCGCGTAATTGCGCAGCTGCCGAACGAGGCTCGGCAGAATCTGATCGGTAGCGGCGGGATTGCTCATGGATGAAGGCTTACTGATCTTGGCTGGCGCAAAAAGTACCAGATTCGTGCGACGAACCGCAGATGGCTGTCACACCTTGCCGTACCGACTGGCGCTGCCCAGCCAGCGACGGACGATTCTGGCCGCCCGGTCCGGATCACGGTCTTGTAAGGTTCCCGCTATCGATTGCACTTTCGGCATCAGCTCGGCATCGCGTACCAGGTCGGCGATTCGGTACTGCGGCAGGCCCGTCTGCCGGGTGCCCAGCAGTTCGCCCGGTCCCCGCAGTTCGAGGTCCCTCTGTGCGACCAGGAAGCCGTCATTGCTCTCGCGCAGCACGGCCAGCCTGCTTTTTGCGAGCTGGCCCAACGGTGCGCGGTAAAGGAGGACACAGTGACTGCGCTCGCTGCCCCGGCCTACGCGTCCGCGTAGCTGGTGCAGTTGTGACAGGCCCATGCGTTCGGCGTTCTCTATGATCATCAGGCTGGCGTTGGGCACGTCCACGCCAACTTCGATGACCGTCGTTGCGACAAGGACGTTGATGTCCGCATCCTTGAAGGCGCGCATGACGCGCTCCTTCTCGGCCGGTTTCATGCGCCCGTGAACCAGGCCGACCCGTTGTTCTGGCAACGCCTCGGTCAGCTGCTCGAAGCGTGCTTCGGCCGCTTCGACGTCCAGCAGCTCCGACTCTTCGATGAGCGGGCATACCCAATACGCCTGCTGACCGCCCCGACACGCCGCCTCGACCCGTTGCACGACTTCCTCGCGGCGGCTGTCCGGCAGAACGACCGTCTGTACCGGCTGCCGGCCGGGCGGGAGCTCGTCAATGACGGAGGTATCCAGGTCCGCGTAGGCGGCCATCGCAAGCGTGCGCGGAATCGGCGTCGCGGTCATGACCAGCTGATGCGGGTAACCGTCTGCGCCGACGCCCTTGTCTCGCAGCGCCAGGCGCTGATGCACACCGAACCTGTGCTGCTCATCAATCACGATGAGCGCGAGGTCCGCGAAACTGACGCCTTCCTGAAAAAGCGCGTGGGTGCCAACGATGACGTTCGCATCTCCCGAGCCAATGGTCGCCAGGGCCTGTTCACGCGCCTTTCGTCGTTGGCTGCCTGACAGCCAGGCGACGCTTACGCCCAGAGGCTCGAGCCAGGCTGTAAAGTTGTGAAAGTGTTGCTCGGCCAGAAGCTCTGTCGGCGCCATGACCGCGGCCTGTCGACCGGCACCGACGGCTCTGAGACACGCCACAGCGGCGACGACGGTCTTGCCCGATCCAACGTCTCCCTGGATCAGACGCATCATCGGATGACCCTGGCCAAGATCTGTCCGAACCTCTTCGGAGACGCGTTCTTGTGCGCCCGTCAGGTCGAACGGCAGGGACTCGAGAAAGCGGTCGACAAGCTCGCTACCTGCCTGCAACCGCGGTGCGGCTTCCTGTGAGGCAAGGCGTCGAAGATTGCGCAGGGACAGGTAGTGCGCCAGCAGCTCCTCGAAGGCCAATCGCTGCTGGCACGGGTGCTGGCCGGCCTCGAGGCTTGCCAGGTCAGCATCCGGTGGCGGTTCATGCAGATACGCGAGCGCCGCGGCCAGCGGGGGCATGTCCACGGACGCCAGCAGCTCGGGCGGCAAGAGTTCCTCCGGTGGTGCGGCGCGCATGATGGTCAGCGCCTGACTGACCAGATTTCGCAGACGACCCTGCTGGACGCCTTCCGTAATCGAGTAGACGGGCGTCAGGGTCTCGCTGAGTACAGGAGACTGGCCGGCTCGCAGCACCCGGTACTCCGGGTGGATCATCTCGATGCCGCCGG
>CAZMEA010000220.1:0-4575 GCA_964565135.1 uncultured Woeseiaceae bacterium
GACCAGGTGCCGAAACGCATCGGTATCGGTGCGCCGGACGCGAGCGCAGTACCGCTTTCGTTCAGAAAACAGTTCAGGAACGGCAACGCGACGGTGACGACACCACCGTTCAAGGTGCCTTGCAAAAAGCGTCGTCTGCTCAACTTGCTCATTCGCTGCCTACCTCCGCCGGCTCAGTGCCGGCCGTGGTTGCGACCGCGCTCCCTGGAACGTCGGCAACCACGTCGTCGTTTCGTACCCGGGTGAAGGCACTGCTCAGCGCAATCTCGCGCAGCAGCTCCGGCAGCCGGTAGCCCTGAGTCGCAAAGCGCTCGGTCAGCCAGGCCAGCATATCCCGGTCATCCCGCAATGATACCGGACCACCCGTGCCATACGCATACAGGCGGTTCACAAGGCAATACGGCAACTTGGGATGGTCGCGCAGGGCGCCTGCGAGGCCTGCCACGTCGTCGTAGAAGACGCCGTCCAGCTCACCGGTGATATCCAGCTCTGCGCCGTTTTCAGTCTCACGGTATCGACCGGCGCCATCAAAGTTCTCCAGCGACAGGCCGATCGGGTCGGTGATCAGATGACAGCCGGCGCATGACGGGTTTGTGTTGTGCACATCCAGGCGTTCGCGTGCCGTCGGCACATCGCCCGCATCTTCCAGCGCCGAAAAATCCACGTTTGGCGGTGGTGGTGGCACGACCTGGCACAGGAACAGTTCGCGCAATGCCTGTCCGCGCAAGGTGGGTGAGCTGCGGACCGAATGCGAGTGAGCGGCGAGGAAACTCGCGTGGGTCAAGAGGCCCATGCGCTTGCTGTCCTCGGCGAAGCGGTAGCGATTCCAGCCGTCCAGGGTTGGCGTGTCGTAAAGCGCACCGAGGTTGAGCGACATGAACGTGTCGCGGCTGACGAACAGATCGCGATAGTCGAGCTCACGATCCAGCAGATGGTCGATGACGGTCAGCAAGGTTTGCTCGCGAGCGTCGGCCAAGGTCGCCCCGGTGACCATCGGATAGATCGTCGGGTCCTTCGATAAGGAATCGAAGTCGTCGAAAGCCATCATGTCGTCAAAAAACGCGCGCATGCCGTTTTCGAGACGACTGCTCGACAGGAGACGGTCGACGGCCGCCGCGAGACCCTCCGGCGTATGCAGTTCTCCTCGACCTGCGGCCTGCAGCAGGTCGTCGTCGGGGGCAGAGTTCCAGAAAAAGAAGCTCAATCGCGACGCAATCGAGTAGCCGTCCAGTCGCGACTCTCCGGGTCGCTCCGGATCCGGTTCGGCCCGATCAACGATGAAGATCGCCTCCGGGCTGATGAGGATGGTTTCGAGCGCAATCGCAAGACCGTCGTAGAAGTCCCCGGTTTCTGTTGCCGCGCGGTCGGCGAGGTCGACAAGCTCGCTCACGCGTTCCTCGCCCAGCGGCCTGCGTGTCAGCAGCCGGCCAGTTTCACGCAGGAACTCGGCCGCGCAAGCGGAGTCCGGTTCGCTGTCGGATACCGGTTCGCAGGGAATCAGAAACTGCCGATGCGACTCATCCACGACCCGGTCGGCAATCGTCGCCGCAGCCTGCTGGATTTGCTGGATTTGATCGGACGTGACGCCAACGAATGCTGCTCCGGACGCGAGCAGACCGTCGGTACGTGCCAGCGGCGGCAGGGGCGGGGCCACGCTCGAGCCGATGTCGGTGCCGAAGATCTGCGACAGGCTGTTCGTGTATTGATCGCCCGTCAGCAGGCGCACACGCAGTGGCGATGCGGCATCGGCGGGCTCGGTCGACTGCTCGGCGCAGCCGGTAAGCAGCACCGCGCTCGCCAGCAGCGTAACCAGGCAAAATCGCAATGTATGCCGTGTTTTCATAGGGTTGTGAATTATACCACCGGGTCCTGCGGGTCCCGCCGAAAGCCGTCAGCGTTGCCGGGCGACCTGCTCTGCTGTCACGCGTCCCGCACCGTTATCCCAGGAGTGGCGAATAAAGCTGGCCAGGGCAGCAACTTCGTCATCGTTCAGAAGGTACTGAAACTCGTCCATCGGATTGCGCCACATGGACGGTGTCGGCAGGTGTGCCGATTCGGGCGCGTACAGGATGACGTTGATCAGCGATGCCGGGTCATGGGTTCTGGCTACCAGGCTGCCGCCGCCCAGTCGCGGCGCCATCTCCGGATCGCCCTGGCCCGTTGGCAGATGACACGTGCCGCAGTGCAGGTTGTACTGCGTGCGGCCCATGCCCAGCGTGCGCTGGTCGGCCGGTTCTCCGGTGGGCGATTCGATAGCCGGCAAACTCTTTAGGTAGACGCTCATCGCCTGAATGTCGGCGTCGTCCAGATGCTGCGTGCTGTTGACGATGACCTCGGTCATCGGGCCAAACGTCTCGACAAAGTTATTGCGCCCGGTCTTCAGATACGCCTCCAGCTCGTGTGCAGGCCAGATGCCGAGCCCCGAGTCCGCGCCGGTGAGGTTCGGTGCAGACCAGCGACGATAGGCGCCGCCGGGGACACGGTCCGTGTACGCGCCGCCGGACATCGCCTCGCCGTGTTTCTCAGCGCCCAATACGTTTCTGGGAGTATGGCAGGCGCTGCAGTGGGCAAGCGCCTCGGTCAGGTAAGCGCCGCGGTTCCACTCGTCGGACCGATCGGCAACTGGCTGATACACCCCCGCGTCGAAAAAGAGTGCTTTCCAGGGTCCCAGCAGCGCGCGAACGTTAAACGGGAAACCAAGCTCGTTCGCCTGGTTCTCGCGTCGCACCGGCGCGATGCTCCTGAGGTAGGCAAACATCGCATCCAGGTCGGCATCGGTAAGCTGCGTAAACGCGGTGTAGGGGAACGCCGGGTACAGGTGTTCGCCGTTCGGCCTGATGCCGCTGCGCATGGAGCGGCGAAAGTCGCTCGCGGTCCAATCCCCGATGCCGGTGTCTTTGTCGGGCGTGATGTTGGTGGAGTAGATTCGCCCGAACGGCGTCTCGAACGCGACGCCGCCGGCCATGAATTCTGCGTCCGACGCGGAATGGCAGCTCGCACAATTGCCTGCTATTGCCAGGTACCGTCCGCGCTCGACAGTGGTCGTGGCATTCGGCGCGCCATCGGCGCTGAACGTCGTCGTGCTAATCGGCGTGCTCGATCCCGCGAACAACAAAAATCCTGCGGCGAACAGGACAGCAGCAAGTGCTGCAGCCAGCAGGTTACGGGGGCGTACGGACAAATCGAACTCTCAGAAGCATCGGGCGGGGCGGGGTGAAAGTACACCCTCCGCCAGCCCGCGTACAGGTGCCGCCCCGACGGCCTGGTCGTTCAGCGTTACGGTGAGAGACTGTCCAGGATGTGTCGCCAGACTGTTGGGTTGAACACCAGTCCGAGGTGCGAGGCGTCCACTTCAATGTGCCTGACGTTTTCACTGTGGCGGTCGATCGTAGCGCCGGGGCTCACGATTCCATCGCTGCGGCTGTAGATCGCCGTGATGGGCTGCCGGATCGGCGTTGCCTCGCGATCGCGGATGCCTTCCTCGATCCAGTCGAGGTCAAACCCGCGACTTTCGAATACCCCGGCCGCCGCCGTGTATTTCGGTCCACCGATGATCGGTGAGCCCAGGGTTATAACGGCTTCGACACTGTCGGGGAGGTCGCGCGCAACTTCGCGAGCGACGTAGCCACCCAGGCTCCAGCCGATGAGAGTGATCGGACCGCCAAGTTCGCCGGCGCGCTCGGCGACTCGCTCGGCAAAGCGATCGGTCAGGTAGGGTACGGCGCCCTCACCGTTGTAGGGTCGGTCGCCGTCCAGCCCCCAACTCTCGGCGATGTCAGCTCGCTCGTGTGGCAGATTCAGGCCAGCCAGGTTGCGGCCCAGGCCCCAGCCCTCGGCGTGGTGGCCACGACGCGACAGGAAGTGCCGCAGCGGGCGCGTGTAACGATCATCGGCGCCGAAACCCGGGGCCACGATGATGCGTCGATCGCTCGACGCCTGCCGCTTGCGCAGGCTTGCACCCAGCAGCGGAATTGTCATGCGGGCAACGTCTGCGACGACCCGGGCTTCCAGAATCATCTTTCGCCGGTCAGGTGGAGTGGGTGCCTCGATGGCCGGATTCAATTCGCTCATGGTGTCTTCCCTGATAGATTGTTGTCGTAACTCGCGACGCTTTCGGCAGCCGCAATCGCGTCGGGATCCATTTCCCGAAGGTGCGCTTCCATGCGCTGCATGTGTGACATGGACAGTTCCAGTTCGCTGTCGTCGAATATTTCGAGCTGCTCGGAAATGAAGGCCCTGGCTCCGGCCCTGGCCCGATCGAACAATGATCTTCCCGCGTCCGTCAGCTCACAGACGAACGATCGGCCGTCCGTTGCGTGCTGGCGCGTTTCGATCAGCCCGCGCTCGTGCAGCCGGTTCAGAACGCCGGTGATGTTGCCTCGCGTAACCACGAGCTCTTCCGCGATCGCCTTTGGCGTTGCTTCGGGCGCGTGCTTGTTGATGGCGGACAAAACATCCAGCTGCGGCACCGTCAGTTCGTAGTGCGCCAGCAGCTGCGAGTAGCGCCTTGTGCATTCTTGGTAGGTACGGATGACGGCGAGCCAGGATCTGGACTCGAGTTTCGCTCGATTCATG
>CAZMEA010000221.1:0-4540 GCA_964565135.1 uncultured Woeseiaceae bacterium
TTGTTGACGATGGTTCGAATGCCTTGCGCAGCTGCAATACCGATGTCGGTGACCGACAGCTGGTCGGAGATGAAGAAGCGTGGCGATACTTTCTTGAGATTCATAGGGTCCCCCCTTTCAGTTAAACGGTGGATGCAAGGACGGCGGGCAGCGAGCGAGCGAGGATGTAAACGCCCATGACGATCAGGAAGAACGCGAAGCCCTTCTTCAGGGCATCCTGCGGCATGCGATTGGCGATCTGGCCTCCCGCGACGGTGCCTGCAATGCCGAGCGCCGAGACGATGGCGAGAATCTGCCAGTCGAGTTGCAGCGATTCGCGAGCGAGTACGTCCAGGTATTTGAAGAAACCGCTGAATGATTTCAGCGCGATGATGAGCAAACTGGTGCCGACGGCCTTGTGCATCGAGAGGCCGCCGAGCAGGACCAGCGCGGGTACGATAAGGAAACCGCCGCCGACGCCGACGAGCCCGGTGATGATGCCGACCACGACACCGTCGATGGCAATCTTCCAGGTGGCCCGTGCCTCCGAGCTGGCGTGGTCCAGGTCGACCGGCCGAAGCATCAGCAAGGAGGCCATCAGCATGACGAGCGCGAACAGCGTCAGCTGCATCAGGCCGCTGACGTAGACCGCTGACCAGGCACCAAGATAGGTCCCCAGCATGCCTGGCACGCCGAAAACGGCCACGCTGCGGCTGTCGACCAGCCTCAGCCGCAGGTACTGCAGGCTGCCGAACGCCGCGATTGTGCCGACAATGAACAATGATCCGGCGATGGCGACCTTCTCGTCCTGGCCGAGCAGGTAGACCAGGACCGGCACAGTCAGGATCGAACCTCCGGAGCCGAGGAGGCCGAGGCTTACGCCGATGGCGATCGCCCCGGGCCAGGCAAGTAACGCGGCAGACATTTCCCGTGCGTCCTTCTACGCCGCGTCGCTTTCCGGCGCCTTGAAGGCATTCAGCGGCAGCTTGAGATAGCGCATGCCGTTGACCTCCTCCGGTGGCAACTCGCCGGCGCGCATGTTTACCTGCACCGAGGGCAGGATCAGTTTCGGCATCGATAGCGTCGCATCCCGCTCCTCCCGGAACGACACAAAGTCGGCTTCCGACACGCCGTCGTGCACGTGGATGTTGTCGTTGCGCTCGGCCTCGACCGTTGTTTCCCAGGCATATGCGTCGCGTCCCGGCGCCTTGTAGTCATGACACATGAACAGTCGAGTGGTCGGTGGCAAAGACAGGATCTTCTGTATCGACTGGTACAGCGTTGCGGCACTGCCGCCCGGGAAGTCTGTTCTGGCGGTGCCGAAGTCCGGCATGAAAAGCGTGTCGCCGACAAAGGCCGCGTCGCCGATGACGTAGGTCATGCATGCCGGGGTGTGTCCCGGCGTATGCATCGCGGCGACAGTCATCGAACCGAAGCCGAGCTCGTCGCCGTCCTCGAGCAGGCGATCGAACTGGCTCCCGTCGCGGGCGAAGCTGTCTTCGACGTTGAAGAGGTCGCCGAAGACGGTCTGCACAACTTTTACGCCGCTGCCGATGGCGGTCTTGCCCCCCAGCTTCTGGCGAATATAGGGCGCTGCACTGAGGTGATCGGCGTGAACGTGGGTTTCGAGGATCCAGTCCAGGGTCAGGCCGGTTTCGTCGATGAAGGCGATCATTTCGTCGGCCGAGTCCGTGTGCGTGGAGCCGGACGCCGGATCGAAATCCATGACGGAGTCGATGATGACGCAATGCTTGCTCTCCGGATCGGTGACGACGTAGGACGCGGTAAAGGTGGGTTCGTCAAAGAACGCAGTGACTTCAGGGTTCATGGTGTAACTCCTTCGGGTTCGATGTGTTGTTGCCTATTCGATGGGCAGGCCGGCGGAAGACCAGGCCGCCAGACCGCCGCGGAGCGCGGCGACGTCGCCGTAGCCAAGCTCGTTCAGACACTGCGCGGCGAGTGCCGAGCGGCGACCGCGGTTGCTGTACAGCAGGATGGGTGTCTGCTTGTTGGCAAATCGTCGGTCGTCGCTCACGCGAAACTCGAGAACGCCGCGTGGCACGTGGATGGCACCGGGCAGAAAGCCGGGTAGCACCTCGTCGGGTTCGCGGACGTCGACGATTAGCAAGCGATCCAGCCGAGCGGCGACCTGGTCCGGTGCCAGCAGCTTGACGGCGGCGGTCGCTCTCTCGATCAGGGTGTCTACGGCCATGCCACTCTCCGATTGGCAGATGATGCCAACACAATTGCAGGACTCGTGCCAGGTCAGTCTTCATCATCAAAAACAGGTGCTTACGGAGAAGTCGTCCTGAAAATCGGCTTTGGCTATGCCGTGTTCGGCATGCCAGGACGACCTAGAACTGCCATAATTGGCAGTTATGGAGATTGGCGCAGATGTACAGGCGATCCTCGATTGCCTGCCTGATCCGGCGATTTTGCTGAGCCGGGATTACCGAATTCTGATGGCCAACGCGGCCTACCAGGACCTGTACGGTGACGAAACGCCGCTGCGGCGCCGGCACTGCTACGAGGTCAGCCATCGGTACACGGTGCCGTGCGATCTGGCCGGCGAGCAGTGTCCGCTGCGGCAAAGCCTGGAGACCGGCCAGGCCAGCCGCGTCCTGCACGTACATCACACGCCGCGTGGCCAGGAATACGTGAACGTGGAAACGCGACCGGTCAAAAACCCGTCCGGAGATATTGTGTACTTCGTCGAGGTCATGCAGCCCTCCGACATTGCTCATGCGCGCGGTGGTCAGGAGGGACTGGTCGGACGATCCAAGTCGTTTCAGTACATGCTCGACCAGGTCGACCGGGCCGCGCCGACGGACACCACCGTGCTGCTGCTCGGTGAATCCGGTACCGGCAAGGAGCTGATCGCACGTACGATTCATGAACGCAGCCAGCGTTCGGAAGGCCCGTTCGTGCCTGTTGAATGTACCGGTCTGCCCGAAGCGCTGTTCGAGAGCGAGCTTTTCGGTCACGTAAAGGGCGCATTCACCGGCGCGACGAGCGAGAAGATCGGGCTCATCGAATCCGCCAATAGAGGCACCCTGTTTCTCGATGAGGTGGGCGAAATCCCCTTGTCAGACCAGGTAAAGCTCTTGCGCCTGCTGGAAACACGTTGCTTCAGGCGCGTCGGCAGCACGGACTCGCGGCGTGCGGATTTCCGCCTCGTGTGTGCAACGAACAAGGATCTCGGTGCGATGGTTGAAGCCGGAACGTTCCGTGCGGATCTCTATTACCGAATCAACGTCTTCGACATCGTGATGCCACCCCTGCGCGAACGGGTCGAAGACATCAAACCGCTGGCCAAAAGCATCATCGGACAACTGCGGCCGAAAGCCGACGTCGAGCTGTCCGACGAAGCCCTCGCAGTGTTGCGAGGCTATGCGTTTCCCGGCAACGTCCGCGAACTGCGCAATGCCCTCGAGCGGGCGCTGTTGATGTGCGACGGCGCGGAGATCCTGCCGCAGCACCTGCCGCAGTATGTAAGGGGAGGCAAGTCTGCCATCGAACCCGATCCGGATGTAATTCAGAGCCTCGAAGACGTCGAGAACCAGTATCTCAGCCGGACCCTCGCGCGTTACACGGGCGATCGCAAAAGTCTCGCGGCCAGGCTCGGCATCAGCGAGCGGGCGCTGTATCGAAAGATCTCGAGTCTGCGCAAGACAACGGACTGAGCCGGGGCGTC
The DNA here is from genome assembly GCA_964565135.1 of uncultured Woeseiaceae bacterium. Classification (GTDB taxonomy): domain Bacteria; phylum Pseudomonadota; class Gammaproteobacteria; order Steroidobacterales; family Woeseiaceae; genus JBFGFX01. Next base: position 3,674 of record CAZMEA010000221.1, read on the forward strand.
GGATACGTCGACCGGACGAACATCCGGTGATTACCGGTGTGTTGATGGCTGCGGGGGAAACGTTGATGCGCGTACGCTGACCGATGCTGCGAAGCAGGGCGAGTGCATGGCCTGTTTGCTGCCGGCGCTGCCTTCCTGGCTTGCACTCGTCGGGCCTCGCGCCCTACATTGCGGTATTGCGCCTGGCCGTCATTAGCCAGCGTTTATAACAACGAGTTACCGGAGGGGATCCCGTCGTGAAATTGCTCTCTCTGCTGCCATCGCAGCCTTCGCTCATCGTGTCCGCTGTTCTTGCGTTCGTCTGTGGGTCCGCCGCGGCGCAGGATGTGCCGATCATTCTGCCCGGGGCCCCAGGTGACGCGGGCCGGGAGCTCAGCGCCGACGAGGCGATCGAGATCGCCGAGAACAGCTATTCGCCTGATGACGTGCAGTTCATGCAGGACATGATTCCGCACCACAACCAGGCCGTACAGATGTCTGCACTGGTCGGCGATCGGACCAACCTGCCCGAGCTGCGCGACATCGCCGGACGCATCGACAGTTCCCAGGCGGACGAAATCGAGTTCATGGAGCAGTGGCTGGACGAACGCGGTGAGGCGGTGCCCGAGGCGACAGCGCACTCGGCAATGCATACCTCGCACGATATGGCGGGCATGGCTTCACCGGAAGACATGGCAGAGCTCGCTCGGCTCGAAGGTACGAACTTCGATCGCAAGTTCCTGACCCTGATGATCGCGCATCACGAAGGCGCCGTGAAAATGGTCGAGGAACTGCTCGATCAGCCCGGCTCTGCCTACGACCCGGTGCTCTACCAGTTCGTGACGGACGTGACGAACGACCAGACGCAGGAAATCGAGCGCATGAACG
>CAZMEA010000222.1:0-4499 GCA_964565135.1 uncultured Woeseiaceae bacterium
GAGCACAATATCGAGGTGTTCGGCTTCGATATTCACAATCCCGTCTTCGTCGTTTCGGCGGTCCTGTCGGTGCTGCTCGTTATCGGTTCGCTGGTTTTCCAGCAAGAAGCGACGATCGCATTCGCCGAACTCAGGATCTGGGCGACGTCTTCGTTCGACTGGTACTTCCTGATACTCGCTAACATCTTCGTCCTGTTCTGCTTCATCATCGCGCTATCGCCGCTGGGCCGCATTCGGCTGGGTGGACCGGACGCGAAACCACGATACGGCTACCCGGGTTGGCTGGCGATGCTGTTTGCCGCCGGCGTCGGCATTGGCCTCATGTTCTTCGGCGTGCTCGAACCGGTGACGCACACGCTGAATCCGCCACTCGGTGTTGATCCTGGCGACATCGACACGGCACGCGCGCTCGGCATGTCGGCCGCGATCATGCACTGGGGACTGCACGCGTGGGCGATCTACGCCGTCGTCGGCCTGTCCCTCGCCTTCTTCTGCTTTAACCGCGGCATGCCGCTGACCCTCAGGTCCGCATTTTTTCCTTTGTTCGGCCAGGCTGTGTGGGGACCCTTCGGCCATTTTGTCGACATCGTAGCCGTGCTCGCAACGCTGTTCGGACTGGCCGTCTCCCTGGGCTACGGCGCCGAGCAGATCGCCGGCGGCCTCGACTACCTGTTTGGAATCCCCGCCACCGATACGACCAAGGTCGTCCTGATTGTAGTCATCATAAGCATCGCGCTCGTCTCGGTCGTCGCGGGACTCGACAAGGGCGTCAAACGACTCAGCGAGATCAACATGGGGCTCGCCGGCCTGCTCTGGCTGTTTGTCGTCATTGCCGGACCGACGGCTGTGATCTTCGCAACTGTGGCCGGCTCGGTCGTGGATTACCTGACCTTCCTGCCAGCGCTTAGCAACTGGGTCGGCCGGGCGGACGACGCTTTCCTGCACGGCTGGACGACGTTTTATTGGGCATGGTGGATCTCGTGGTCTCCGTTTGTCGGCATGTTCATTGCCCGGGTCAGCTACGGGCGAACAGTGCGCGAGTTCATCACCTGGGTATTGATTATTCCGACGATCATCGGCCTGGTGTGGATGTCGACGTTTGGTGGTACCGCGCTCGATCAATTGTTTACAGACGGCTACCGCGGCGTCGCCGAGGCCGTGCCGGAACTGGCGCTGTTCAAGATGCTCGAGGAACTGCCGTTCACGTCCATTGTCTCGACCATCAGCGTCTTCCTGATCGCGATCTTCTTCGTCACCTCGGCGGACTCGGGTTCGCTGGTCATGGACATCATCACGGCTGGCGGCAAGATGGACGCGCCCGTCCCTCAGCGCGTCTTCTGGTGCCTGCTTGCAGGACTCGTGGCCACCGCGCTGCTGCTTGGAGGCGGCATGGCGTCGTTGCAGGCATTGACTATCTCGATCGGGCTGCCGTTTGGTCTCGTGCTGCTCATCATGTGCGCGGGTCTTCTGAAGGGCTTGCGTGACGAATAGGCGTCGCCCCGCCGGGTGCCCTTCTTGATCGATTCAATCGCTGATGCAGGCGTCGGGAGCACTCCGCCGTGGCCAGCAGGAATCGGCCTGATAGCGGCAATAAATGCGCCATAGCTGCCTGTCAGTTTCGTTAATCGAACGTTCCGTGTTCGATCCGTAAGCAGTCGACAACACCCGGCGCTTCCGTCAGCATCGCTGCCATGAGGCGGTTAACGTCAAGCGAGTGGCCGAGAAGGGACAGCCCAGCCTGGGGTACAGCGTTTCTGACCGGCGTTGCTGTCCCGGCTTTGATCATGATTGCGCTATGGGCAGCCTCCTCGCCTGTGGTCATGGCCGGCGGCCCGATATTCGCATTAGGCCTGATGGGCGTCGGCATGGTTGCGGCAGCGACTGCGGGGCACTTCTGGATCAGCGTTTTCTTGGCCTTGCTCAATGCGGCGTGCCTGGTTGTACTGGCACGCATACTGGGCATGCCGGCACTAGCGCACCCATTATCAGTCGGTTTGGCGATGATTATCGCCAGCGGCAGTTTCGCCGCGCGAGGCGCACTGTTTGCGAAAACCCTGGCTCACAGAGGCTGGTTGATGGCCTTGTTTGTCGTCGCTGGCGAAGCCTCTGTCTTGCTCATTGCATCCGTTTATCCGGGCCTGCTGCCGGACTGGTTTCTGGCGCTGCTGCCGGCACAGTGGGCAAGCATAGCCATCCAGGTGGCACTCACCGGTTCGGGCACCCTTTCGGCAATGTCTGTCCTGATCGCCCTGGCTGGGACCGCAGCGACGACTCTGTTGGCTGCAAAACTTTGGCTGCGACGCTGGCCGTATCTTCTGATGTTCACAGCCTGGCTCGGGCTGTCTGCACTCGTCTATTTTTCGATCTAAAGCAACGGACCTATCGTGCGCGCCGGGACGGGGGTCGAAAACAGTCGCCGTTAGTCGTCGCGTCCCGGTTCGTTCGGATCGCTCGAAAACAACGCGATCTTGTTGCCTTGTGGGTCACGAACGTAGGCAACGTAAAAATGCGGTCCGTAGGCGTCTCGGAATCCTGGCTGTCCTTCATCCGAGCCGCCCGCGGCAATTGCGGCCGCGTGAAGATCTCGGACTTGTTCCTGGCGACGGGCTTCGAAAGCGATCATGACGCCGTTCCCGGCGGTGGCAGGTTGTCCATCGAACGGTGACTTGACGTAGAAATCCGGCAGCGCAACCGATTGACCTGACTTCGGCGGTAACGAAAACGCCAAGCCGTCACTACGCTCGGTCAGTGTGTAGCCCAGGGCCGGCAGAAAAGCAGAATAGAACCGTTTTGCGGCAACGATGTCATCGGCACCGACGGTGAAGTAAGCAATCATCAGGATGACCGTGGCTTTCGGGTACCGGAGCCCCAACGAGCATTGTCGTGGCCATCTAACGCTTAGTGCCGATAGCCAGAGACGTTCCGGGACTTACTGCCCGCCCAGGGCCTGCAGCAGGGCATCCAATCCGGCACGGCCGATTTCCGTATCCTGAGCGCCGGTGGCCCCACCAACGCCGATGCCCCCGATGATCTGCCCATCGACGGCAATTGCGACGCCACCATTGAGTGTCGTAAACGTGCCGCCGCTCATCGAGGCCGCGTTTTCGATCGCAATGTTCAAGCGTGGATCCGGCGGCGCGTCGCCGCGCACGGTTGGCCCGGTATCCCCGAGCTTCAAAGCTGCGGTTACCGCTTTGCTTCTTGCGGTGTAACTACTGGCGGGCCGCGCACCGTCCATACGTGCGAAAGCGAGCAGATGGCCGCCGGTATCAACCACCGCGATGTTGACCTTCAGTCCCATAGCGTCGGCTTTCGCTTTTGCCGCGTCCAGGATGGTCTCGGCACCGGCCAGGTTGAGCTTCACCGCATCGCGCTGGACGAGGTCGTCCGCAGCGGATCCGTTTACAGCGAGAAAAGAAGTGGCGAAAAGCAAAGCAAGAGTTAGTGTTTTCATACTGTCAGCCTGCCAGACCCCACTTGTCCCTTCAAGCCGCGCACCGGCAACTTCGATTCTTGATGGTTATATAGTGCCGCCGCGGGAAACAGCCGTTCGACTGATGCCGCCCCGTGCCGTCAGCCCCCGACCAGCGCGTCTCTGCCCTGCTTCGCCCCGGACCATTTACACTCTGAACAGGAAACGCCCCGACGAGACCGCTCGTGCAAGCACTAAAAATCCCGAATCGACTTGCTCGGCACCTGTTGCTGGACGCTCAAGGTTTATCGGCACCGCCCACCGGACCCGTCGACCTCGACGCCGTCATCAAACGTCTCGGCTTCGTGCAACTGGACACGGTACAGATTGTTTCGCGGGCACATCACCACATTCTTTGGAGCCGTAACCAGAACTACCGCGAGCCAATGCTGGCCACGCATCTCACAGACGATCGACGCGTCTTCGAACACTTTACGCACGACGCCTCGGTGATACCGATCGATTTCTTTCCGATGTGGCAACGCCAGTTCGATCGGCTGGGTTCAAAGCTCAAGCGTCGTGGTTGGCATGTGGATGACGCTGGCAGCGAACACCACGAGAGCGTCAGACGGCGTATCGAACAGGACGGCCCTCTGAGCACAAAGGACTTTGAATCAGCCGAAACGAGGAACAGAGCGCAGTGGACGCATCCTCCACACAAACGTGCGCTCGAGTATCTGTGGTACTCCGGCACGCTCACGACGTCGCATCGCACGAACTTCATCAAGTTCTACGATCTGACCGAACGCGTTATTCCCGACAGTGTTCGCGATGTCACGCTCACTGATGGCGAACAGGTTGACTGGTTGAGCCGCTCGGCGCTCGACAGGCTGGCCTTCGGTTCCGAAGGCGACATCCAGCGCTTCTGGGACGCCACCGACAACGCAGAAGCCAAAGCCTGGGTCGCGGCAAATCAGGCGTCACTGATCACGGTGGAGGTCCAGCGTGCCGACGGATCGTGGCAGATCGCGTTCGCTCCGGTGGATATCGAGGCGCGGCTGGAACGACTGCCCTCCCCGACCGGGCG
>CAZMEA010000223.1:0-4475 GCA_964565135.1 uncultured Woeseiaceae bacterium
CGACGAACAGCCGCTGGCGCAGCCCGGCAGAAACCTCGACGTTTACGCCGCCGACTTGCAGCGCATCGAGGTCCTTTCCGGCCCCCAGGGCACGCTGTTCGGCGGCAGCTCGCAGGCCGGCAACGTCCGACTAATCACGAACAAGCCCGATTTCGACGGCTTCTATGGCCGCGCCAGCGCCGGAGCCGGCGCGATCAGCGACGGCGGCTCTTTAGGCAACGTCGAGGTCATGCTCAATGTGCCTGTCACGGAATCGTTTGCGCTGCGCGGCGTGTTTTACACCGACACGAAGGGCGGCTGGATCGACAACGTCGCCGGCACGCGAACCGCGCGCGACAGCGCCCGCTTCCGTCCCGAGGGCACATTGCGGTTGAATGGTGTCCCCGTCAGCGCGGACCGCGAGGGCATTCAGGCTGGCGCAAACCTTGACGGTGTCACGTTCCTCGAAGCTGACAACGCCGACCTCGTCGCCAAGGACATCAATGAGACGACCTACACTGGCGGTCGCATTAGCGCACGCTGGGATGTCAACGATCGCTTGCGGCTCGATTTCTCGCATACGCAGCAAGACATCGATTCCGATGGCGTGTTTTTCGCCGACCCCGATCTTGGTGACCTGGAGGTCGAGCGCTTTTCGCCCGATTCGATCGACGATACGTTCGGCAACACCGCCTGGACCGCAACGGCCCTGGTTGGAGAACTCGAGGTTCTCTACACGGGCGCCTTCACCGACCGTGAGACGGACCAGGTGGTTGACTACACGGATTACCTGTTCGTAGGCCAGTACCTGCCGTACTACATCTGTGATGGATCGGTCACGTACCCGGGAGCGGCCGACCCTGCCGGCACATGCCAGGCGCCGAATTTATTCGTAAACAGCAACACTCAGCTCGAATCCATCACGCACGAGTTTCGGATCACGACCGACCAGTCGAAATCCCTACGCTTTACGGGCGGCGTCTTCTACCAGGATCTCGAACTGAGAGAGCGGAACGATTTCACCTACCCTGGCTCGGTTGATGCTATCGGGTTCGACGGCATCACCACCGGTTTTGCGCCGAACTTCCCGCTCACCAATCCCAATGTCCCTTGCGACCCTTCCGTTGGGCCGGCTGACGGCTGCAACGCCGCCCCGGGCTACTTCAGCGACGCGGGACCCTTTCCTGAGGGCGTCATCTTTCGCAATGACATCTTGCGGACAGACGAGCAGCTCGGCGTATTCGGCGAGCTGACGTACGACTTCACGGATCAGTTTGCCGTGACCGTCGGCGCGCGCTGGTACGACATTGAGGTGGACTTCGAGGGCAGCGCGAACTCCTCGTTCTTCAACTTCGGCGGAACCACGGACTTCCAGGCCTTCGGTACCAACATTTCGGCGCAGTTCGCTCCCGACAACACTGTCGGCGCGCCTGACAAGGCTGCGACCGACGGCACAATCTTCAAGATTACAGGTGCCTGGCGGCCGAACGATGACCAGATGTGGTATGCCACGATTTCGGAAGGATTCCGAGCCGGGCTGTTGAATCGTCCCGGCGGCGCGGCCGGACCGAATAACTACACGGTGCCGTTCGCGCTCGATACTGACGACGTGACCAATTTCGAGATCGGCACGAAGTCGATGTTCTTCGACAGCACCTTTTCGTTGAATGCGGCGTTTTTCCATGTCGACATCGAACGACTGCAAACGACGATTTTCGACCCGAGCATTACGAACCTGTTCTTCTCGGACAACGCAGCCGATGCCGAGGTCACCGGGCTTGAAGGGGACTTTACCTGGCTGCCTGACTGGTCTGAGAGGTGGACGTTCTCCGGCGCATTCTCGCTGCTCAATACGGAAATAACGAGGGTGATTACGCCAACCAACGACGTCCGCAAGGGAGACGAACTGGCCTTTGCGCCGCAGTTCCAGGGTACGCTCCGGGCGCGCTACGAGTGGCCGTTCGGTGACGGCGGTATGACAGCGCACGTCATGCCGATCGTTTCATGGTCATCGGAATCGTTCAGCGACGTCATCGTGATCAACCGCGACGAGATCGACGGCTGGACGATGGCGTCCGTCACGGCGGGTCTTTCGGCGGAGACGTGGTCAGCCGAGCTGTTCATCAACAACCTGACGGACGAGCGCGCCGAGGTCGCCCGAAACTTCGTCTTTGACCGCGGCGCAGTGACCTACGCACAGCCGCTCACTTACGGCGTCCGGGCCACATTCAACTTCTGATCCGAAAACGATCGCTCGTTGAAACAGCACGGCGCCCCTCAGCGAGGGGCGCCGTGTTGACTTCAAGATGAGGAAACAATGTCGGCCGCTCGCCTCATGCCAGACCTGGAATCAATTCAGAAGAAGATCGTCGGCAAGCGTTTCGCCGAGGCGCTCGAGGACCTGGCCGCCTGCCTCGAGACCTCGCCCGACAATACCGAGGCACTCTACATGAGCGCCGTATGCCACCGATATCGTCGCGAGTTCGATGAATCGCTAGCGCTTCTCGGACGACTCAGAGGACTGCAGCCAGAACACGGACGAGCGCACCAGGAGGAAGGACACAATTTCCGGGATATGGGGCAGCTCGACAGGGCACTGTCCGCCTACTCGAGGGCGAGCCGCTACAATCCGGCCCTCGAGGCGAGCTGGCGAGAGCAGCTCGAGATCCTGGCAAAGCGCCGGGACGAGTCAGGCGCTGCGCCCGTTCGCGCCCAGCTAGAATTTCTCAAGGGACTGCCAAAGCCACTCGTCGCCGTCATGGACCTCGTCGCGCAAGGCAAGCTGCTCAAGGCAGAAAACCTCTGTCGGCGATTCATGCTAAAGGTCCCGCATAACGTCGAGGGAATGCGTCTGCTCGCCGACATCGGCCTGAGGCTAGGCGTACTCGACGACGCCGAGCGGCTGCTCGCGGCGGCGCGCAAGCTCGAGCCAGATAACATCCGCGCACACGTGGACTACATCCAGGTCCTGCGCAAGCGGCAGAAATTCAGCCAGGCGCTCGAGCAAGCAACGGAACTGCTCGATCGCGCGCCTGAAAACCCGCAATTCCAGTCGCTTTACGCTATCGAGAGTATGCAAACCGGCGATTTCGACACATCGCTCGCGATGTTCGACAAGGTACTCGAACGGCTGCCGGGCGACCCGGTCACGCTGACATCGAAAGGCCACGCACTCAAGACGCGCGGCAACTACCAAGAGGCCGTGGACGCCTACCGCGCTGCGATCGCGAGCGCGCCGCAACACGGTGAGGCGTACTACTCGCTGTCCAACCTCAAGGTCTACGAGTTTGGCGACGATGAGATCGCGCAGATGCATGCGCAGGAACAAACCTCCAATTTGTCGCACATGGATCGCGTGCACCTGTGCTTTGCGCTCGGCAAGGCCTACGAGGATAAAGAGGACTTCGAATCCGCGTTCGACTATTACGCGCGCGGCAACGCGCTGAAACGGGCACAAAGCAACTACGATGCCGACAAGATGACGGACGAACTCGCGCTGCAGCAAGCGCTTTGCACGCCGTCGTTCTTCAAAAAGCGCGAAGGCGTCGGGCACGATGCGCCCGATCCGATTTTCATCCTCGGCCTGCCACGCGCCGGTTCGACGCTGCTCGAGCAAATCTTGTCGTCTCACTCGCTGGTCGACGGAACGCTCGAGTTGCCCAACATCCTGTCTTTGTCGCAACGCCTGCGACGTGCCGGTAGTGCGGGTTACCCGGAAATTCTCGCAGAGCTTACGGTTGATGACTTTGCAAGCTTCGGGCGCGAATTCATCGAGTCGACCCGGATTCATCGCCAGGAAGCACCCTTTTTCATCGACAAGATGCCGAACAATTTCCGGCACATCGGCTTGATCCATCTCATCCTGCCGAATGCGAAGATCATCGACGCGCGGCGGCACCCGATGGCCTGCTGTTTCTCGGGTTACAAGCAGCTGTTCGCCGAGGGGCAGGAGTTTACCTACGACCTGGGCGACGCCGGCCGGTACTACCGCGACTATGTCGAACTCATGGATCACTGGGACAGCGTGCTGCCCGGCAAGGTGTTGCGCGTGCAGTACGAAGACGTGGTCGCTGACATCGAGAGCCAGGTCCGCCGTATCCTCGAATTCTGCGGGCTCGAGTATGAATCGGCGTGCATCGACTTCCATCGCACGGAACGTTCGGTGCGCACGCCGAGTTCAGAACAGGTGCGGCAGCCCATCTTCACGTCGGGTCTCGAATACTGGCAGAACTACGAGCCGTGGCTCACGCCGCTCAAGGAAGCGCTGGGCGGAGACGTGCGCCGCCGCTTCGGCCTCGGAGACGACCGGTCATGACCAACTGTGAGGCAAGTCGCGCCGGCGTACTCACCGAGGAAACCAATCATCGAGGTGCACGCAGTGCCGGATACTGAACTGCCAACCCCAGACGCCGCGCAGGAAGACATCGGTCACGAGATCGGGGAGCACAATATCGAGGTGTTCGGCTTCGATATTCACAATCCCGTCTTCGTCGTTT
>CAZMEA010000224.1:0-4467 GCA_964565135.1 uncultured Woeseiaceae bacterium
GGCTTCACGAGCGGCGCGAGGCAGTTCGTCGTGCACGAGGCATTGGAGATGATGTTGTGCTCGGCTTTCAGGATGTCGTGGTTCACGCCGTAGACGACCGTGGCATCCACACCCTCGCCACCCGGCGCAGAGATAATGACCTTCTTTGCGCCCGCCTGCAGATGCTTGCCGGCTGTATCTGCGGTGCGGAAGAAGCCGGTCGATTCGAGCACCACCTCGACGCCGAGTTCACCCCAGGGCAGCTTCGCGGGATCACGTTCCGCAAGCACGCGGATCCGATCGCCATTGACGATCATGTGGTCGCCCTCGACCTCCACGGTACCGGGAAACTTGCCGTGCGCTGTGTCGTAGCGCGTCAGATGCGCGTTGGTGTTCGTATCACCGAGATCGTTGATCGCCACAATCTGGATTTTCGAACCCAAATCACCCTCGTAGAGTGCGCGAAGCATGTTACGGCCTATGCGCCCGTACCCGTTAATGCCCACTTTGATCGTCATTGCAATCTCCTGATTAGGTCTGTTTTCCGGTCGAAGACCGACAAGTCTGTGAAGAAATTCAGAGTAACTCGCGCGCGGCGGTCAGCACGTTTTCGACGGTGAAGCCGAAATGTTCAAACAGCTGCGGTGCCGGCGCCGACAGTCCGAAGCTGTCTATACCAATGATCTTCCCGCTCGGGCCGACGTAACGCCACCAGCCGTCGGTAACACCCGCCTCAATGGCGACACGCGTGCCGACAGACGGCGGCAGAACCGCATCCCGGTAGGCCGGGTCCTGACTGTCGAACACATCGGTGCTCGGCATGGACACGACCCGCGCGGCGACGCCGTCGCCTGCCAGAGATTCGGCTGCGGCCACAGCCAGCTGCACCTCGGAGCCAGTGGCGATGAGGATGATGTCCGGCTGTCCGCCGGAATCACGCAGTACGTAGCCGCCTTTCGAAATGTTTGCCAGCGTCTCCCCATCCCTGACCTGATGGGGCAGACCCTGCCGGGTCAGAACCAGGCTGGTCGGACCTGTGTCGCGTTCGATCGCTTGGCGCCAGGCGATCACCGTCTCTACGGTGTCGCAGGGACGCCAAACGCTCATATTCGGCATGACGCGCAGACTGGCGACGTGCTCGACCGGCTGGTGCGTGGGCCCATCCTCGCCGAGGCCGATCGAATCATGGGTGTAGACGAATATGTTCCTGGCTTCCATCAGTGCAGCCATGCGCAGAGCATTGCGGGCGTAATCGGAAAACGTCAGGAACGTGCCTGAGTAAGGAATAACGCCGCCGTGCAGGGCAATGCCGTTACAGATCGCGGACATGCCGAACTCGCGTACGCCAAAGAACAGATAGTTGCCGCTGGCATCGTCACCAGTCACAACGTCAGACCCTGTGTGGCGGGTCAGGTTCGAGCCCGTCAGATCGGCAGAACCGCCGGCCAGCTCCGGCAGCGCGGGCGACAACGCATTGAGCGCCACCAGGGACGCCTTGCGAGTGGCCATGTCGGCGGCTTCGGCATCGATGCGAGCAACCGCCGCATCCGCGAAGGCCGACCAGTCGTCCGGCAACGAACCCGCCGCTCGTCGTTCGAACTCTGCTGCCTCGTCGGGGTGTTTCGCCCGGTACTCGTCGAAAACGGACTGCCATGCGCTGCTTGCCTGCGCACCTTTGGCAGCGGCATTCCACGCATCACGAACACTCTCGGGAATCTCGAAGGGCGGATGCTCCCAACCCAGCTCGGCTCGACTGGCGGCGATCTCATCGTCGCCAAGCGGCGCACCGTGCGTACTCGCCGTTCCCTGCTTGTTCGGCGAGCCGAAACCGATGACGGTTTTGCAGCAAATCAGGGTCGGCCGGTCATCGTCCGAGAGCGCTCGCTCGACGGCGGCGGAAATCGCGTCGCTGTCATGACCGTCAACGTCCGGGATTACCTGCCAGCCGTAGGCCTCGAAACGCTTGACGGTGTCATCGGTGAACCAGCCATCGACTTCACCGTCAATCGAGATCCCGTTGTCGTCGTAGAAACAGATCAACTTGCCGAGCTTCCATGTACCGGCCAGCGAACACGCCTCATGCGAGATGCCTTCCATGAGGCAGCCATCACCGGCGAATACCCAGGTTCGGTGATCGACGATGTCGAGGCCCGGCCGATTGAAGGTCGCCGCCAGCATCTTCTCGGCAAGCGCCATGCCCACGGCATTGCTGAGCCCCTGCCCCAGGGGTCCCGTTGTCGTTTCGATGGACAACTCGGGTTCCCGCTCGGGATGCCCCGCAGTGCGGTAGCCGAACTGCCGGAAGTTCTGAATCTCCTCCATCGGCAGGTCATAGCCTGCAAGATGCAGCAGGCTGTAAAGCAGCATCGAGCCGTGACCGTTCGACAGCACGAAACGATCTCTGTTGGCCCAATCCGGCCGCGTTGGGTCGTGCTGCAAATAGTCGTTCCAGAGGACTTCCGCGATATCTGCCATGCCCATTGGCATGCCCGGATGACCGGAGTTCGCGGCCTGGACGGCGTCCATGCTCAGGGCACGAATCGCATTGGCGAGGGTACGGCGAGCGGGTCGCCCATCAGTTGTTGAGCGGCTGGATTCTTCTGGCATTTTCGGGTGTGGACCTTTTTAGGCCGGAGTTTCAGGACAGCTGTGCGGCACGCCCCCCGGGCGCTGCCGCATTGTCCCCGTTTACCAGAGTCGCCGCAAGACAGGACGGGGCACCTCAGCCCCCTCGGCGGGGCCCGGATCAGACAGGCAATCGATACATCCGGAAACGTATCCACCTTGGCCGCGACTTGTATGAATACGCTACACTCCGCGTTTTCCTGCTGCAGGTCACCCACCGTCATGTCGCGACAATTCCTCTTCACGTCCGAGTCCGTATCCGAAGGACATCCGGACAAAATCTCTGACCAGATATCCGATGCGGTGCTGGACGCTATCCTCGCCGAAGACAAGAAGGCGCGAGTCGCCTGCGAAACGCTTGTCAAGACGGGCATGGTGCTGGTCGCCGGCGAAGTCACGACTGAAGCCTGGGTCGACATCGAGGCCCTGGTACGCGATACGGTCTGCGAGATTGGTTACACCGACTCCAGCATGGGCTTTGACGGCGAGTCCTGCGCCGTACTGAACGCACTGGGCAAACAGTCGCCCGATATTGCGCAAGGTGTCGACCGGGAAAGTCCGGAAAGCCAGGGTGCGGGCGATCAGGGCCTGATGTTCGGCTATGCCTGCAATGAGACTGACGTGCTGATGCCGGCGCCGATCACCTACTCACATCGCCTGGTTCAGCGTCAGGCCGAGGTTCGGAAATCCGGCGCACTTCCGTGGTTGCGACCGGATGCGAAGAGTCAGGTGACGTTCGTGTACGACGACGGCAAGCCTGTTGCGATCGATGCGGTCGTGCTCTCGACTCAGCATTCTCCGGATGTCAGCAACGACGACATTCGCGATGGCGTCATGGAAGAGATCATCAAGCCGGTCCTGCCGGCCGACATGATCGGCAACCAGACGGCCTTCCACATTAATCCCACCGGCCGATTCGAAATCGGCGGGCCTATGGGTGACTGCGGCCTGACCGGCCGCAAGATTATTGTCGACACGTACGGCGGATCCGCACGCCACGGGGGCGGCGCATTCTCCGGCAAGGACCCGTCGAAGGTTGACCGCTCGGCTGCCTACGCCTGCCGCTACGTCGCCAAGAACATCGTTGCCGCGGGCCTCGCGGACCGCTGCGAAATTCAGGTGTCCTACGCGATCGGCGTCGCGGAACCGACATCGATCAGCGTCGAAACCTTTGGCACCGGCAAGTTGTCAGAGGACGAACTGACGGCGCTCGTACGACGTCACTTCGACCTCCGCCCGTACGGCATCCTGCAGATGCTGGATCTCATTCAGCCGATCTACCGACCGACCGCAGCCTATGGCCACTTTGGACGGGAAGATCTGGACCTTAGCTGGGAGCGAACAGACATGGCCGATGCCCTCAAGGCAGCGGCGGCGGCGTAAGCCAGGAATTTGCGGCACACACCATTAACGCCTTTTCACGAATTCAGGAGTCAACACAGACATGAGCAGCGAAGCTGTTGCAATCAATAACCCCGACTACAAGGTCGCGGACATCACACTGGCAGACTTCGGCCGCAAGGAAATTGCGATCGCCGAAACCGAAATGCCGGGCCTCATGGCAGTACGCAAAGAGTACGCCGGGCAGCAACCCTTGAAAGGTGCACGCATAGCCGGTTGCCTGCACATGACCATCCAGACGGCCGTGTTGATCGAAACCCTGGCGGAGCTGGGTGCGGAGATCCGCTGGTCGTCTTGCAACATCTTCTCGACACAGGACCATGCCGCAGCTGCTATCGCTGCTGCCGGAATCCCTGTCTTTGCCTGGAAAGGCGAGACCGAGGAAGAGTACTGGTGGTGCGTCGAGCAGACCATTGTCGGCCCGGACGGCTGGCGGCCGAACATGATCCTGGACGACGGCGG
>CAZMEA010000225.1:0-4425 GCA_964565135.1 uncultured Woeseiaceae bacterium
CGCGTACTCGAGCTCGCCTACGAACACATGAATGAGCCTGAGCTCATTCAGGTCGAACCGGAAAAGGTGACGGCAGACCGCGTACGCCAGGCTATCTTTTTCCCGTCCAACAAAGAAAAGATGCCGCTGCTGATCGGGCTGATTAGAGAGATGGGTCAAGGCCGCATCATGGTGTTCGTCAACACCAAACGGGAAGCCGAACGCATCCAGGATTTCTGCCAGGCAAACGACATCGACGCGATGGCCATCTCCGGCGACGTGCCGCAGAAGAAACGGCAAAACATGCTGAAACGATTCCAGAGCGGCGAGCTGGCTGTACTGATTGGAACGGACGTTGCGTCACGCGGCCTGCACATACCTGACGTGCAGTACGTCATTAACTACGATCTTCCGCAGGATTCCGAAGACTACGTGCATCGCATTGGCCGTACGGCGCGTGCCGGTGCCACCGGCGACGCAATCAGTTTCGGTTGCGAGACCTACGCAATTTCGCTGCCCGACATTGAAGACTACATCGGCCACAAGATCCCGGTCGCTTCTTTTAATGCGGCCGATTTGCCGGAACTCAAGAAGCCGGCACCGCGGCAGCGACGCGATCGTGGCCAGCGCGGCCCGCGCAGTAAGGGCGCGAAACCGCGTTCGCGCAGATCTGGCAGCAGGCCGAAATCGAACTAGTCTTTTTCAGCTTCCTCAGAACCGGCAGCCACCAACTCGGCAATAGATTCGACTCCGGTGAACACGGCGTCCGGTTTGTGCGGGCGACTGGTATCCGGGCGCGTCACCTGGATGAGATGCGCGATCCCGAACTCATCCGCACTGTGCAGCACCGGGACGGTGTCATCGACGAACAGCGTCGTCTGCGAATCAAAGCCGTCCTCGGCTTGCATGTTCTGCCAAAAGCGCTGCTCCTCCTTCGGATGGCCCATATCGTGCGAGCTGTAGATCCGATCGAAGTAGACATCGAGGCCCAGCTCGTCTGATTTGAGCGCCAGCGTGCTGCGGTGGCTGTTCGTCACGAGGAGTACACGAATTTCGTGCTGGGCAATTCGTTCAAGAAAGCGCCGAGCGCCGGGCAGGAAACCGATGCGATCGCGGTGATTGTGGTGTAGCGCGACGACGTCCAGCTTCAGACGCTCGCTCCAGTGCTCGAGGCAGTACCAGTTCAGAGTTCCGCGCATCTCCTCGAACAAGGCGTACAGGCGTTTGCGAGCGAGCTCGGGGCTCACCGAATGTTCTTCGGCGTACGCTTCGGGCACGCGGGTCAGCCACATGTAGTTGTCGTAGGCGAGATCCAGAATGGTGCCGTCCATATCCAGCATCAGTGTCTCACAGCGATCGAGCAGCTCATGAGGCCCGGCGGTCTTGTCAGTCGGACGCGTCATAGTCGGGATGATGGCAGAAATCGCGGCATCTGCCGATGCGAATCGGGTACCGGGACCTCCTACTGGGTTCTGACAGTGCGTATACTCGCGCATCCCGTCAATGAGCCAGGCCCAAACCTATGAATCCCGCTGATCTGATTGAGTCCGTCGTTACCCTCAGCAAGTCTGCCGGAGCAGCTATCCTCGCTGTGTATGAAACGGATTTTGATGTGGAACACAAGGACGACGAGTCGCCGCTGACGAAGGCCGATCTTGCGTCGCATCGTGCGATCGTGGCCGGCCTCGAAGCACTGACGCCCGACATACCAATCATCTCTGAGGAGTCCGGACTACCGCCTTTCTCCGAGCGATCTGCCTGGGACACCTACTGGCTTATCGACCCGCTCGATGGCACGAAGGAATTCGTCAATCGAAACGGCGAGTTCACGGTAAACATTGCGCTCATCCGAGAGCATCGGCCGGTCCTCGGCGTCGTCTACGTCCCAGTGACGGGGACGACCTACCTCGGCTGCGCCGGCCACGGCGCAGAACGACGAACCTCCGATGGCGAAGTACAGCAACTGTCCATCGGCGAGACCAGCGAGTCACCTGTACGCGTGGTTGGCAGCCGCTCGCATCGCGGCGACAGCCTGAACAGATTCCTGGAGCAGCTCGGTGACTTCGAACTGCACCCGGTCGGCAGTTCTCTCAAGTTCTGCTATGTCGCGGAAGGCTCGGCTGATATCTACCCGCGGCTCGGCCCGACCTCGGAATGGGATACGGCAGCCGCACAAGCGGTCGTGGAGCAGGCTGGCGGCGCGGTACTGCGTCTCGACGGCTCGCCGCTGGGCTACAATACGAAAGAGGACATCCTGAACCCGTACTTTCTCGTTATCGGCCCTGGCGACCGCGACTGGGTCGGCATGGCGCAGGCAGGGTAGCGGTAGTCAGGTGCGGGTTGGGGGACCCGGGCGAAAACCATGACGGACAAAGTCGACACGGAATCATTCCGGGATCTGACCCGGCTGCGGGAACTCCGCATTAGTCACCGGGACCTCGACGATCTCATCGATCGGCTGTCGCACGACCCCCTGGTCGATCAGCTTCGACTGCGCCGGCTGAAAAAGCGCCGATTGATTCTCAAGGACATGATCGCGCGCCTGGAAAGCGCACTGATTCCCGACATGGACGCCTGAACGTCGTCCGCCCTGCGCTACGAGCCGAACTGAAACGCGATCAGCGCTCCAAAGTAGCCCAGTGCCGTCATGTACGTCCACGCGAACACCGGCCAGCGCCACGTGTTGGTTTCACGTCGGATGACCGCCAATGTGGCTGCACACTGCAGGCAAAAGGCGTAGAAAATCATCAGACCGATGACCATGGGCACGGTGAAGACGGGCGTTCCATCGGGACGCGTTGCAGCGCGCAAGCGGGCGGTCAACGATTCCTCGTCAGCTTCGTCGCCGACGGCGTAGATGGTACCGAGCACCGCGACCACCACTTCTCGCGCCGGAAAGCCGGCAATAACCGCGGCAGAGATTTTCCAGTCCCAGCCCAGCGGCGTAAACACCGGTTCGACGACCTTGCCCATCCGACCCAGGAAGCTCTGCTCCAGCTGCGCCGCAGCGGCTTCATTTTCGAGTTCTGAAATGCGAGATTCGAGGGCATCGCCGTCCAGCGTTGCAGCAGCTTCGGTCTGTGCGTCAGCAAGACGCCGCTCGATCGCATCCGACGTCGGGAAGTAGGCGAGGGCCCAGACAATAATTGCCACGACGAAGATGACCGTGCCCGCCCGGTAGAGGAATACCTTCGCTCGCGCAAACAGCTGCATACCCACCGTGCGCAGGTTGGGCCGGCGAAACTCGGGCAGCATCAGCGCGAATGCCGGCTTCGGGCCTCGCAGCGCAGATTTGCGCAGCACCAGCGCAGTCAGCAGACCGCCCACGATGCCGAGCATGTAAAGGCCGAAAAGCACCAGGCCCTGAAGGTTCAGGAAGCCAACGCTTTGCTGCGGGACGAATGCCGCGATCAACAACGCGTAGACGGGCAGTCGCGCGGAGCAGGTCATGAACGGCGCAGCGAGAATCGTGGCTATCCGGTCCCGCCGGTTCGGAATAACGCGGGTGGCCATGATGCCGGGCACGGCACAGGCAAAACTCGAGATCATCGGAATGATCGACTGCCCGGACAGCCCGACCGATCGCATGACCCGGTCCATCAGGTAGGCAGCTCGCGCGAGGTAGCCGGAGTCCTCGAGGACGATAATGAACAGGAACAGAATCAGGATCTGCGGCAGGAAGATGACGACACTGCCGACGCCGGCAATGACGCCGTCCGCAAGCAGGCTCGCAAGCGCGCCCTCGGGCAACGTGGCGAGCAGCCAGCCGCCCAGTCCTGCCGCTGCGGCATCGATCAGATCCATCAGCGGCGTCGCCCATGCAAACACGGCCTGAAACACGATCGCCATGACGGCAAACAGACCGAGGGTGCCGGGCACCGGCCGATTGAACCAGGCGGCGACTTTCGACGCCGCGCTGGCAACGACCGGGGCGCTTTTCGCGACATCATCGAAAACGCGACGCGCCCACCGGTACCGGTGCCGGGCTTCCTCGGCCAGCGGCGGGTTGTCGCCGAAAAGCTCACGTCGTGCGTCTGCGAGTCGCAGAGCGCCCTGCTTTCCCAGCGATTCGGCTACCTCGGTCGCAAGTGAGCTATCGGTATCAATCAGCGCACGTTCGACGTCGATTCTCTGCAGGTCGTCGTTCGCAGCTCGCAGCGTGTCGGCGGAGTTCGTCAGCTCCGGCCAGAAAGCCGATAGCGCTGGCGCCGCCTGTTCGTGCAACTCGGCGAGCGCCTGCGTAAGTTCCTGCATGCCCTGCCCGGTCGTGCCAACCACCGGAAGCACGCGCACGCCACCAAGATGGCGCTCGAGTGCGTCTATGTCGATCCGTACACCGGCCGCCGCGGCAGCATCGGTCATCGTCAGTGCAACGACCACCGGCAGATCGAGTTCCATTATCTGCTGCAGCAGGTACAGCCCCTGGTAGAGGTGCGTTGCGCTGAC
>CAZMEA010000226.1:0-4419 GCA_964565135.1 uncultured Woeseiaceae bacterium
TCGACTTCAGCGGCACCTGGACGGCGACGCAGGAACTCGACTTTCGCAAGTACACGATGGCACTGACTGAGGCGGGCAAGGCCTGGCTGGATAGCTACCTGCCGTATTACGATCAGCCCGACGTTCGTTGTGCGTCGATCGGCCTGCCGGCGCTGGCGACGTATTCATTTCCCTTTGAGATCATTGCGTCCGGCAACCGACTGACCTTCATCTATGAATATCAGTCCCGGGTACGCCGAATCTGGCTCGATGGCCGCCAGCCCAGCGATGTCATGCCGCCGTCGCGGATGGGTCATTCGAACGGTCGGTGGGAAGGCCGGACGCTGATCGTTGAGACCGCATTGCTGGATCGCACGGTACGCGATTTTCGTGGTGAACTTATTTCCGAGAACGCCCGCATCGAGGAGCGCTATACCCTCAGCGATGACGGCGGAACCCTGACAGCGGTTATCACGGTTCACGATCCCAAGAATTATCTGCGACCGCCCGTCAGGCGTCGGAAGTGGGTCCGGAACGACGGTGCAGAGATCTTTCCCTACACCTGCGATCCGGACTCCTTCTACATCACGATGTACGAAGACGGTGAGATGGAGATGTACATCGATCGTGCTGACAAACGCTTCTGATCCGATGCCGCACGCAGCGCTGTCCGCCGAATTCCTCAACGCGCTCAAAGCGAGGCGGAACGGCCGCGACTTCGTCGCTGAGAGTCTCGTTGCTTCGCGGTCTGCCTTGTTGATCGTCGATATGCAGAACGTATTTGTCGACCCAGCCGGGGCGCTCGGCGTGTCGACCGCGAGCGCGGTCGTACCCGCAATCAACCGTCTCGCCGACGGCTTTCGCCGTTGCGGCTCCACGGTCGCGTGGGTGCGGACGACCTTCTCGGATTCGGGTCGCGGGCGCTGGCAGCGTTACTTCGACGGGCTAGCGCCCGGCGATGGCGGTGAGGCGCTGCGGCAGAATTTCTATGCCGGTGCCGAGGGTCACGCGTTCTGGCCCGGGCTCAATCGTTCGCCGGCTGACATCGTCGTGGACAAAGACCGCTTCAGCGCGTTTGTGGAAGGTGCAAGCGATCTCGAGAAGATCCTGCAAGCCAGAGGCGTCGACACGCTGGCAATCGCCGGTACGCTGACCAACGTGTGCTGTGAGTCGACAATGCGCGACGCCATGATGCGTGATTTTCAATGCATTCTTGTCGGTGATGCCTGCGCTGCCCGAACCGACTCGGAACATATTGCAAGCCTCGAAAACGCTGCGCGTTTCTTTGGTGACGTCATGAACACCGAAGATGTGCTTTTCCGGCTCGAGGCGAGCGCGTAGGATTCAGGTCGATAAGAAGACAAACGGGGGGAAGCATGGCTAACGACACAAACGGGTCGCATCGGGTTGCGGCCAACGGCTTACTCGATCGGCGCCTGGTTTTGAAGACGCTGGCGCTCAGCGCCGCAGCGACACCCGCTCTGGCGCAGAGTGTTCGGGACGGCCAGCCCGAGTGGATGCTGGCGCCCGGTGCGACCACTGACGAATACGGCACGCGGTCGAGATTCGAAGTGGAACGGACCAAGCGTTTCACGGTACCGCCCGGCGGATGGGGTAGTACCGGCCGGTCAATCGCGGCCTTCACGCCCCATCACCTCACGCACGGAACGATTACGCCATCCGGTCTGCATTTCGAAGTGAATCACCACGGCATTCCGGACATCGATCCCGATCAGCACGAGCTGGTGATTCACGGGATGGTCGACAGGCCACTAAAGTTCAGCGTCGCGCAGCTCGAGAACTATCAAACCGAGACGCGCGCTCACTTTCTCGAGTGTTCCGGCAACAGCGGGCGATTGTGGGCTCCGGAGCCGACACCCGCGACGCTGGATATCACCCACGGGCTGCTGAGTGGCAGTGAGTGGACAGGCGTGCCGGTCGCAACCTTGCTTGACGAGGCGGGCGTGCAGAAAGGCGCGAGCTGGATTATTGCCGAGGGCGGTGACTCTGGTTCCATGAGCCGCAGCGTGCCGCTGGACGCTGTCATGCGTGATTCGATGATTGCGCTCTATCAGAACGGCGAACGTCTGCGTCCTGGCCAGGGTTATCCGATCCGCCTGCTCAACCCGGGCCAGGAAGGAAATACCAATGTGAAGTGGGTTCGGTCGATTCGCGTCACTGACCGACCGGCCATGACGCGATTCGAGACATCGACCTACACCGATTTGATGCCGGACGGCAAAGCCCTGCAGTTCTCACTGGATATGGAAGTGAAGTCCGTGATTACCCGGCCGTCGAACGCAAACGCGCTGCCGCAGCCTGGAATTTACGAGGTGACCGGCATCGCCTGGTCGGGCGAAGGCAAGATCGTACGGGTCGAAGTATCGGCCGATGGTGGCAAGACATGGGCAGAAGCGGCGCTGCAGGAGCCCGTGCAAAGCAAGATGCTGACTCGATTCCGCATCCCGTGGGAATGGAGCGGGGGACCTGCCGTACTGCAGAGTCGCGCTATCGACGAAACGGGCCGGGTACAACCGACGCGTGAGGCGTTGATCGCCGCGCGTGGCGCGCAGGGGCGTTATCACTTCAACGGTATTCACAGCTGGGGCATCAGCGAAGATGGGAGCGTGGCACATGTCTATGCGTAACTGTCTGTTGTTTTTCGTCCTCGCGGCCGCCACTGGCCCGGTTCACGCGCAGGGGTTCGGCACACCGGCCACGGCCGAGGACATCGAGAGGGTTTTCCTGACCGTAATGCCTGACGGAGAGAATCTGCCGGAGGGCGCCGGGAACGCGGAAGAAGGCAAGGCTGCCTACGACGTTCATTGCGTCGCATGTCATGGCGCCGAAGGTGAAGGCACGCTGGCGAACAAGCTGGTTGGAGGTCGCGGCACACTGGATAGCGATGCCCCGGTGAAGACGCTGGGCAGCTACTGGCCAGCAGCGACGACGGTGTTCAACTACGTCCGTCGTTCGATGCCTTACACCGCGCCTATGTCACTGACGAACGACGAGTATTACGCGATAACGGCCTATCTGCTGAACAAGAACGACATCATTGCGGCGGACACCGTCATCGATCGTGACTCATTGCCCAAGGTTGTCATGCCGAACGCCGACGGCTTCATCAACGCATATCCGGACGTACCTGTCGAATACGACTACGTCGAATAGGCGGCGGATAAAACGCAATGACGATCCAGGAGTGGGGCGCGCTCGGCGAAGTCGTGGGTGGCATCGCCGTGCTCGTCTCGCTCGTGTACCTCGCCTACCAGATTCGCCAGAACACCCATCAGATTGAGCTTAACGTTCAGGCGACCAGACTCGCTTCGCTCGACAAGACGGTCGAGTCCGGCAACAGGGTGCGCGAAATGCTGGCCGCTGACGCGGACGTTGCGCGCATTTTCCGAACCGGGATGGCGTCGTACCACGGGTTGGAGCCTAACGATCGCTTTCGGGCCAACATGCTCTTCCGCGTTGTGTTCGCGGAAATCCAGGCCAATTACATACGCAATCGGTCCCTCGAGCTGGGTGAGGACCACTATCAAGGAAGCATCGCGTTCATGGACGGACTTCTGGAAAACCCCGGCGTACGTGAATGGTTGGGCTCTGTCACCGTCGATTGGCGGCCTGAATTTCGGGCCATTGTCGACGAACGGGTCAGCGCATTTGCGGCGAAAGCCGACGGGGACGACGCCTGACGGGAGTCTTTCAGGGTAAGTCGCGCTGTAGCTCAGCGGTCAGCCACCGATTCATTCGCGTTTCCAGCACCTCCAGTGGCAGAGCGCCGCCCGCCAGCAACGCATCGTGAAATCGTCGGATATCGAATCTGGGTCCCAGCGACTGTTCGGCTTTCGCCCGTAGCTCGAGCATTTTCAGCTGCCCAATCTTGTAGGCAAGTGCCTGTCCCGGCCAGGAGATGTACCGGTCGATTTCGTTAATGATGTCCAGCTCGGTTTTTGCCGCGTTGGCTTTGAAGAAGTCGATCGCCTGCTGACGGCTCCAGCCTTTGTAGTGCAGGCCCGTGTCGACCACGAGGCGAACGGCGCGCCACATCTCGTAGGTCAGCGCACCAAAACGGGAGTAGGGATCCGTGTAGAGACCGAGGTCGTAGCCCAGGCTTTCGCTGTACAGCCCCCAGCCCTCGGTAAAGGCCGTGAACCCGGAATAGCGTCGAAACGCGGGCATGTCCGGCAATTCCATCTGTAATGCAATCTGCAGATGGTGGCCCGGCACGGCTTCGTGCACCGACAGCACCTCCATTTCGTATTTTGGCCGCACTTCGGGGCGATACAGATTCACGTAGTAGTAGCCGGGCCGGCTGCCGTCGGCGGCCGGACGGTTGTAATAGGCGGTGGTCGTATCCGGCGCGATGTTCTCCGGAATCGGGCGAAGGCCATAGGGCATCCGCGGCAGCTTGCCGAAGAGCCTGACCAACTG
>CAZMEA010000227.1:0-4413 GCA_964565135.1 uncultured Woeseiaceae bacterium
CTCAAGGTCATTATCGATACCGAAGAGGAGATGGGATCACCGCACCTGCCGCAGGCGGTCATCGATCATCGCGACGCGCTGTCGGCTGACATGCTGATGATCTTCGACGGTCCGCCGCACATTTCGAACCGCCCGACGGTGAAGTTTGGCGCGCGCGGCATCATGACCCTGACCCTGGTCACCTACGGCCCGAGAGCGCCCCTGCATAGTGGCCACTACGGCAACTTCGTTCCAAACCCGGCGCTGGGACTGGCGCGTCTGCTGACGTCGATGAAGGCACCGGACGGACGCGTGGTGATCGACGGCTTTTATGACGGCGTCGAGCTGAGCGACGAAGTGCGCGCAATACTCGCGGCGGTACCGGACGATGAAGCTCGTATCCTCGCCGCGGTCGGCGTGGCGGCCCCGGATCGCGTTGCAGATTCCTTGCAGGGGTCTGTGCAATACCCGTCACTGAACATCCGCGGTCTGAACTCGGGATGGGTCGGCAATGAGGTACGCACCATCGTACCGGCCACCGCGACAGCCGAGATAGACGTCAGGCTGGTGAAAGAGTCTGATCCCGAGTACCTGCTCGGGCTGATCCGACAGCACATCGAAGACCAAGGCTATCTGATTCTGGACCGACCGCCCACGAACGCCGAACGTCTCACCCATCCGCGCATTATCTCGCTCGAATCGACGATCTGTTACGCGGCATTCCGGACTGATTTCGACGCCCCGCCGGGACTCCTGGCTCGGGGCGCCATGCGTCACCTGTACGGCGAAGAGCCAATCCTGATCCGGACGTCGGGCGGCTCTATTCCGATCTCGCCGTTCGTCGACACCCTGGGTATTCCGGCAGCGAGTTATCCGACCGTGAACGGCGACAACAACCAGCACAGCCCGAACGAAAACATACGGCTCGGCAACTTTCTGGATGGGGTCGCGATGATGATCGCCATTCTCGCGCAACGTATCGAATAAGGATCAGCTCGCGCCGCGTTGCACCTCGGGCGAGACCTCTATCCAGAGGGCGTGACACTCTGCAACGGGAGAACCGTCGGCAAGAAACATGGCAGCATCGGCGAAGAATTTCCGGCCTTCATGCGCCCGACGCTGGGCCACAATAATGCACTGCTCACCACGCTTTGGACGAGTGTGGATGTGGACAACCTGCCGACCCAAAAGAATGATGCGCATGCCGCTGCCACTGCTCACCGCATAGGCCGTCGGGCAATCGAGCGCCGCCCAGAGGAATTCTGGCCGGACCAAGCCGTCTTCGTCGGTGAACTCATCGTAAGCCTGCCATGGAGCGGCGACGATCCCTTCCCAGTCCGTATCGGCTGCGTCGATCGGTCCGACATGGATCCTCAATCCGTCACCAGGGTCGCGATGCGGCCCGCAAACGAAGCAGCCAGGCAACGGATGCTTCTCCGGCGGGAAGGTCCGGTCAGAAGCCTGTCTGGCCGCATCCAGGCCCACCGACGGTAGTCCGGTCGGCGAAAAATCAACAGGCCGTGCTTCGCCGACGAGATCACCGCTTTCAGCGGTGCGTACCTCGACCGTGCCATCCTCACGAACGGTCACCGCCAGCGCCTCGTCGAGAGGCGGTGGGCTGCGCAAGGTAACTTCGGCCGGGCCGTCGATGAAATTGGCGAGGCATCCGCAGGTGTAGCCGCCATTCCCGGAGTTCGGCGGCCCGCGGAATCGGCGATCGATAACGAGCGTTTGTGGCGACATAAGCTTCTCCGCCCGAATCGGCGTCTTGGAACTGCGACATTCAGCCGGGCAGCCGGTTTTCGCTATAGTACGCTGCCTTACCACGGAACGATAACGGCCGCACGCGGTCACAAGCTTTCGGTACATCGATGATCCAAAAGGGAATTTGCATGACTGCCAGCCACGGATGGTTAGCGAGAGTGACGACTCTGGCGTGCGCCTTAGCCCTCGCATCCTGCGGTGGGGGTGGCGGCGGCGACGGCGTCGGCTTCACGGGCGGCGGCTCGGGTGGTGGAAGCGGCGGTGGCGGGACGACCACCTGGACGCCCGGCGTGTTTCCGCCCGCGGCTCAGTTTCAGGCGCGCTGTGAGGCGCCGCGCAGCGGCAACGACCCCAGCGGCAACCCGTGGCCGGACATTGCCGGTTCGACTCTGGACGAGAACAATTATCTGCGCTCGTACAGCGACGACACGTATCTTTGGTACAACGAGATCGTCGACCGTGACCCGTCGCTCTTCAGCAATCCGGTAACCTACTTTGACGAACTCAGGACGAACGAACTGACGCCGTCGGGCACGCCCAAAGACAACTTCCACTTCACGGTGGAAACCGACGAGTGGCTGGCGCTGTCACAGTCCGGCGTTTCCGGTGGCTACGGAGCACAATTCGCGGTCATCGCACCTGCGCCGCCGCGAGAGATTGTGGTTGCATACACCAACCCGGGAACGCCTGCGACCGCAAACGGGCTCGAGCGAGGCGCCGAGATTCTCCGTGTCGACGGCGTCGATGCCGTGAACGGTGGCGACATCACGACGCTCAACGACGGCCTGTTCCCGAACGCCCCCGGTGAGGTTCATCAGTTCGAAGTGCGCGACCCTGACGGGACTGTTCGTACGTTCTCGATGACCTCGGCGAACATCACGACGACCCCTGTGCAGAACGTCGGTACGCTGCCCGCGCCGAACAATGACGTCGGCTACATGCTGTTCAACGATCACATCGCAACGTCCGAACAGCTACTGGTCAATGCGATAACGCAGTTGCGCGACGCCGGCGTGACCGATCTCGTGCTCGACCTGCGCTACAACGGCGGCGGCTTTCTGGCCATCGCCTCGCAACTCGCCTACATGATCAGCGGCCCGATGCAGACCGGCGGACGGACGTTCGAGTTGCTGCAGTTCAACGACAAGTATCCTTCGACCAACCCGGTCACCGGGCAACCCCTGTCACCGATTCCGTTCTACAACCAGACGCTCGGAATAGCGCCAGGTACGGTCGCGGGCAGGAACCTGCCGTTTCTGAATCTTTCCCGTGTCTTCGTCATCACAGGTGCGGAAACCTGCTCCGCGTCCGAATCAATCATGAACGGGTTACGCGGCGTCAACGTCGAGGTCATCCAGATCGGTTCGACGACCTGCGGAAAACCTTACGGTTTCTATCCGACCGACAATTGCGGAACGACCTACTTCACCATTCAATTTCGCGGTGTGAACGACCAGAACTTCGGCGACTATCCGGACGGATTCTCGCCTGCCAACACGAATGGCTTTTCGGGAGTTTCGATACCGGGATGCTCTGTCGCAGACGATTTCAGCAGAGCCCTCGGAGACCCGGCCGAACGCCGCCTGGCGGCCGCGCTGCAATACCGCAACAACGGCTCCTGTCCGTCCCCAAGCGGCGTCGATGCTCCGCCGGAGGTCTCGAGCCTGCGGCTCGGCCCTGACGACTCCCTTTCACTGCCGCGGGAACCGTGGCGTGAGAACCGGATGCTGACCCTGCCGTGAGCACCCGATACTTACGTTGGCTGATTCTTGCCGTACTGCCGGGCTGCGGCAGCAACGGGATCGCGCCGGATATTGGCGCGGTGCGTACCAGCATCACTCCGGAATCGCAGGCGGAGCTCGAACAGGTGCTGACATCGGCGACCGGCAATTCGATAACGATCGCGGAGGACGCTCTTACCGGCAGCAGCTTCCTCACGCTCGAGCGTAGCCGCAGCCAGTCTATCGATCGCCCGATCGAGCCCGGCCGCGATCTCGGCATGCCGTTTCGTTTCCAGCTCGTGATCGATGGTCGGCAGTGTTTCCTGGTAGACCAGAGCTCCGGCCTTCGCTGGCTTTTGTCGAGCACGACCTGTGAGGTGGAATCCTAGTGACGTTTTCCATGAAACCCGCCGCGATCGTACTCACTCTCCTGACAGTTTTCGTCAGCGGTGTGGCCTCGGCCGAAGCGACGTTCACGCCAGGTCGATTCGGCGATGGCGAAAAGTCACTCGGCAAACTCATCCGGTTTCCGGAACTGCGCGGCGATACGACTGTTGCAATCTCGTGCACTGGCATCCTGACGGGTCGCGGCAAGCTCGACCAGCATTCCTGCTATCGGCGCAATCCGGGCGACGAGACCTTCATCACCGAGATCTTGCGCGGCTCTCGCAAAGCGCGCCTCATTCCCGCAACCTACAACGGCCGCGCCGTGGATGTCGTTTTCCAGTACCGGGTCCAGTTCAAGAAGGAAGGTGAAGAACTGACCCTGCAGTTCGCGGCCAACCCGGGCTATGAGGAAAACGTCGAGGCCTATGGCTCGGGTCACATCGCAGCACAGCGGGTGATGGCAAAGGAAAACTGGCAAAAGTCGTGTCCGCGTCAGGCCAAGTTCCTTGTGCTGGCGCGCGCCAACGTCGACTACGACGGAACGCCGGGAGCGGTCACCATT
>CAZMEA010000228.1:0-4353 GCA_964565135.1 uncultured Woeseiaceae bacterium
TGATCGAGGTCGTCAATACCTTCGGCTCGTTCTTCTACGGATCGCTGCTCGGTGTCTTCGTGCTCGCATTCGCGGTGCCGGGCGCAAGGCCCGCTGGCGCGTTCTACGGCTTGCTGTTTGGTATCGTGTCCGTCTGGATTGCCAGTGCCTTTACCGACATCGCGTTTCTCTGGTTCAACGTCGTCGGGTGCGTGGTTACGGTCGTCGCCGGATTGGTCATCAGTCGTCTGACAACAGGAGCAGCTGCATGAACGGCATGCGTATGACATCGAAGGTCCTGTTGCTGATGAGCCTCATGATCGCTGACCAACTGTACGCACAGGTACGTCCGATCTATGACGACGGCGCGAGCGCGTTGACCCGACAGCTGCAGCGGCTGCAGACGACGGCCAACGTGCTGCATACCGGTGCGCATCCGGACGACGAAGACTCTGCGCTCGTCGCCTATCACGCGCGCGGCGAGCACGCGCGGACGGCATATCTGTCGCTGACCCGTGGTTCCGGCGGACAAAACATCATCGGCCCGGAGCTCGCGGACCTGCTTGGCATCATCCGCACCGAGGAGCTTCTGCAGGCACGGCGATTCGACGGTGCCGAACAGCTGTTTACACGGGCGAACGATTTCGGTTTCTCCAAGCGTCGCGAAGAGGGCGGTCGTCTTTGGGGCGAGGAGGTCATGCTCGCCGACATGGTCGCAGCGATACGCAGGTTTCGACCGTTGGTGATCGTGTCGCGCTGGAATGGCACACCCTCAGACGGCCACGGCCATCATCAGTTTGTGGGTTACCTGACGCCGTTGGCACTGGCCGCAGCGGCAGATCCTGATCGATTCCCCGAGCAGATCGAGGCCGGGCTGCCGCCGTGGCAGGTCGAGAAACTCTATGTCGCAGAGCGCGGCCTCAATCGAGAAGGTCTGCTCATCGTCAATACCGGCCAGTTCGATCCGCCAACCGGCCGGAGCTACTTCGAGATCGGCATGCACGGGCGCAGCCAGCAAAAAACGCAGCAGATGGGGTCCCTCGAGCTGAAGGGTCGGCAAGACAGTCGCCTGCGTCTCGTCGATTCTGTCGTCGACAGCCCGGACAGGGAAGTCAGCGTGTTTGACGGGATCGACGTGTCCATACAGGGCATTGCCCGCTTCGAGGCTTCGTCGAATCGCCCGCTTTCGCGCCAGCTCGCGCGCCTCGAGCGGGTGCTCGCAACGTTGCCCGGATCGTATCGACCCCTCGAACCCCAGGCGCTTGTGCGGCCATTGACGGACGCGCTCCAGATCGCTCAGGCAGCACTACGATCTGCGGCGTCCTTCGATGCGAAGAGACTGCTTGGCGAGAAGGTCCAGGAAATCGAGACGGCCCTGGTCATGGCGG
Organism: uncultured Woeseiaceae bacterium; assembly: GCA_964565135.1. GTDB lineage: Bacteria > Pseudomonadota > Gammaproteobacteria > Steroidobacterales > Woeseiaceae > JBFGFX01. Next base: position 1,368 of record CAZMEA010000228.1, read on the forward strand.
CCGGAGTCTCGGTGGACGCTTTATCCGACGCGGAAACGCTGATTCCGGGCGAGGCGCTCAACGTTGCCGTCCGCGTCTACGACCCGGCGCTCGGGTCTGTTGATGTCACCGGTGTGTCGCTACGCGCGCCGGACGGGTGGTCAACAAGTGAGATGTCTGCAGCCCGATTGCGAAACGAGCAGGACCTGCGTCGTCGTGAGGCAGCAAGCGCAGAGTACGGATTCTCCGTGCGAGCGCCGGCCGACGCCGAGCCAACGCAACCGTACTGGCTCGAGCGCCCAAAGACCGGCTTCACCTACGACTGGAGCACCGCGGACACCGCCGCAGGGCAACCCTTCAGGGAGCCTTTGCTGGTCGCCGTCGTGGCACTCGACATCGATGGAGCCGCGTTGGTCGTCGAACGCGAGGTGACTTATCGTGAACGCGATCGGGTTCGCGGAGAGCTCCGACGCCGGTTGGATGTCGTACCGTCGATCTCCGTAGAGCCAGCCGCCTCTTCCGTCATCGTCGCGGCCGCATCGGACCAGCGCTCGCACGACATGATATTGACGGTGAGAAACAACGCGCGGACGCCAACGGCGGGCATGGCGAGCATTGACGTGCCGGAGGGCTGGTCGCTGGAGCCGAGATCCATCGATTTCTCGCTGGCGCCGAGCCCGGCGGCAACGACACTCCGGTTCACCGCAACGCTGCCGGACGACGTTCAGGCCGGGAGCTACCCGCTGTCCGGGGTAGCCCTTGTCGATGGTCGTTGGTTCGGGCAGAACATGCGCGTCGTCGCCTATCCACACATTCGTACACATCGTGTCTACGAACCCGCGAAGACGAGGTTCGGTGTTATCGATGTCGCCGTTGCGCCGGTGCGTGTTGGCTACGTGATGGGCAGCGGTGACCGCGTGCCCGAAGGGCTTCGCCGGCTTGGTGTCGCGGTCGAGGTCCTGGATGACGCGTCGCTGACCAACGGCGACCTGTCCGGCTACGACACGATCGTTGTCGGCATCCGTGCGTCCCAGGCACGGGACGCCTTCGTTGCCAGCAATCAGCGCTTGCTGGATTTTGCGTCGGCCGGCGGTACCCTCATCGTTCAGTACCAGCAGCCCGACTTCATAGCGCAGGGGCTCGCCCCCTTCCCGGCAAGCATGGACGGCAACGTACGCGTCGTCGACGAGACGGCGCCGATTACCATGCTGAACCCCGATCATCCCGTCTGGAATTTTCCGAACAGGATTATCGCGGCCGACTTCGACGGCTGGGTCCAGGAGCGCAACAACTACAACTTCTCGAGCTTCGACGAGGAGCGCTACCTGCCACTGACCGAGGCTCATGATCCGGGCGAACCCGAAAGCCGGGGAGCCATGGTGTACGCCAGGATTGGCGACGGTCACTATGTCTACACGTCGTACTCGTGGTTTCGACAGCTGCCCGCCGGCACGCCCGGCGCGTATCGGATCTTCGCCAATCTCATCAGTTTGTCAGAGGCCAATCGACGTGAGTGAGCAGTTTCCCGCACAGGGATACAGAGACAACGTTCTTGCCGATTGTTTCGATGATGCACGGCAGTATTTTCTCGATCACTACATCGCCGTCGATCGGGCGCACGCGGTCATGCTTGCCGAACAGAAGATCATCTCGGGTGCTGAGGCAGGGACGTTGCTTCGAGCCATCCGGGACCTGGACCTGCAGAAGATTCGCGATGCGGAGTACGACGGCAGTGTCGAGGACCTCTTTTTTTTCCTGCAGCGGGAGATAACCGAGGGCTGCGGCGATCCTGACGTTGCGGGCCGCCTGCACACCGCGCGCAGCAGAAATGACATCGACGTCACGATCTATCGTCTATACCTGCGCGACCAGGCGCTGACCTTGATCGATGCGTGTATCGCGTTGCGCCACGTCTTCCTGACGCTCGCCGAGCAGCATCACGAGTCTCTGATGCCTGCGTACACACATACACAGCCGGCGCAGCCGACAACGCTCGCCCATTATCTGCTGGCTATGGCAGAAAACGTTTCTCGAGACATCGAACGCCTGCGGCGCGCGTACGAGAATATGAATCGCTGCCCGCTCGGCGCCGGCGCTATTACGACGACCGGGTTCGACATAGATCGTTTTCGGGTTGCGGACCTGCTCGGGTTCGACGGGCCGACGCGCAACGCCTACGGCTCGATTGCATCCGTCGACTACTTCACCGAGTTCCTCGGCGGCGTGTCGGCATTGCTCATCAACACCGGAAAGTTTGCGCAGGAGTTCCTGCTCATGGCGATGATGGAATTCGATGTGATTCGTCTGCCGGACGGTTACGTGCAGTCGTCATCGATCATGCCGCAGAAGAGAAACCCGGTTGCGGTCGAGCACGTCCGTGCAATCGCCAGCAAAGCGCTCGGGCAGACGCTCGGCGTTCTAACCAGTGTTCACAACACGCCGTTCGGTGACATCAATGATGTTGAAGACGATCTTCAGCCTCTCATTTACAGCGCCACTCGTGACGCCATCCGTGCAGTGTCATTGCTGGGGCACACGCTGAGCGCCGCAGAGTTCAATCTCGAGCGACTCCGGGCCAGGGCCGGCGATAACTTCATTACGGTGACAGAGCTGGCCGACACGCTCGTGCGCCGAGAGGGGCTGCCGTTCAGCCAGGCGCACGCGATCGTCGCAGCGTGTGTCAGGCAGGCAACGAGTGCCGACGGTGTCATCAGCCATGCAATGCTGCAGGGTGCAGCGAATTCGGCCGGTGTCGAGCTGTCGCTGACGGCATCGGACCTGGAGCAGTCACTCAGCCCGGAGAATTTCGTCAATGTTCGATCGGTCTACGGCGGTCCTGCTCCAGCCGAGACTCGTAGCGCACTTGCAGAACAGGCCGCGGTACAGGCGACGGATCACGAGTGGCAAGTCGAGGCCAGACACCGGCTTGCAGGAGCAGCAGACTGTCTGGACGCTGCCGTTGACGCGCTTGCCGGTCGCTAGCCCGTTGCGACCTATCGAGACGTCG
>CAZMEA010000229.1:0-4334 GCA_964565135.1 uncultured Woeseiaceae bacterium
ATCTCGATGCGTACTGGATGCCGTTCACGGCCAATCGCGACTTCAAGAAAGCGCCGCGAATCATCACGGCTGCGAAAGGGCATCATTACACGACGGAAACCGGCGAAACGCTCTATGACATGTTCTCGGGGCTGTGGACCTCCGGTGTCGGGCACTGCCACCCCAAGATTGTCGAGGCCGTCCAGACGCAGGTTGCAGAGCTCGACTATGCGCTGGGCTTCCAGGTATCGAACGACAAGTCCTTCGAACTGGCCCGTCGCGTTGTCGACATTGCACCGGACGGCTTTTCTCACTGCTTCTTCACCAACTCCGGCTCCGAGTCGGTCGACACGGCGCTGAAGATTGCACTGGCCTATCATCGGGCACGGGGCGAGGGCACACGCACGCGTCTGATCGGGCGCGAGCGCGGTTACCATGGCGTCAATTTTGGCGGCATCTCGGTTGGCGGCATCGTGCCGAATCGGGTCGCATTCAGCGCGAATCTGATCCCCGGCGTCGATCACATTCGCGCGACGATCGACCTGGAGCATACGGCGTATTCGCGCGGTCAGCCGACGTGGGGTGCGCACCTGGCAGACGACCTTGAGCGGCTTTGCGCGCTGCATGGCGGCATGAATATCGCCGCGGTCATCGTCGAGCCGGTCGCCGGGTCGACCGGCATCGTTCCGCCGCCGGTCGGTTACCTGGAACGGCTGCGCGACATCTGCGATCGGCACGGAATCCTGCTCATCTTTGACGAGGTCATCACCGCGTTCGGCCGCGTTGGAAGCGCGTTCGCTGCCGAGCGATTCGGTGTCAAACCCGACATCATTACCACCGCAAAGGGACTGACCAACGGGGTTATTCCCATGGGTGGCGTCCTCGTTCAGCAACACGTTTACGATGCCTTTATGCACGGTCCGGAATCGATGGTGGAGCTGTTCCATGGCTACACCTATTCCGGTCATCCGGTTGCCGCCGCGGCCGGGCTCGCGACGCTGGACGTTTACGCCGAGGAAGGCAGTTTCGATCAGGCCAAGGCACTTGAAGGCCAATTCGAGGAGTTCCTGCACGCATTTTCCGACCATCCGAAGGTTATTGACGTTCGAAACATCGGCCTGATGGGGGGTATTGAGCTGGCGCCGCGTGACGGCGCGCCGGGAGCGCGCGGGCTGGAGGTGCACAAGCGTTGTTTCTGGGAAGAAAAGATCGTTCTTCGAAACGCGCTGGACGTCATTTCATTCTCGCCGTTTCTGAATTCGAAGATCGATGACTGGCAACACGTTTTCGAACGAGTCCGCCATGTGATCGACACAGTGGAGTAGTCAGGCATGAGCGCCGAGGTTCAGTCAGCGTCACCGCCGGTTGTTGGTCACTTTATAAACGGGCGCGTGGTCGCGGATGAGCACAGACCGCAGCCGGTAATGAATCCCGCAACCGGTGACGTCAGTAGACACGTTGCGATGGCGTCTTCGGGCACAGTGCTGTCTGCCATTTCGGCGGCGGAAGCCGCGTTTCCGGCGTGGCGCGACACGCCACCGCTCAAGCGGGCCCGGATCATGTTCCGTTTCAAGCAGCTGCTCGAGTCTCACGCCGACGAGATCGCGGCGGCCATTACCAACGAACACGGCAAGGTGCTCGACGACGCGATGGGCGAGTTCATCCGCGGCGTCGAAGTCGTTGAGTACGCCTGCGGCATCCCGGAACTCCTGAAGGGCGAACACTCGAAGAACGTTGGCCCGGCGATCGACAGCTGGTCCGAGCACCAGCCGCTCGGTGTCGTGGCCGGTATCACGCCCTTCAACTTCCCGGCGATGGTGCCCATGTGGATGTACCCGATGGCGATCGCCTGCGGCAATACGTTCGTGTTGAAGCCGTCCGAAAAAGACCCGACAGCGTCGATGCTGTGTGCGCGCCTCCTCAGTGAGGCCGGGCTGCCGGATGGCGTGTTCAATGTGGTCAACGGCGACAGGGAGGCCGTTGAGACACTCTTGCAGGACGAGCGCGTGCAGGCCATCAGCTTTGTTGGCTCAACGCCGATTGCCGAACACATCTACGCAACGGGTACGGCAAACGGCAAACGCGTGCAGGCGCTTGGGGGCGCGAAGAACCACGCAGTCGTGATGCCCGATGCGGACATCGACAACGCCGTCAACGCGTTAATGGGTGCGGCCTACGGCTCATGCGGCGAGCGTTGCATGGCCATCTCTGTGGCGGTCTGCGTCGGTGACGAGACCGCAGATGCCGTCGTCGACCGATTTCGCGACCGTGTCGCGTCGATGCGAGTTGGCCCTGGAACGGATACGTCGAACGATATGGGGCCACTGATCACCGCTGCGCATCGGGATAAGGTGGTCTGGTACGTTGGCCTGGGTGTCGAAGAGGGCGCCGATCTGGTTATCGACGGCCGCGGCTTTGAGATAGAGGATCATCCAGGGGGCTACTGGCTCGGGCCTTGCCTGTTCGACCGGGTTACCCCGGCAATGCGGATCTATCGGGAAGAGATCTTCGGCCCCGTGCTGTGCCTCGTGCGTGCCGAGTCGCAGGAACACGCCATGCAGCTTGTGAACGACCACGAGTACGGCAACGGGACCTGCATATTCACACGCGATGGCGAAGCCGCCCGATATTTCACCGACAACATTCGCGTTGGCATGGTGGGTGTCAATGTGCCGCTGCCGGTGCCCGTTGCATGCCACAGCTTCGGCGGCTGGAAGCGGTCACTGTTCGGCGATCTGTATGCCTACGGACCGGATAGCGTGTCGTTTTACACGCGCCGCAAGACCGTAACGCAACGCTGGCCTTCCGGCGGCATCCGCGAAAACGCGCGATTTACGTTCCCGAACCTCGACTAGAGCGCGTCGCGAAGCTTGTAATAGAGCATCCCGAGCGCGATGACCTGGTTGCCGAACCAGCGGCTGCCCGGCAGCCGGAGATGTTTCATCCTGGCAAACAGATGGTAGCGTTCCAGTGAGCCACCGATCGCGTCCGCCATAACCTCACCCATCGCATGGGATGCGCTGACACCGTGCCCGCAGTATCCCTGGCAGTAATAAACGTTGCCATTGAGGCAGCCGACGGACAACACGCGATTGAGCACGATGCCGATCTTTCCGCCCCACTGATACTCCACCCGCACATCGGCAAGTTGCGGATAGGTCTTGACCATGCGCGGGCGAATGTACGCTTCGATGTCTGACGGGTCACGGCCCGAGTAATTGCATGCGCCGCCGTACAGAAGTCGCCTGTCGGCCGACAGGCGAAAGTAGTCGACGACCGTGTTGAGGTCGCAGACGGCGAGGTCTTCTCGGTCAATTGATTCCGCGACATCCGGCGACAGCGGTTCCGTCGCGATGATGTAAGAACCCGCGGGATACACCAGCCCGGACAGCTGTTTCGGCTCCAGTCGGCTGTATGCGTTGCCGGCGATCAGGACCGCATCCGCCGAAACTGACCCCGATGCCGAGCAGACAACCGGCTTCTTCGCGTGCCGGATGTCGAGAACGGGCGATTGTTCGTAGATTCGAACGCCCAGACCGTCGGCTGCCCTGGCTTCGCCCGTGCACAGATTGAGCGGATGAAGATGGCCGTCATAATAGCTGACGAACGCGCCGTGAAACGCGTCCGTGCCGAACATCGACCGGGTTTGCTCGCGGTCCCAGCGTTCGTATCGGTGAGGGAAGCGGCGTTGCTCAAGCTCCTCGAAGGCCTCGTCGATATCTCGAAGCTGTGCGGGCTTGACGGCGACTTCGGCGAAACCGTCTTTCAGATCGCAGTCGATGGTGTACTTCTGAACGCGTTCGCGTATCAGCGCATGGCCACGCCAGCGAATCTGCCAGATCGCTTCCGACGCTGAACGGCCGTACTTTTTCTCCAGCGTCTCCAGGCCGGTAATGCCGTTGATCATCTGGCCGCCATTACGCCCGGACGCTCCCCAGCCGACCCGATTCGCCTCGACGACGGCGACTGAATAGCCGCGCTCGGCGAGCGTCAGTGCCGTCGAGATGCCCGTAAAGCCAGCACCAACGATGCAGACGTCCGCGGTCACATCACCCTCGAGCGTTGGATAGGTCGTCCGGGAGTTCGCGGTCGCCGCGTAATAAGACGGCGCATGCGCATGATCAGAGTTACTGTGGGCCATTGCTCGTAGTGCTGTGCCGTCGCGCGCGATTGTACTAATCGATCGTGTCGGCATTCTCATTTCGGGCAAATGCCGATTCCCGAACAGTGTGGGTAAGAACTGAAGATCGACTCACAGTATCATTGAGTGGATGCCAGAATGTCGAACCCCGGGAAATGGAATCAGCGCACTCTAAATTCACCGAGCCGAAAGTCTCCGTCGCTCCGATGATGGA
>CAZMEA010000230.1:0-4319 GCA_964565135.1 uncultured Woeseiaceae bacterium
CCGCGAAGCTGCAGAAGGAACCACGCGGCAACGAGGCTGCCGGCAATCACCAGGGACATATTCATCCAGGTCGCCAGAAGCGGGGTCGACGATCCGAGCAGAACATTGAACGACTGGACGATGAGAGCGACGGTCAGATAAACGCCCGTCACCAGGATGAAGGCGAGGCGCAGCCGCCTGCGCCGTTCGACGAGGTCGACGGACATGTCCCGCCAGGCGACAAGAAGGCCGGCAACGACGAACACCGCAAGCGCGCCGTCGACACCCAATCCCGCCGCCGTTTCCCAAATGCTTGCCTGGTCGGCGCGAAACTTCGGCAGAAACACCAACTGCTGCCATGCACCGGCAACGGCCACAGTCGCTGCGACAACGACGTGTCGAGCATCCAGCCGTGCATCCTCGGAAAACAGCGCCCTGGCAAATAGCCAGTACCAGACAGCCTTGGTTACGCACAGCGCCGTTAGCGGGTAGACCCAGGGACCCAGGAAACCTGCGGACCCACGGGCGGAGGTGACGAAGAACGCGGCAACGGCGAGGCAGAAGAGCGCGCCCGGGACGCCGGCCGGGCTTCGACGCCGGGTAGCCAGCAGCAGGGCGGCCAGCGTCACGGCGGCAGCGACCGTGAGCGTGCGCAGCACAATGTCGAACGATTCCCCCATCTCACCAGTACAGATCGGCTGGACGACCAGGAGTTCAGTCGGAGTTGCGTTTATCCTTACGGCTGCTTGTCCACCTCGAGTAGAAATCCCTCAACCGCGTTTACATAGGCGTCCGGCACCTCGGCCGCCGGGAGGTGCCCGGTGGCCGGCAGTATGACAAGGTCGGACTGCGGAATGAGTTGATGCAGGTTCCATGCGGTCAGCGGCGTGATCACCGGATCGTAGCGTCCGTGTAGCACGAGCGCCGGGATCGAGAGCGCCGCCAGGGTCTCCGTATAGTCCAGGTCCGCCATGTCCTCGCGTAGCGCATTGTTCACGTCGATGTTGTAGGTGAACTCTGCGATCGCGGCGAGGAAGACGTCGAGTCGCTCGAGATCGACGAACTCGAAACTCGTAAAGACCGCGATCTCGCTTGCTTTGAAGGTCGACGGGAGCCGGGCACGCGTCGATTGCCATTCCTCAATACGGTCAGGAAACACCTCGCGCAGGACGTTGCCGGTCTCGGCGATCGAGGGTGCTGTCGAGTTATTGAAGATCAACGAGGCGAGCCGATCCCCGTACCGCTCCGCGTAGTTCATCGCGACGATACCGCCAAACGAGTGGCCGAGCAGGTGCAGCTTTGCCGCGCCGACCGTGGACCGAATGGCCTCGACGTCGTCCGCCCACTGATCGAGCCGAGGCTTGCCCTCGACGGATCCGGATCGCGACGTGCCACGCTGGTCGAACATGATCACCGCGCGTTTTTCCGCAAGCCTCTCGAAGCTGCCGCCGACGCGCATGTAGCGGTGGTCGCTGCCCGGTCCGCCGGACACGACGAGCAATGGCGACGTGCCAGGCGATAGTTCGCCGGCGACGTAGTAGGCGATGCGCGTTCCGTCTGCACTGGTCGTTTCGAAGGGCTGCCACGCCGTCGGTTGGGCGTTGCAGGAGAGGCAGATGCTGAGCGTGAGCAGCAGCACTCCAATGCGTTGGCTCATCAGGTATCTCCGGAAGGATTGATGCCGGGAGTTGCCATGTTGACCCTGCAAGAAAATGAATGACAATGAACAGAATCGATCAGGGTTCAACGTTTATGAATAGCCCGAACTGGCAGCGGTTGCGCGTTCTACATGCCGTACTTGGCGCCGACAGCTTTTCCCAGGCGGCACGCCAGCTGGGGATGAGTCAGCCAACCGTGAGTCGGCAGATTCGGCTCCTCGAAGATGAGCTGGGCGAAACGCTCGTTCTGGCCACGCCGGATGGCATAGCGCCGACCGAAGCTGCGCTGGCGATGCTGCCGGAGCTGGAGGCCATGAACCGCACTGCGGAGCTGCTGGCGCGGACGCAGACGGGCAGCCCGTCTGCGCCGAGCGTTCGCGTGGCCTGTGGACCGTGGGTTGCGACCTTTCTCAGTGCGAACGCGCAGTCGATCGTGGGAGGCCCGCCCGATTGCCAGCTCGACATCGTCTCGAGTGTCTTATTGGCAGACATGCCTCGCCGCGAGGCAGACGTCGCTATTCGCACTCGGCGTCCCGAGAGTGGCCGCCTGCGAGTTCGGAAGATTCCCCATTACCGGTATGCCGTTTACGGGGCTCGATCACTCGTCGGCGGCCGCGAGGACGCATTTGACGAGCGCCGTTTCGAAAACTTCGACTGGGCGATGATGAGTGAGGAGCTGAACCACTTCGGCACGTCGAAGTGGCTGCTGAATCAGGGAGTGAAGAACGTCGTCCTGCGCTGTTCGCAGTCGGACAATCTGCTGCACGCCGTTCGTGGCGGTTCGGTGCTTGCGGTGATCCCGTGTTTTGCCGGTGACCCGGAACCGCTGCTGGAACGGGTCAGTGAGGCGTTCATACCTGACGCGACTCACATCTGGATGCTGTTGCCGGATGACGTCAAACGAAAGCCGGGCGTGCGTCAGGTTGCCGACCGGTTGGTCGCGCTGTTCGAGTCACGCTTCGGTGAGATGGGGGGCGCAGGGTACTAGCTGTCGGGTCCGAGTCGGCCGCCAAGTTTCAGCCAGGGCTGACTATTCCGGTCGTGTTCGCTTGGGGCGACGACAGACGGTAATGATTGCGTGGGTGTAGCAGTAGGCGTCCAGCTCGGCGTCGAAGCGATCGATGTGCTCCGGATATTCCACGGCGAACGTGCGCAGGTCGCCGGATTTCAACAGTTGCCGCCCGCGATCGTCGACAAAGCTGAGCAGCTCGAGGCTGCAGGTGTGGCCGAAGTCGCCTCGTTCCCGAAGAGCAGGCCGCCCGATAAACTGTGTCACTGCGTCACCTCCATACATCCATAGTGACATGTAACGGGCCGCCGCTGGTCGCCTACTTTCCGTAATGCGACGGACTACCGGTAACGAGGTAGGGCGTAGCTCTCAGTCGCGACTGGCCGCGACCATGGCGCGAGAGCGGCGAGCCGCGGTAGTCTTCGGGGTATGAGCTACCTGACGACGTGCGGATACCTGCTGGGCATCACCGGCATCGGCTCCATGGTTGCCGGCGCCTACGCCGCGGAAAACGGCAGCCTGCTGATCTGGTACGGCGCCGCGACGTTCGTGTTCGGCTTGATCATGTGGTTCACCGGCCGGAGATACCGGAACAAGTAGGCGCATCCGGCTCCGCTTTACATAATCCGAAAGGGTCGGGTTCGACGTCGCTGATGGCGTGATGAGCGCGGGCCCGGATGCCCGACGCATCAGCGGAGCTGGCTGTCCTTGCTGCCGCGCCGGTTGTAGCCCGCAAAGGCCTTCTGCTGTTCGTCCAGTTCTGATTGGCACTTGATACAGAGCCTGACGCCGGGCACCGCAGTGCGCCGTGCCTCGGGGATCGGGTCGCCACATTCTTCGCAGTGGGTTAGCGACTTTCCGACCGGGAGATTGCCACGCGCGCGTTCGACGGCGTCTTCAATGGACGCATCGATCTGATCCTGAACTGCACCGTCTTTTGCGAAGCCCCCGGCCATGGGCCAAGTCTACTAGTCGTGCGTGCGCGGCGGGAGGCCTGTGTGCTGGGTCAGCGTTTTGCCGCGTTGAATCCGCTTCTCGTGCGCGGCCTTGGAATGCTTGCGGCGCGGTGGGCGATGGCCGCCTTTGCCGCGAGGCTGGTGCGCGGGAATCAGCGCATCCGGACCCGAACCGATGAGTTCCTCGAGGCCGAGGCGCTCCAGCGCCTTCCTGATCATCGGCCAGTTGTCCGGATCGTGATAACGCAACAGTGCCTTGTGCAGTCGACGCTTCTGCGGGCTCTTGACGGAGTCGACGTTGTCGCTCTCGTAGGTGACCTTGCGCAGTGGGTTCTTCTTCGTGTGATACATCGCCGTCGCGGTGGCCATTGGCGAAGGGTAGAACGCCTGCACCTGGTCGGCGCGGAAACCGTTCTTCTTCAGCCACAGGGCGAGGTTCACCATGTCCAGGTCGGTCGTGCCCGGGTGCGCCGCAATGAAGTAGGGAATCAGGTACTGCTCCTTGCCGGCTTCTTTCGAGAACTTCTCGAAGAGTTCTTTGAAGCGATCGTAGGAGCCGATCCCCGGCTTCATCATCTTGTCGAGCGGCCCGTCCTCGGTGTGTTCCGGTGCGATCTTCAGGTAGCCGCCAACATGGTGCGTGACGAGCTCCTTCACGTACTCCGGATCCTCAACGGCGAGGTCGTAGCGGAGGCCCGAAGCGATGAGTACTTTCTT
>CAZMEA010000231.1:0-4310 GCA_964565135.1 uncultured Woeseiaceae bacterium
TATTCCCCGGTTCCAGCATAGGCCTCTACTCGGGCTTTTAGTTTTTGTCCTGGCCTAAACGTTACAACGCGACGCGCTGTGATGGGAATTTCTTCGCCTGTTTTCGGATTCCGACCTGGACGTTCGTTTTTATCCCGAAGATCAAAGTTCCCGAACCCGGAAAGTTTGATTTGTTCCCCGACGGCGAGCGACGCCCGCATTTCCTCAAAGTATAAATCAACCAGCTCACGCGCTTCCCGCTTATTTAACCCTAGCTCATTGAACAGGGATTCAGCCATGTCAGCTTTGGTGAGCGCCATCAGTCTTATTCTCTGAGTTCTGCGTCGAAGTCGTGCTTTATTTTTTTAACGGCCGCAGCGACGGCGGCGTCGGCATCTTCGTCAGTAAGGGTGCGGGATGTTTCCTGCAAAATCAAGCCTAAAGCAATGCTTTTTAGCCCCGCTTCTATTCCCTCACCCCGATAAACGTCGAAAACTTTTACATGCTTGAAAGCCTCTGGCGCCGCAGCGAAAACCGCATCGACCAGCTCCCTTCCGGTTACGCTCTCGTTAACGATAAACGCCACGTCTCGCCGCACGTACGGAAAGCGAGACACAGGTTTAGCCGTTGGAATGCGTGCTGCGAATGCCCGAGAGACGTCGAGTTCGAAGACAAAGACGTCCCGCTTCAGAGCAAACGATTTCTGGACGTTAGGATGCAGCTTGCCGATCAGACCAACGGGTTGGTCACCACGATGTACGGCTGCGCACTGGCCAGGCTGTAGCGCCGGATGATCGGCTGCATGAAACGAGAAGTGCTCGCCGTCTCCGGACATCGCGAGAATCGCTTCGACGTCCGCTTTGAGGTCAAAGAAATCAACGCCTTGAATTCGGTCACCCCACTGCTCATGGTGCCGACCGCCAAGGACGAGGCCGCCAAGGCGCAGAATTTCGACGGGCTTGTCGGCCGACCCGTGATACGTTTTGCCAACCTCGAAGATCCGTACCCGGTCCTGCTGTCTTGCGACGTTGTCCGCGGCCACTCTGAGCATGCCCGGCCACAGGGATGAACGCATGACGTTCATTTCGGAGGAGATCGGGTTACTCAGTACGAGCTCGCTGTTTTCTCCGCTGATCTCCAGATCGGACTGGTCGTCGATGAAGCTGTAAGTAATCACCTCGTGATAGTCACGGGCAACGAGAGAATCTGCGACGCGATCCATATCGACGCGAGTCTCGGTCACCGGCTTCAGCGGCATCTGGGCGACCGCGGTGGCTTCCGGAATCCGGTCGTAGCCGTAGATTCTGGCGACTTCTTCGACCAGATCGTCTTCAATCGCAATGTCAAACCGATGGCTGGGCGGAGTGACGTTCCAGGCGCCGTCGAGTTCCTCGGTATCGAGCCCCAGCCCTCGAAGAATGCTGGTCACCGTCTCTGCCGGGATGTCTGCACCAAGAACCTGACGGAGCCTGGCGGCCGTAAGCTCGATGGCAGAACGCGTCGGCAGCAGTGCTTTATCGCAGTCGTCGACCAGCGGTCCGGCCTTGCCTCCTGAGATACTGACCAGGAGTTGAACCGCGCGCTCGATCGCGCGGGACTGACCGGACGGGTCGACGCCGCGTTCGAAGCGGGTGGAGGCGTCCGTATGCATGGCGTACGAACGGGCACGTCCAGCCATGACATCCTGCGGCCAGAACGCTGCCTCGAAAAAGACATTGCTTGTCGTGTCGGTCACCATGGTGCTCAATCCGCCCATGATGCCGGCCAGTCCAAGTACACCGCTGTCATCGGTAATCACGACCGTATCGGTATTGAGCGTTACCCGACTATCGTCCAGCAACGTGACCTCTTCGCCTTTCTTCGCGAAGCGCGGTCGGATCGGTCCGTTCAGGCGGTCCATGTCATAGGCGTGAAGCGGCTGGCCGAGTTCCAGCATGACGTAGTTGGTGACGTCGACGACCGGATGAATCGCCCGCAGTCCGCTTTTCCTGAGCCGCTCGGTCATCCACAGCGGCGAGCGCGCAGCCGGATCGATACCTTCGACCACACAATGCGCGAAACGAGGGCACGCCTCAGGGACAGGCCTCTCTACCGGGTATACGGTGTCCGTTGACGCTGCCGGGCCTTCTATGTCGGGACCCGCGAGCGGCCGCTCGGTAAGTGCTGCAACGTCCCGGGCAATGCCGAGCACGCTGAAACAGTCGCCGCGATTCGGCGTAATGTCGACGTCGATAACTGCGTCAGGCAGCCCGAGGTAATCTGCCAACGCACTACCTACGGGCGCATCGTCGGGCAGCTCCATGATGCCGTCAGCCTCCGAACCGAGGCCAACCTCGGCAGCGGAACACAGCATCCCGTTTGACACCACGCCGCGGATCTTTGATTGCTTCAGCGTCAAGCCGTTGGGCAGGGTCACACCCGGCGCGGCGAAGGCGGTTTTCAGGCCTTCGCGAACATTCGGCGCACCGCAAACGACCTCAATCGCTTCACCGTCGCCGGTGCTGACCTGGCATACGCTGAGACGGTCGGCATCAGGGTGCCGCCTTGCTTCCACGACTTCGGCGACCAGCAAGCCGTCCAGACCGGTGCCATCGGACTCTATGGAATCCACTTCCAGACCGGCCATGGTGATTCGTGCACCAAGATCTTCCGCGGACATCTCCGGATCGACCCAGTCCTTAAGCCATGACATGGCAAAGCGCATAGTCCCGGCTCCTAGTCGAACTGGCGCAGGAAGCGCAGGTCGTTGTCAAAGAACGTGCGGAGGTCGGTCACCCCGTAACGCAACATGGCGAGTCGCTCAACGCCCATACCGAACGCGTAGCCCGTGAACTCGCGTGAATCGATGCCGGTATTCTCGAGAACGTTGGGATGCACCATGCCGCAACCCAGAATCTCGAGCCATTTGCCTTCTGACCAAAGCACGTCGACTTCGGCAGACGGCTCAGTGAACGGAAAATAGGACGCTCGAAAACGCAGTTCCGCATCCCGCTCGAAGAACGTTTCAACGAATTGGTGAAGTACGGCTTTCAGGTTAGCAAAGCTTATTCCGCGATCGACGACCAGACCCTCTACCTGATGGAACATTGGCGTGTGCGTCTGATCCGAGTCGCAGCGATACACGCGGCCCGGGGCAATGATGCGAATCGGTACACCCTCTTCCACCATGGAGCGAATCTGTACGGGAGACGTGTGCGTCCGCAGCAGGTTGCCGCCAGGAAAGTAAAAGGTGTCGTGCATGGCGCGCGCCGGATGATTGTCCGGGATGTTGAGCGCCGTGAAATTGTGAAAGTCGTCCTCGATTTCCGGCCCTGACCGTACGCCGAAGCCTGCATCACGAAAGATGCGCTCGATGCGCGCCATTGCCCGGGAAACAGGATGTCGACTGCCTCGCGAAAGACCTCGCCCATCAAGGGTGACATCGATGGCATCTGCAGCCAGTTTCTTGGCGAGCGCAGCCTGCTGCAGCTCGTGTCGACGCGCATCGATCTGCGCGTGCACCGCCTGCTTGGCCTCGTTAATGGCCTGGCCGGCGGCCGGCCTTTCCTCAGCGGACAGCTGGCCTAGCGTCTTCATCAGGGCGGTCAGTTCGCCCTTTTTACCCAGGTAGGTGACGCGCGCGGCATCCAGGGCGGCCAAATCGGCCGCTTCTGCTATTTCGGCTGATGCTCGGGAAATGAGCTCAGAAAGGTCGTGCATGGTCGCCAGTATGAGAGTAAGGCCCGATCGCGAGGCAATCGGGCCTTGTCAGCAATCAGCTGCTGCCCAGGGCTTCTCTGGCCTGCGCAACGATCGCGCCAAACCCTTCCGGATCGTGCACCGCGACGTCTGCGAGTACCTTGCGGTCGACGTCGATTTCAGCCTTGTTGAGTCCGTTGATCAACTGACTGTAAGACATTCCATGCATGCGAGCAGCCGCGTTGATTCGCGTGATCCACAGGGCGCGAAACTGACGCTTGCGCTGTCGGCGGTCACGGTAGGCATATTGGCCGGCCTTGATGACGGCCTGCTTTGCCGTCTTGAAAAGCTTGCTGCGAGCACCGTAGTAGCCTTTCGCTTTCTTCAGTACTTTTTTGTGACGGGACTTGGCGGTTACGCCTCGTTTTACTCGTGCCATGACTCTATCCTCGCTCAGCTATACGGCAGCATGCGCTTGACGCTCTTCACGTCGGCTTCAGCAACCTGCTGTGCCGACCGAAGCTGGCGCTTACGCTTGGGCGTCTTCTTGGTGAGGATATGGTTCAGGTGCGACTGAGCTCGCTTGAAGCCGCCCTTACCCGTCTTCCGGAAGCGCTTGGCCGCGCCCCGGTTGGTTTTCATCTTAGACATGT
>CAZMEA010000232.1:0-4305 GCA_964565135.1 uncultured Woeseiaceae bacterium
TTCTGGAAGTTGATCACCCACGCGAACTTCCACGGGCGCGGCCCGCCGAGACAGTCGATGGACAAATAGTCTGTCGCACGACGCACTGCGCGCGCCCATCCCGGCGCTTCGTACTGGCCAGGCGCTGTCACATCGGCGGAATTCGAGATAGCCATCAGGCGCCGCTGCCGGTTTTGTTCCCGGCTAGAGAAGAATGAGATGCCCGCGGTCCGCGGACGACGACGTTTAAGACTTGTGCTTTCAATAGTGTCCCTGAGACAGGGGATTCTTCCTTACCGGACAGAGAGTAGCTGAGCGCGTGAACGGTGACGACAAGTAATTGCAGTGTCCGACCGGGGCAATCGAGCTCGTTAGGTGAAAGCCCTGCATATTCATGCTCGGCGCGTAACCGGGCAAGCTGAGGCTCGTGCTTGTCCACCGGCCGAGATTTTCGTGAGGACTTTGCCTCAAACGCGTGGCCACGGACAACAGGAGTTAGCGCATTGTGCGCCGCTCCCGCTGCACTGCGTTGCGCTATATTGGCGACGTCGGCGGAGCGATAGCTATTGGGGGAAAGGTCTCATGTGGTCACGTATTTTGTTCGGGGTCAGCAAGGTCCTGCTGGTTATCCTCGCGGGTTACCAGATTTCGTTGGCACAGGGCTCGAGCGAGATCGTGCTCGAGGGGCTCGATGCGCCCGTGGAGATTCTGAAAGATCGATGGGGGGTCTCCCATATCTACGCTGAGACGGAGCATGATCTCTTCTTTGCGCAGGGCTACAGTGCCGCGCGCGACCGTTTGTTTCAGTTCGAGATCTGGCGCGCCCAGGCGACCGGCACTACCGCAGCCATTCTCGGGCCGCGTGCCGTCGATCGCGATCATGGCACGCGCTTGTTCAGGTTTCGCGGCGACATGCAAAAGGAAATGCATCACTATCATCCCCGCGGTCCAGCAATCATCGGCGCCTTCGTCGACGGCGTGAACGCATACATCGACCAGGCCCTTGAGGATCCTGAAAAACTGCCGTTGCCGTTTCATCTGCTGGGCATCAAGCCGCAGCACTGGACAGAGGAGGTCGTGATTTCCCGCCACCAGGGTTTGCTCGGCAATATCGGCCTCGAACTTCGTACCGGTCGCGCCGTCTGTGAGATGGGTGCCGAGGCCGTCAAGGATGTGCAGTACTACCACCCGCACGAGCCGGACCTGACGCTAGATCCAATTGTCGACTGCGACTCGCTCGTCGAGAACGACATTCTGTATCTGTACAACGCTTATCGACAGCCAATCCGTTTTGAGCCTGAAGACATCGTCGAGCGCAAAGCGCGCCGGTCGGATACAGACTTCGCGACGCTCGCCGCGCTTGTCGACCAGGAGGAGCGCGAGTTGCAGCGCAATGATCTCGAGAGCATCGGCAGCAACAACTGGGTCGTCAGCGGCGATCTGACACAGGATGGCTGGCCGATGATGATCAACGATCCGCATCGCAGACAGTCTGTGCCGTCACTTCGTTATTGGGCACATCTCGTCGGTCCCGGCTGGAACGTCATTGGCGGCGGCGAACCGACGATCCCGGGAATTTCGATTGGCCACAACGAGTACGGTGCCTGGGGGCTCACCGTGTTTGGTACCGACGGTGAAGATCTGTACGTGTACGAAACGAATCCGGATAACCCGAATCAGTACCGGTACAAGCGGCGTTGGGAGTCGATGTCGGTGATCGAGGAGACGATCGACGTCAAGGGGGCATCGCCGGTTACGGTTACGCTCAAATACACACGCCACGGGCCGGTTGTTTTCGAAGACAAGGAAAAGAACCTGGCCTACGCGGTGCGTCCTGCCTGGATGGAGTTCGGTGGCGCGCCGTATCTCGCATCACTGCGCATGGACCAGGCGAGAAACTGGGAAGAGTTCAGGGATGCCTGCGCCTATAGCAATATCCCCGGCGAGAACATGATCTGGGCCGATCGGGAAGGCAACATCGGCTGGCAGGCTGTGGGTATCGCGCCGATTCGCAGTAACTTCAGCGGTATGGTTCCGGTCGCAGGCGACGGTCGATTCGAGTGGGACGGTTATCTGCCGATCAAGTCGAAGCCGAACGAATACAACCCTGCTCGCGGTTACATCGAAACATCGAACAGCAACTACACGCCGCCTGACTTCCGCTACCTCGACGCAATCGGCTACACGTGGACGGATCCGTTTCGGTGGGCGCGTGGCAGCGAGGTCCTGGAGTCGGGTCGCAAGTTCAACATGACCGATATGATCGACCTGCAAAACGATTACCTGTCGATCCCCGCCCGTACACTGATCCCGTTTTTCAGAGGTCTCCGGTCGGACGATACTGTGGTCGAAACCGCGCGCAGGATGCTGCTCGACTGGGACTTCGTACTCGACCGCGACTCGGTAACCGCTGGCATCTATGTTGCGTTCGAGCGTCGGCTGCTCGCGAACATCGAGATCCTGAAGGTGCCGGAATCTGCGCGCGATTATCTTCGCGTGGGGATGAAGACGACGATCGATATGCTGCTTGCGCCCGACGGCGATTTCGGGGCTGACCCGATCAAAGGACGCGACGCGTTCATCATGCGAGCGTTGAGTGAAGGTATTGCCGATCTGCGTGAGAAGTTCGGTCCGCGGATGCAGTCCTGGGTTTACGGGCAAGACGCGTACAAGCACGCAACCATTCGTCATCCCCTCAGCACAGCGGTAACCGATGAGGTTCGCGCCCGCCTCGACGTAGGGCCAGTCGCCAGGGGTGGCAACGCCTACACGTTGGGCAATACCGGCAGCAGCGACAATCAAACCACTGGTGCCTCCTTTCGCATCTTCGTGGATACGCGTGATTGGGATAACACGCTGGGTATGAATACGCCCGGCCAGGTCGGCGATCCTGATAGTCCACTGTACGACAATCTCTTCGAGCTGTGGGCCGACGACAAGGTATTCCCGGCGTTCTACAGTCGCGACCGCATCGAGTCGGTGCTGCATGAGCGCATCGATCTGAAGCCTGTCGAATAGTCACCTCGGCGGTTCACAGACGAATGAAGATCTGGGTTGATGCCGATGCCTGTCCGGGCGTTGCCCGGGAGATTTTGTTCCGTGCCGCTATGAGGACCGGCGTCGAAGTAACGCTGGTCGCCAATCAGCCGCTGTCGACGCCCCGCGCACAGAACATCAACGCGATCCAGGTGCCACGCGGTTTCGACGTCGCAGACGACGAGATCGTCAAGCGAATGAGTGCGGGCGATCTTGTTATCACCAGCGACATACCGCTGGCGGCCGAGGTGATCGAGAAAGGCGGCAGCGCCCTAAGTCCTCGTGGCGAGATGCACACGTCAGAGAACGTACGCGCCCGGCTGAACATGCGAGACTTTCTCGACACGATGCGCTCCAGCGGCGTCGACACCGGCGGCGGACCCGCGGCTTACAGTCAACGAGACAAGCAAACCTTTGCGAACGAGCTGGATCGCTTTTTGACGAAGAACGCAACGGACTGACGGCGCAAGTCCGTTCGAACACAGAGCCAGATCGAGGTCAGGACGAGACTTTACCGGCGCCGATCAGGCGGCGACCGCTGCGTGGCAGCACCTGCTGCCAGTCGCGACTCTGCATACTGCGCTGACCGCCCATCGTGACGGCTCGCCGAATAGACCGGCTGAGTGCGTTTGCGTACAGGCGCTGGTAGTAGGGCATACGGGCAACGTAGAACGGCAGCACTTCCTCCAGCGTCAGATCCGTGCTCAGCGATTCGGCAAACGCGTCGTAGAAACGTGCTACCGAATCGGCGACCGGGCCGTCGACGGACAGGTTCTCCGACGGTTCGATCGTCCACGTCATGTCCGGCTGTAGCACGCAAGTGCCAACAAAACCGGCGCGTCGCTCCCGCGACCACTGATCCGGATGGATCAGGCTGAGCGACCAGTTGCCATCGATCACGTACAGGTAGTTCTCCGCCCCGATCGCCGGCTTGTACTTGAAGCTCGCGGAAAGAATGAGCATCGACGTGAAGTACTCGGCGAGGATCTGTCGTTCCGGCTTAACGACGACACCGCGGGGCTCGCTGCGATACCAGTCCATCAGGAAGCCGTTCGCGCCCTTGCCGTCGGGGTTACCGCCGCCACCGGTAATGATGGCGCCTGATTTGTAGCGGGTGAGTTCAGTCATCGCGCGGCGATTATGCCAACTATCGACTGCGATCGCCGAAAGCCTTGTCAACCATCCGACGTGTTCGGCGTTGCTGGGACAAGGGATTGTCCTTTTCGACAAATGGAGAGACGAGATGGATCTGACAAAACGCTTCTTATGTTTACTGGCGCTGTCGCTGGG
>CAZMEA010000233.1:0-4297 GCA_964565135.1 uncultured Woeseiaceae bacterium
CCTTACTGGTGATCTTGTCCGTGCTGATTGCCGCGGCGCTCTTGACATGGGTGCGACGGTTGTCCGAGCCACTGGTCGAATTAGCCGCGGTCATGGTCCGGGCGAGGGAAGACGAGACCGACATCCGCGCGGTCGTCGCCGGCCCTGCAGAAACCCAGAACATCGCGCAAACGTTCAATGCGTTGATGACGTACAAAGCCTCACAGTCCGCACTGTTGGAAAAACAAGTGCGCGAACGCACGAGAGATCTAGAAGAAGCGCGCGATGAGTCGCTCAGGGCGGAGCGCGAGAAGTCCGAGATCATGGCGATGTTTACGCACGAAATGAAAGCACCGCTGCATGCCATGGGCTCTTACATTTCCGATGCCGCGAGTCAGATCGCGTTTATTAAGGATGAACAAACCGCGGAACGCCTGCGCAGCGCCTTACGCATCATTGAGCGGGAATCGCGTGAGCTTTTGCAACGGATCAATCGCATCTTGGAATTGCGCGCCCTTGAATCGGGCAGCACGCACGTTAATCGGGTCGACGTGAATCTTGAGCGCCTGATGGACGCATTATCAAGCATAGCCCGGCCACTGGCGGCCGGGGGTAACAACCGGTTCTCTGTTGCGTTAAGCAGCGCCGGTAAGGTGCGGACGGATCCGGCCTTGTTTTTACAGGTGCTTGAGAACCTCGTGAGTAACGCCTGCAGTTTTACCAAAGACGGTGAAATCCACGTGTCTGTCGACGTCACCGAGAACGCGATCGAACTGATCGTTGCGGATACCGGCATCGGGATTCCGGAGGAGCACCAGGCGCTGATCTTTACCCCGTTTTATCAAGTGGACATGAGTGATACGCGCGTGCACTCGGGGACGGGCTTGGGACTTGCGATCGTTAAGCGGGTGACCGAGTTATTAGGTGCATCCATCGATCTACACAGCGTGCCCGGTGAAGGCACGCGCTTCGAGATCAGTATCCCGCGATCAGCGTGATGAGATGGCCATCAAGCGCGCCCAGTCGTCATCCGACATCTTATCCGGTACGCCCGCGAGTGCGGTCGTTAGATGCCGGGATGCCTCACGCGGCAGACCCTGATCTAACTTCATTTGCGCGACCCGGGCACCGTTGGCAATGCGTGTGGTTTCCGCGTCTCGCGTCTGTGCATCATGCAGTTCTGCGACCAGTTGATGATCGTGCAGCAGACGATCGCACAACGCATTGAGCTGCCCAATGTCGTAGGGTTTGGCCAGGAATTCGGTGGCCCCGGCGAACATCAGTTCGGCATGGCGTTCGCGCGTTGAGTAGGCGGTGAGCACAATCACCACTTGGCTCGGTCGCTCTTGCATGATCAACGGCAGAATTTCTGGACCAGAGCGTCCCGGTAGCATCACATCCAGTAAGACAAGATCGTGTTTGCGTGTTTTCCAGGCGACCAACCCCTCGTCACCGTTGGCGCAGATTTCGACGTCGTACGCTTTCTCAAGCGCACGGGCCGAGGCCTGCGCCGCGACGGCGTCGTCTTCGATGATCAGCACGGAGTGTTTGACTCGGCCGTTGATGATGGCCGCGACCCGATCACCGAGTTCGTTGATGTCCTCGGGCATGGTAACTAGGTGAATCCGGTTGTCCGCGGCGAGTGCGGTGAGGACGGATTTACGCTCGGTATCGCACAAGGCGATGATGGGCAGGGTGATTGACCCATAGTTGCCTGAACGGATCATGCGGCTGAAACGCCAGACGTCTATGTCACCGAGGTGCAACGGGCAGGCAATGGCGTCAACGGGGGTGAGATCAAGGACATCCAGTGCATCGCGCGCGGTACCGACCGCGATGACGCGGGCAAACCCACAACGACTGGCGTACTCCTCATAGTACTCGCGTTGGTCCTGATTGGGGTGTACCAGGAGAATGTCATAGCGCTGATCCCGCATCCCTTACCTCCCACGGTGCGCGAGACACGACTCATTCAGCTCCAGTTCTCTGGTCCCAAGAGATCATCTGTCTGGGCCAACAGATAGTCGTTGTAATCGTCTGTTATATCGGGTCAATCAGCTTACCTGAGAACGAGCTACCAAATACAGCTAATTTTCTACATGAAGTTTGGAGAATTGACCGATTAGAAGGGAAATCAGTGCGTTTCAACCGCCCTGGCATAGGCGCGAATGGCCGCCAGGACCAAGACGCCATCGCAGTCCGGCGTGATTCGCGCCAGCTGACGCAGCACCAGGCTGTTGACGAAGTAGGCCTCCTCGGGCGGCATCGGCACGGCGATTAGGCGATGTTGCTCGCCGGATTGGAACACGCGGACAAAGAAGCCGCCCGCTTGGCGCGCCAGCGAATAGCCTTTGTTCTTATCCGGACCGTGATTGTTGAACTCGCACTTGTCCAACATACCCGCCAGCACTGCAGCGACGGCTGGGAGTTCGCGCGGCATCACCTGCACGCTCAGTTTGTTCGCCCAGTCGTAGCGGCGCTGTCCCTTGGCCAATGCGCCTTCCAGCATCACGGTGGGCACGTTTTTCGCGGAGAGGTGAGCCCGAAATTCGAGCGCGCCCTTACCCCCGTACACCTTAAAGGTCAGCGGAATCTTGCGTTCGGCGGCGTCTTCGGGTTGCGTCGGTGCCGTGTCGTGATCGCACGCGTTGTCGGGCGCTGGCTCGTCACTCGGTTTGCGTCCGTGGGTGAGGAGGTTCTCCACAAACCGTTTAGCGCCAGTGTCATGGGCGGAGCGCTGGATGGCGTCTCGAATCCGCTTGGCCGTGTGGCGCTGCAGCAGCTCGGACAGCTGCCCCTCGCTGAAGCGGTCAGTAAAACCGTGCCCTTCAAGCAGCGTGTTCGCGTCCGTGATCGATAGGGTGTGCATGGTGATGTCTCCGGCTGTTCATCCGTGCTTAACCCATGATCCGACACCGCCCTGAATCTGCAACTCCGGGCGCGACGAGCAAATGGACGATCGAGGCCGAGTCTGTGTGTTTACTGGGCGGTTTAATGCGGGCAGATGGGTGACCTTTAGACTGTGTGGATATACAGGTATAGAGATGTTGTGGCGGTAGCACTTCATCGACGGCTGAATGCCAGAAGGTCGCCACGTAATGGGGTGCGTGTTCGAAGGGCAGGCCTGCGCGGTGCTTGAGGGTGGGGTGCGGGTGCTTGTGTAGCACTGCATAGTGCATGCTGCGGTGGGCGACGCATGTTTGTGTCATTGAACTCGGCGGTACTCAGGCTTAAGTCGGTAGTACTTGAGCGAGTGCACCACCATCTCCTCGAGGCGAGCGGGGGGACGTCGCGCCGGCTCTGTCCATGGCGTGGGTGGGGTCACATCCGGCGGCACGGATGAGGGCAAAATGGGGAAGAGCAACGGCAGCTCGGCCGGTATTTCACGCGTCAGTTTGATGTGTGCGTTGGGCCGTTTTTCCGAGCGCCCAGTGCGCGCGAGCACCACTTTCAAGCGCAGGCGATCGTAGTAGGCGGACGGACGGGCGAGCAGTTCGTTATCCGGCAGCTGATCTAATCGCGCCAGATCGTCGACGGCCTTCTTACCTGGCTTACTCTTCTTTAATAGGTCGCGAATGTTGGCCACGGTGTCGTTCGTCACTTTGCGGGTGCGAATCACCATGTAGTGGAGGTCACGAATCGGCTCTTCGGCGATCGGCAGATGTCGATAGGCCGCCTGCAGGTTGACGTCGGAGGCCTGAATGGTACGCAGCAGGTGCGTGGTGGCTTCGCGCTTTTTCTGCTCACCGTTTTCAGTGTATTTCACCTGACGCCCGCGCAAGAGAGCGAAGGCGTCCTTGAGGCGATCCTTGTCCTGGTTGATGCGTAGGGCCTCCTGAATCAAGCGCTCCGGCACGCCGATAAACCCACAGCAGATGGGTGAGCGATTCACCGCCTCATCGTGCTCATATGTGATGCGAGTGAGGGCATCGATTGCCTCCTCGGTCGCGGCTTTGCGCGCGAGGCGCCGAAAGTCTGTGAAACGATGGCGCAGGCGGTTTTGATCCGCATCCTCCGCCCCCACCGGTGGATCCGCGGTATGCCGATAGACCACCACCGGATCGGCTTGCAGCTCATGGGCGTTTCGGCCGTCGATGGCGGCCTTTAACTCGGTTTGAAACCGCCCAAGGTTGGTCTTGAGTGCACCCAGCCGTTCAGCGACGACCGGCAATGCGTCATCGATGAGCTCTTGTGTGGAGGGTGGTTTGGTTGGCATCTCAAAGTCTCGTGGGTCGGATTCACCGTACCACTGATCCCTGATCGTTCCGGTGCGCGTATAAATTAGCTACATACCCCGTACCAGTCAAGGGTTCTATGG
>CAZMEA010000234.1:0-4295 GCA_964565135.1 uncultured Woeseiaceae bacterium
ACACCGCAGCGATCGCTGCGTTCGCCGGAGCCTAGACAGCAAACAGCGGGCGACCGGCAACACGGACACGGTCGCCCGCGCACTCAAGGAGATTAGACATGTTGTTGGAATGGACTGTTATCGCCTGCCTCTTCCTGGGCCTCTCGAGCGCCCTGGTTGCCGGTGTCTTTCAATCGTTCTCGGACTTCGTCATGCAGGGCCTCATTCGTGCGACGCCCGCAGGCGGCATTGAATCCATGCAGCAACTCAATCGCACCGTGTTTCGATCCGTCTTCCTGGCAACGTTCCTGGTATTGGTGCCGGCGAGCATCGCCTTCGCCGGCTACGCATTCTTCAATATGGACGGCCTCGCCCAGCGACTGATCGTCATGGCGTCGCTGGTGTACGTGATCACCGTGTTCCTGGTCACCATGCGCGGAAACGTTCCGCTGAATGAGCGACTGGACAAGATGGATCACACCAGCGCCGAAGCGGCAGAGTTCTGGCAAACCTACGGCCGCGTCTGGACGCGCTGGAACACCGTTCGCACGATCGGTTCGACCGTCACCGCGGGCTGCTACCTCCTAGCCGCGGTTCTGATCGAAGCGTAGCCGAACAGAAGTTGGTCAGGTCGGCTCAGCTGAGTAACGCTGCGGGCTGCCGGTCCAACCGGCAGCCTGTTGTGTACCCGGCCGGCCGCCTACGACAGCTCGAGATCGTGCCCGACCAGCGGTGCGCGTTCCGTTACCGACCTCAGCACGATGGTCGTGCGTACCCGGTTCACTGACTGCACCGGGTTGATCTCTTCCTCGATGATCCTGTTCAGTTCGTCCGTGTCCGTGGCGCGAACCTTCAGCAGGTAGCAGTCGTCGCCCGCAATCTTGTGCAGTTCTTCCAGCCCGGTCACGCCTGACAGAGCATCGGCGGTGTCGAAGCCCCGACTGGGCTTTGCGTCTGTGACGAAAACGAAAGCGAGTAGCGGTTTCCCGAGCGCTTTCGCATCAAGCCGAACTTCGTAACCGCGAATCACGCCGGCGGCTTCCATGCGGCGAATGCGCTCGGAGATCACCGATGCGGCCAGACCCGTGCGGCGGGCGACCTCAGCCTTGGAGGTAGAGGCATCCGACAGAAGAATGGACAGTATTTTTCGGTCGATTTCGTCAATCATTCGGCTTTTGATCTTTATTTCTGATGTTTCGACGGTATTATACCGCTCTTTCCGCTGTTTCCCCAAGAGAAGGCCGTGCAGTCCGACACCCTGCCCCTGCGAGTTCGCGATACCGATGTGCGGATCGCCTTATTGCGACGCGAAGGGGCGCTGCCGGCGCTCGTCTGCCTGCACGGCTTCGGCTCCACCAAGGAAGACTACGCCGATCTCTCACTTCACACGGCGTTCGATGACCGAGATCTGATCCTGCTCGACGCGCCCGGCTTTGGCGCATCGACCGTCGGCAATCCGGACTCCCTATCGATCCCCTTCCTTGTAGATGTAGCGATTGCCGCCTGTGACGCCCTCGGGGTCAGCCGCTTTCACCTGTCCGGCCATTCGATGGGCGGACTCACCGCGTTGATGCTGGCCCATGCGTATCCGGAGCGCGTGCTGAGCTTCATCGACATCGAAGGAAACGTCGCGCCTGAGGATTGCTTTCTGTCCCGGCAGATCGTCGAGCACCCGGCGCCGGATGCCGAAACGTTTCTCGATGGATTCATCGAGCGTGTCAGTCACAGGCCCGAATTTTCCTCGAGGCTTTACGCCGTATCGCTCCCGCTGAAGGTCCGGGCCACATCGGCACGCCCGGTCTTTGAATCCATGGTGGACCTGTCGGACAACACGCCGCTGATGGACATGATGGCCTCGCTCAGGTGCCCGCGGGTATTCATACACGGCGAACAGAACCGGCATCTCTCCTATCTCGATACCCTGCCGGAGCTCGGTGTGAAAGTTGTGGAGATTGAGCACGCCGGCCACTTCCCGATGTATTCAAACCCGCCCGCATTGTGGGCCGCGATGGCGGATTTTCTCTCCAGCATAGAGACACAGACATGAACATCACTGACTTTGCCGACTACCCCACGGGGAATCTGTGCAACGCCCATCCGGACGTTCGGCCGGTCGCGTCCGCGATCAAGCCGCTGATTCCGAACAGGCGCATTGCAGGCCCGGCGCGCACCGCCCGAATCGTGCCGGGGCAAAACGCCGCGATTCATCGGGCCGTGCACGAAGCGGAACCCGGCGACATGCTCGTCGTCGACGGCGCGGCATCGGAACGATACGGACCGTACGGTGACCTTCTCGCCGACTGCTGCAAGGCGCAGGGCATGGCAGGTGCCGTATTCGATTGCACCGTCCGTGACAGCGCCGACATCGCAGCGCTGGGCTTCCAGGTGTTTTGTCGTGGCTTCCATCCGGAAGCCACGGCCAAAACAGATCCGGGTGAGGTGAACGTTCCCGTGACCGTGGGCGGTGTACGCGTAAACCCCGGCGACATCCTCGTCGGCGATGACGATGGCGTTGTCGTCATCCCGGTCGCGATCGCCGGTGACGTGCTGGCGAGGGTTGCCGAGGTCGCCAGTCGGGAAACCGACATTCGTGCCCGCATCCTCGCGGGCGAAACCACCTTCGACATCTTTGAACTGGGGCGATAAGGCAGCCCGACACGCAACGGAGCATCAGTCATGAGCCAGTCCGACACGTTCTTCAATTTCGGCGATACGAGCGCCGGCATCGCCCGAAACCTGGCGCCGGGTATCGACACGCAGATATTCGTTGGCGACCAGGCCATGTTCTCGGTGGTCAGCTTCGAGCCGGGCAGCGTAGGCCCCGTTCACAGTCACGTCGAAGAACAATGGGGTGTGCTGCTCGAAGGCAGCGGCACACGCATTCAGGACGGCGAAGAATTCCCGGTTGGCGCCGGCGATTTCTGGCGCACGCCGTCAAACGTGGAGCACGGCTTCATCGCCGGCCCGGAAGGCGCGAAGGTGCTGGATGTATTTGCTCCACCGCGCGAGGCATATAGGACCACCGGCGCCGGGTTTTCCTGATCCAGACTCTCTACAGCTTCGGTGCTCGAGTAGCACTTGCGACGCGGTAGATTGAATCGATCACCCGCATAGTCTCAATGGCATCGGATCCACCGGTCAGCGGCACCGCATCGTTCTCGATGACATCAACGACATGTTTTAACTGATGGTAGTACGTTGACTGTCCGTCGAGAGTCTCGGAGCTGAAGTCACCGCCAGCATCAAGCGTCAGTTTATGCCCGATGTGAGGCGCAAGCGGATTCTCAACAACCAGGACACCTTTCGATCCGGTCACTTTCAGACCCGCATCCAGCCGGTCCGGCAGATGTTCGGACATCGAACAGCCGAGTAACGCCCTGACGCCGTTTGGAAAGACGAGCTCTGCAGACATTGCGATATCCACACCAGATCCATGCCACTCCGCTGAGGCGGCGATGACCTCTGGTCGACCTCCCGTCAGGGAACGCGCCCAGTGCACCGGATAACAGCCAAGATCCATCATCGCACCGCCACCAAGGTCCCTGCGATAGCGAAGTTCCGTCGGCGAATACGGCACCGGCACATTGAAGTGACAATCCACCCGCTCCACATCGCCAATCGCACCGGCCTCCAGGAGCGACACAACCCGGATAAAGAGCGGGTGAAATCGGTAGTGAAAGGCCTCGATGAGCTTGCCACCACTTGCACGCGCGACGGCGACCATCTCCTCGGCTTCGCGCGCATTCATGGCAATGGGTTTCTCGCACAGCACGTGCTTCCCGGCCCGTAACGCCTCGATCGTCCAGTGCCTGTGCTCGCTTGGTGGCAACCCGTTGTAGATAAGCTGAATACTCGGGTTCGTCAGCAAAGCGGAATAGTCCGGCTCGACGTGCGGAATATCGTGCAGGATCGCGTAGTCCCGGGCCCGCGAAGCCGACCGCGCCGCCACCGCCACTAATTCGACCTCAGAAATGTTCGCAATCGGCTCGATGATTGCGCCAATTGCGATGCGCGACGCGCCCAGCAATCCGATGCGAATCACAATGTCCTGAACTCGGCGATTGTTTTGATTCGCTGCGTTCCCGAGCCGTCGGAATGCGTTAGCTCGAAGGCACGGGTTTCGAAGTCAATGCGGAGTTCCGCTGAACTTTCATCGTTCTGCCGGCGCAAGCGGATCTCAGTGTCGGGCGAATCCAGTACGTCGAATGTGCCGTTGAACGCCTGGCTGGTGTTTCGCAGCCTAATCAGACCCAGGAGGGATTGGACAACGGGCCTCCGCATTTCCTGCTCGACATCATCTCTCGAGTAGTAGCGTC
>CAZMEA010000235.1:0-4258 GCA_964565135.1 uncultured Woeseiaceae bacterium
AAGGACATGTTCTACCAGTGCTTCGTGCGCCGCGGAAAGCTGAGCCGGGCCATCAAGGTTCGGCGCTTCTTCGTGCAGGACGGCGCCGGACAGCAAAGCTCCGCCTGACAGGACCGGCTGCGGTAGACTGCCGCCTCCACTCAGGAGGCCGCCATGTTTCAGCCTTTCGTCCTGGAGAACTATCTCTCCGACAACGAACAGAACGTCGACTTCAATTTCTCCGAGAGCGGCGTCCACCCGCTCACGCTCGGTCGCCTGCTCGAGTTCGCCGGGCGCGACGCCGACAGCCTGCAGGAAGTCGTTCTCGACTACCCCGAAGTCCGCGGCCGGGAGGCGCTGCGTGAGAAGATTGCCGCGCTCTATCCGGACGCTGCGGCCGAAAACGTGCTGGTGACGGTGGGCGCCTCGGAAGCCAATCACCTGGTCGCATCCACGCTGCTCGAACCCGGCGATGCCATCGTGGCCATGCAGCCCGGCTATCGCCAGCTGTCGGGCAACGCACTCAACCGGGGTATCGAGGTGCGGTCGCTGCCGCTGGTCGAGTCTGATGGCTGGTCACTGGATACGGATGCGCTGACGCAGGTCGTGACCACGGGCACGCGCCTCATTTCGGTGATCAACCCGCACAATCCGACCGGGCATATCCTGAGCGAAGCCGAGCGCGGCGCAATCGTCGATGCCGCCAGCCGCATCGGCGCGTGGATCGTTGCCGACGAGGTGTATGCCGGCACGGAGCGTGGAGATGCGCCGCCGACGCCCACGTTCTGGGGCGGGTACGAGCGTGTGATCGCGATCAACAGCATGAGCAAGGCCTACGGCCTGCCCGGCCTGCGTACCGGCTGGCTTGTCGCACCGACTGAGCTGGTTGCGCCACTCTGGCGACGACACGAGTACGCGACGATCAGTGCGACGATGCTCGGCAATGTGCTGACCGATATCGCGCTCGACGAGAGCGTTCGGCCGCAGCTGACGGCGCGTGCGCGCGGCCTGATAAATCGAGGCTTCGACGTGCTGATGCGGGAACTCGGCAAGCGCGAAGGCGTGTACACCGTCGTTCCGCCACAGGCGTCGGCCATGTGTATCGTGCGCTACGACCTGCCCGTACCCTCCCGCGAATTCGTCGACCGCCTGGTCGCCGACTACAGCACGCTGGTCGTGCCCGGCGACTGCTTCGGCCTGGACCGGCACTTCCGCTTCAGCTCAGCGCTGTCGGAGGACTACCTGATCGAGGGAATCAGCCGGATTAACAGCCTGGTCGATGACGTCCGGCAGATGGCGGCGACCGGCTAGGCAAGCTCGCGTCGCGCGTTGTAGAACATCTGCATCCAGGGGCCGTTCTCGCCCCAGTCATCGGGGTGCCAGGAATTCTGAACCGTTCGCGCGACCCGTTCAGGGTGCGGCATGATGATCGTCGACCGGCCGTCGCCGGTTGTCAGCCCGCAGATACCGTCTACCGAACCGTTTGGATTGGCCGGGTAGGCCTTTGCGACCTCACCACGGTTGTCGATATAGCGGACGGCGATCAGTGCATCCGCAAGCTCGCGCTGGGCGGTGTTGGCAAAGGTTGCCCGACCTTCTCCGTGCGACGTGGCGATCGGCATGCGACAACCGTCCATATCGCGCAGAAATACCGACGGACTACCGGAAATCTCGACCAGACTGAGTCGTGCTTCGAACTGCTCGGAACGATTGCGCAGGAACCTCGGCCAGTGCTCCGCGCCGGGAATCAGGGATTTCAGGTGCGACATCATCTGACACCCGTTGCAGACACCCAGTGACAGGCTGTCCTGGCGTTCGAAGAACGCGGCGAACTCATCGCGCAGTACCGGGTTGTAGAGAATCGATTTGGCCCAGCCCCCGCCCGCTCCCAGCACGTCACCGTAGGAGAATCCGCCGCAGGCAACGATGACCTGGTAGTCGGCCAGCGACTCGCGTCGCTCCAGCAGGTCGGTCATATGCACGTCGCCTGCGTCAAATCCCGCCCGCATGAACGCAGCGGCCATCTCGAACTGACTGTTTACACCCTGTTCGCGCAACACGGCGACGCGAGGCTTGGCCCCGGAGAGCGCCGCCGGCGCGTTGTTCGGATCGAAAGTCAAACGACAGTTCAGTCCAGGGTCGTCGCGGTCCAGGATCGCGTCGAACTCCTCGCGTGCCGTTCTCGGATTATCGCGAAGTGCCTGCATGCGATAGCTCGTTTCAGACCAGGCGCGCTGCAGTTCGACCCGGTCAGCGCGAAGGATGACTTCGTCGTCGCGGTACACGGTCAATTCGTCAGCGGCGACGACCTTGCCGGCCTCGACCCAGCCGAGTCCGTGCCGTTCCAGAACCCGTTCCACCTCCGGCAGGTCGGCATCCGCGACCTGCAGTAGCGCGCCAAGCTCTTCGTTGAACAGCTGCGCGAGCACGTCGCTGTCGGAACCTGCAACCGTAAGTGACACGCCGAGCCGGCCTGCGAACATCATCTCTGCGACTGCGGCGAGAAGACCGCCATCTGATCGATCGTGATAGGCGAGCAACCGGCCCTCGGCCAGCAGCGTCTGGATTGCGGCGAAGAAACCGGCCAGCCTTGCAGGATCATCCAGATCGGGTTCGCGCCCGCCGGCCAGGTTGTAGGACTGCGCCAGGCACGAACCGCCAAGGCGACATGCGCCCTCTGCCAGGTCCACCAGCAGAAGCTGGCTGGGCCCGTCGATTCGCTGAAGCTGCGGCGTCAGGTGTCGGCGCACGTCCGTGACCGGCGCGAATGCAGAGACGATCAGGGACACGGGCGCAACAACGTCATACTGCCCCTCGTCATCGGCCCAGTGCGCACGCATCGACAGCGAGTCCTTGCCAACCGGAATGGCAATACCAAGCTCGCGGCACAGTTCATGTCCGACCGCGCGAACGGTGTTGAACAGATTCGCGTCCTCGCCAGGATGCCCGGCGGCCGCCATCCAGTTTGCCGAGAGACGAATCTTGTCGAGACTGCCGATCGAGGCCGCGGCAATATTGGTCACGGCCTCGCCCACCGCCATGCGTCCGGACGCGGGCGCGTTCGTCGACGCGAGCGGCGTGCGTTCGCCCATGGCCATGGCTTCGCCGGCCTGTCCCTCAAAACTGCTCGAGGTAATCGCAACGTCACTCACCGGCACCTGCCAGGGGCCGACGAGCTGATCGCGAACGCTGAGTCCGCCGACAGTGCGATCACCGATATGTATGAGGAACGACTTTGCGGCGACAGCCGGGAAGCGCAGCACCCGGAATACCGCTTCGTCCAGATGGATGCCGTCGAGGTCGAGATCGGGCTGTGGGCGCTCGAGGGTCTGCACGTCCCGCAGCATGGTGGGAGCATTGCCCAGCAGCAGCTGCATGGGAATATCGACAGCCTCGTTGTCGAAGTCGCGATCGCTGACGACAAGCTGTTCGTCATCCGTCAGGTGACCAATCACGGCCTCCGGGCAGCGTTCACGCGCACAAATTTTCTGGAATTCGGCAACGCGGTCCGCCGCAACAATCAGCACGTAGCGTTCCTGCGCCTCGTTGCACCAGATCGCCATGGGCGACAGCCCGGGTTCAGCGTTGGGCACATCGCGCAGCTCGATACGCGCGCCAAGCTTGCTGTGATCGACCGCTTCCGGCACGGCGTTCGACAGCCCACCTGCGCCGACGTCGTGGATCAGCAGAATCGGGTTGTCGTCGCCCATCGCCCAGCAGTGATCGATAACCTCCTGAGCACGACGCTGCATTTCAGGATTGCCACGCTGCACAGAGGCGAAATCGAGGTCTTCGCTCGACGACCCGCTGGCCAGGCTCGACGCGGCACCGCCGCCCAGACCGATCAGCATCGCGGGACCGCCGATCACAACAATTGCCGCCCCGGCAGGCACGTCCTGCTTCAGCGCGTGCTCAGCGCGAACATTGCCGACGCCGCCCGCGATCATGATCGGCTTGTGATAGCCGCGGATTTCGCCAGTCGGCAGCCCTGGCACTGCGGTTTCGTAGCTGCGGAAATAACCCAGCAGGTTCGGGCGACCGAACTCGTTGTTGAACGCCGCACCGCCGATCGGTCCATCGAGCATGATCTCCAGCGGCGACGCCATCCGGTCCGGATGCCCGAACGGCTGCTCCCAGGGCTGCGGGAAATCAGGTATGCGCAGGTGGGACACCGAAAATCCGGTCAGGCCTGCTTTAGGCGTGGCCCCAAGTCCGGTCGCACCCTCATCGCGAATCTCACCACCGGATCCCGTTGCCGCCCCCGGAAACGGCGAGATCG
>CAZMEA010000236.1:0-4215 GCA_964565135.1 uncultured Woeseiaceae bacterium
CAGTGCGTCGTAGATCATTGCGCCGAGTCGGCGCAACAGGCTTGCTTCTTCCATAAGGGGTTGTCCGTCAGACGTTACAGCCGATCGAGAGACTCATGACGCTTGCGCGTCGACATCGGCCTGGTCTTTCCGCTCGTATTGTCGGCCGATCCAGAAGGTGAGGGTAGTCCAGAATAATGCAAGGGGCACGCAGATCATGGCGATGCCGGGTAGCCCGATTACGCCCCCGAGGAACCGCACGCTCCAGGCCGTCACCAGATCCGATGCACGATACACCGCCGTGTCGATAAAGTTCTTCGCTTTGTATTTCTCTTCGGGGGTGACCACTGCGTACAGCATGTCGTTGGTGGGCTTTGTCAGTCCGAAACCGACCGAACGCCGGATGACCTGCAGCGTTGCAAGGATCACGAAGACGGGACTGAAGGCGAGCAGGCTGAACCCGATGATCGACACGATGGGCAGCACGGATAGCGTCCAGCCGACGCCGAGTTTCTTGACCGATAGCCGGACGATCAGGAACTGGCCAAGGAATGACAGCAGGTTTGTGACCGCATCCAGAGTCGCAAAAATCTGTGTTTGTCGATTCGTATCCGGAAACGTCTGACTGACCAGATCGGCCATATAAAAGTACGTGGCGCCGCCGAGGAAATTGGTAATCAGCAGGCCGCCGGCGATGGCGCCAAAATAGGGCGAGGTGAACGTGAAGCGGACTCCCGCCAGTGCGCTGCCGCCAAGGCCCTTCGATGAGTCTGCCTGGGGTGAACCCTCGCCCGTTGCCGTGCGTGCCCACCGGCGTAGCCGGTAAACGCAGTACACGGCGAAGGCAAGCAGGCTCGCCGTAATGGGCAACAGGTTCTCGAAGCCGATCACGACGACAATCTTCGCGGTGAGAAGAGGGCCCAGAAACGCCCCGGCACTCCCGCCCGCCGAGATTACGCCAAACAAGCGCCGGCTTTGTTCCTTCCGATAGATGTCCGCCATGAATGACCAGAAGACAGATACGACGAACAGATTGAAAACGCTGAGCCAGACAAAGAATCCACGAGCGACCCAGATGAGGGCGGGGGAGTCGTCCGGAAGTCCGGTAAAGGCCAGATAGAACAGTGCGATGTTGGCAATGAAGAAGTAGTAGACCCATGGCAGAAACGCGCGACGGGGAAACCGGGAGGTCAGCCATCCGAACACCGGTGTCGCGAGCAACGTCACGACGAATGTTCCGGTGAAAAGCCAGGGAATGTTCTGCACACCACTGACGATCGCCATGGTTTCGCGAACCGAACGCAGCATGTAGTACCCGGCGAGAAGCGCGAAAAAATAGGCGAATGACCACGCGACCGCTGGCACTTCCTCCCGGCGAACGTCGAGCCATCGCTGCAGAATGGGTGCCGGATTTTGACCGGCAGCGGCGTTTGTCATTATCGTTGCGTGCCAGTCCCGGGCTGGGGTAACTATCTACAATGGCTGAGCGTCGCGCAAGATGACCAGAAGCCGACAAGTTGAGGGGAAAGTCCAATGGAAGCTGCGGCAATCGTCACCGTACTTATCGTGTTGCAAACGTTCTGGTTTGGATTTGAGGTTGGCAAGGCGCGGCAGAAGTACGGCGTCTCGGCACCGGCATGCAGTGGCGACCCGGGCTTCGAACGTGCCTATCGAGTGCATCAGAACTCAACCGAACAGCTGGTGCTCGTGCTGCCGGTGTTGTGGGTCTTTGCCTTTTACGTCGACGGGCTCATAGCGGCCGGGCTCGGCGTCCTCTACCTCGTCGGACGGCAGCTCTACCGGAATGCCTACAATCGGGATCCCCGCTCTCGTAGCACGGGCTTCGCCATTGGTGCGATCGCTTTGGCCGCCCTCGCACTGGGCGGTCTTGGTGGTGCGGCGCTGTCGCTCCTCGGATAGGCTAAAACCCCGCAATCCACTCTGATTCATCACTTCCCGGGCTCTACTGGACGGGCGATTCTTCCCACCGTTGCCCGGCGCAATCCTTCGCTCGGGCTCGCTGAACAGGGAGGGTCTGAAGATGCGGCGATGGAGTTTTGTTGCGGTGGTGTTGTTGCTAGGTGGGGCAGTCAATGTCAGCTACGGCCAGGGGGCTCAGGGCGTCGACTGCACAATTCTTGGGGAGCTGACGCGGCGACATACGTTTCGCCGTCTGGAAGAACATCTGGGCGCGGATGCTCGCCCGCGCTCGCCGCGCATCGACGACTTCTATCGATTGCAGATTTGCGATGACACCGCGGTGAGTGTGAGCTACGGATTTTCAGCGGCAATGTCGCAGTTCGGCTTGCCGGTACGCTGGCACGTTGCTGATTCGGCTCCGGTCTGCTCGCTTGCGGATATCGATCAGTGTTTCCCATTCGCCGATCCTGCAGGCGCCCCCCTGTCACTGGAGCAGGCACGCGTTGTCGCATCGACGTGGTACGAGGTTCGCAGTGCAGTTGTGGCGCACATGCCGTGGGGCACCTCGAGCAACGTCAGCTATTTTTCGGCGGATTCGATGATTTCGGTCTATGGGAGCGACGGACCGATACGCGCGGGCTCTATGACGATCGAGCCCGCGCTACTTCAGGGTTGGTAACAGGGACTACTGTATCGGGGGTGCGGGTTGGTCCAGAGCCGCCGCCGATCGCTGCAGTGAGCCGGTATCGAGGATCATATCGAAGCCCTGCATGTTGGCCGGTATGACAACCACACTGCCTTCATTCTCGGCAAACTCGTGGAGGGCCTGGTTGATCTCGTGTTGCAAATACTCCGCGGTCAGGCTCCGGTTGATGATGCTGTTCGCCTCGGCGATGCCTTTGGCGCGCTCGATTTCGATTTCCGCGTCTTTCTTTGCGATTTCGACCTGCACCTGCTTCGCCTCGAGCCGCTTCTCGGCTTCGACAGCGTCACGGATTGCGGCCTCGATGCTCGGGTCGGTGTTCAGCGCACGGACGACGACGCGAGTGACATAGATATCGCCGGCGTCCGACTTTTCGAGACGCCCCTGTAACTCAGTCAGGACTTCGTTCTGCAGTAACTCGCGCTGCTTGTGCAGCTGCAGACTATCGATCTCGGACACTTTCTCGTAGATCGCGGCTCGAGCCTCACGGACGACCAGGCCGTAGGCCGGGAGCCAGACGCCGTCCTGACCGCGGACGGCGGAAGCCGCGTACTTGACGTAGAGTTCCGAGACGCGCTCCGGCGGCACTCGATAGTAGACCGACACGTCGAGATCACGCAGTGACAGGTTGTCGGCAGCTTTCGGCTTCAGGTCGTCGATGTCGATAGCGATTTCCTTGGCGCTGAATTCCTGCCGCGATGTCAGCAGCGGTGCCTTGAAGTTCAGGCCCTGCAGCTGCTCGGTGTGATTCACCTTACCGAGAGTGCGTTCGACAGCAACGTTGCCACTTTGGACGGTGTACGCTGCGAGATAGGCCAGGCTGGCGATTGCCAGCAGTGCGAAAACGGCGGTTACAGGTGCGAGTCTGTTCAAATTGAAATCCTCCTTAAGTAAGGGATGGTTTCTCCCGGATTTCAATGAGATATGGGGGCCTTCGAATGAAAGCGAATACCGGAGATGCGGTATTCACAGGCCGGTAACCCTGGCGTCAAGGGGGCTTGGTCGGCGCGGGGTGAACCGATCCGCCAAAGGGCATACCAACCCAAAAAAAACGCCCACGCAGAGGTGGGCGTTTTCATGGGTTTGGCACTCCCTAGGGGAATGATTGACCGGTAGCTAGGCTACCTCGCCGGTCCGGCGTCTGTCGCCGAGCTGCGCTCGGCTCGGTGCGAATCGGCTAGGGCCGATTCTCGCCCCGAGCGGGGCGCCTGCGGCGTCCAAACTCGCTTGCGCGAGTTTGTCGAACCCAAGTGAACCGATCCGCCAAAGGGCGTACCAACCCAATAAAAACGCCCACGCAAAGGTGGGCGTTTTCATTGGTTTGGCACTCCCTAGGGGAATCGAACCCCTGTTTCCGCCGTGAGAGGGCGGCGTCCTGGACCGCTAGACGAAGGGAGCGGAGCGATGCGACCGTCTGGCCTGATCGCGAGGGGCTGTTATTATACGGCCGCTAAACCATTCCTCAAGCGGAACGCCTTTGAAAAACAACGGGTCACAAGACCCCGACGCCCCCCGAATTATTGCCCGGTCAGAGCACACCATCTCCCGGGCCAACATCTCCAAGAACGCACTGAAAGTCCTGCAGCGCCTCAACAAGGCAGGCTATCAGGCGT
>CAZMEA010000237.1:0-4213 GCA_964565135.1 uncultured Woeseiaceae bacterium
TGGGCGGCCTCAAGAAGTACATGCCGATCACCTATTGGACCTCGCTGATCGGCTCACTTGCGCTGATTGGCTTTCCGGGCAGTGCCGGATTCTTTTCCAAGGACCTGCTGATCGAGGCGGTGCACGAGTCTCACTGGCTGGAGACGGATTCCACGGTCTACTGGATCGGTTACCTGAGCGTGCTGCTCGGTGTTTTCGTGACGGCGCTCTATTCGTTCCGCATGTTCTTCCTGGTCTTCCACGGAAAAGAGCGCATGGACGAGGAGACACGGTCTCACCTGCACGAAACGCCAGCGGTTGTCACGGTTCCCCTGATCCTGCTGGCTGTTCCGTCAGCGATCATCGGCTGGCTGACGGTCGATTCGGTGCTCTTCGGGGGCTATTTCGGTTCGGCGATAGTCGTCAGCGAGGCCCGCGACGTGCTCGCGCACCTCGGCGCCGACTGGCACGGCCCGATGGGGCTCGTGACGCACTCGATTGTCACCCCCGTCCTGTGGCTGGCGCTGGGCGGCGTATTCGCTGCGTGGTTCCTGTACATGAAGCGTCCGGACATTCCCGCGAAAATTGCAGAAAGAACGTCCGGCCTGTACGCCTTGCTCGAACGCAAATACTACTTTGATGATCTCTGGATCAAGGGATTTGCCGGCGGCGGTCGACGCCTTGGCCAGTTCCTGTGGAACAAGGGCGACGAAATGATCATCGACGGCGTCATGGTGAACGGCACGGCACGGACCGTCGGTCGACTCTCGGGTGCGCTGCGACACCTGCAGACCGGTTATCTGTATCACTACGCGTTTGCCATGATCATTGCGCTGACCTTGTTCCTCGGCTGGCTGTTGTGGGTGCAGTAGATGTCTAGTTTGCTCTCCATTCTCATCTGGCTGCCCATCCTCGGCGGAATCGCCGTTCTTGCGATCGGCGACGAGGGTGACGCCGCTTCCGGCCGCGCGGGCACAATGCGTCTCGTGGCGCTTGGGGTGTCGGTGTTGGCCTTGTTGCTCAGCGTGCCGTTGTACGCTGGTTTCGATACGGCGACGGCCGCCATGCAGTTTGTCGAGCGAAGCACCTGGATCGAGTCGCTCAATTCTGACTACTATCTTGGCGTCGACGGCATCAGCGCGCCATTGATCCTGCTGACCACCTTCATCACACCGCTTGTTGTGGTCGCCGGCTGGGACAACATCAAGGTTCGTCCTGCGCAGTATTTTGCCGCCTTCCTGATCCTGGAAGGGCTGATGATTGGCGTGTTCGCCGCACTGGATGCGTTGCTGTTTTACGTGTTCTGGGAAGCGATGCTGGTGCCGATGTTCCTGATCATCGGGGTATGGGGTGGCCAGCGGCGTATTTACGCGACGCTGAAGTTCTTCCTGTACACGTTCCTCGGCTCCGTGCTGATGCTCGTCGCGTTCATCTATATGTATACGAAGGCCGGCAGCTACAGCTTCGAGGCGTTCAATACTCTGCCGCTCTCGCTGACGGAACAGAAATACATCTTTGTCGCCTTCCTGCTCGCCTTTGCGGTGAAGGTGCCGATGTGGCCGGTGCACACCTGGCTACCCGATGCTCACGTCGAGGCGCCGACAGGCGGTTCCGTCATCCTGGCCGCGATCATGCTGAAGATGGGTGGTTACGGCTTCATCCGGCTCTCCATGCCGATGGTGCCCGATGGCAGCCAGTACTTTGCCGGCATGATGATCGCGCTGTCGCTAATCGCCGTCGCGTACATCGGTCTGGTCGCGTTGATGCAGAAGGATATGAAGAAGCTGATTGCGTATTCGTCGATTGCGCACATGGGCTTCGTCACTCTGGGTTTCTTCATTCTCTGGTACATCACGGTTGATACCGGTGCCGCGCTCGGTCTGACTGGGGGCATGATCCAGATGATCTCGCACGGTCTGGTATCGGGAGCCATGTTCCTTTGCGTAGGCGTTCTGTATGACAGAGTGCATAGCCGGCAGATTGCCGACTACGGCGGCGTCGCCAATACGATGCCGGTGTTTGCAGGCTTCATGGTGCTATTCGCCATGGCGAACGCAGGCTTGCCTGGCACATCCGGCTTCGTGGGTGAGTTCATGGTGATTATCGCGAGCTTCAAGGCCAGTTTCTGGTTCGCGTTCGTCGCGGCAACGACCCTGATTCTCGGTGCGGCGTACACGCTGTGGATGGTCAAACGGGTGATGTACGGCGAAGTCGCCAACAAGAACGTCGAAGAGCTACAGGATCTGAATACGCGTGAGTTTGCGGTACTCGGAATTCTCGCTGTGGCAGTCATTCTCATGGGTATCTGGCCCGCTCCCGTCGTAGACATGATGGCTGCGTCGGTTGAACAGCTCGTCGAGCAGGTCAGCGGCACCAAGCTGGCGGCACTGAGGTAAGCAGTAATGAGTATCGACTTCATGCCCGCCACCCCCGAGATCGTGCTTCTGGCGCTGATTTGTGGGGTGCTTGTCGTCGACCTGTTCGTCGAAGACGAAAAGAAAGTCACGACCTTCTGGCTGGCGATTGCCTCTCTGGTAGTGACTGCCTGGTCGCTGTTTGCGACTGCGCCGGACGTACGCACCGTCACGTTCAGCGGTGCCTATGTCAGCGACCCGCTTTCGCAGATCCTGAAACTGTTTTCGGTCGCGCTGGTTGCCGTTGGTTTCCTCTACGCGAGAGACAATCTGCGTCAGAACGGTCTCTTGCGTGGTGAATTTTTCACCCTCGGGCTCTTTGGCCTGCTTGGCATGATGATCATGATGTCGGCCAACAGTCTCCTGACCATGTACCTGGGCCTCGAGACGCTCGCGCTGTCGCAATACGCTTTGGTGGCGTACGAACGTAACTCCTCTAAGGCCGCCGAGTCGGCCATGAAGTACTTTGTTCTCGGCGCTATTGCGTCGGGCGCACTCCTGTATGGCATTTCCTGGGTTTACGGTGTGACCGGCACCCTGCAGTTCGATGAGATGTCAGCAACGCTTGCAGCCGATCCCTCACTCTCAGGCATACCCCTGTGGTTCGGTATCGCGTTCATGATTGTCGGCATCGCCTTCAAGTTTGGGGCAGTGCCGTTCCATATGTGGCTGCCGGACGTGTACCAGGGCGCACGCACGCCCGTTACCCTGTACATCGCATCGGCGCCGAAACTGGCGGCGCTGGCGTTGATTCTGCGCATCCTGGTGGACGGTCTGGGGTCCATCCACGAAGTCTGGCAGGGCATGATCATGGTCGTGGCCGTATTGTCGCTTCTGATCGGCAACATCGTCGCGATCGCACAGACCAACATCAAACGCATGCTCGGCTACTCGGCCATCGCCCATGTAGGGTTCATATTGCTCGCTGTGTTTGCCGGATCGGGCGAGGGCAATGCGGCTGCGCTTTTCTACGCGCTGACCTATGTGATCATGTCGGCGGGTGCGTTCGGTATGGTCATCTTGCTGAGCCGGGAAGGCTATGAGGCCGAGCTGTTGAGCGACTTCAAGGGTCTTAATCAGCGCAGCCCATGGTTTGCGCTCATGATGCTGTTCTTCATGTTCGGAATGGCAGGCGTGCCCCCGTGGGTAGGCTTCTTTGCCAAGCTGAACGTGATCAACGCTGTGCTCGAAGCCGGGTTTGCGGAGATTGCCGTCATCATGGTGCTGGCGTCCGTCGTGGGTGCGTACTACTACCTCCGGGTCGTCTGGTACATGTATTTCGAGCAGCCGGAAGACCAGTCGGTCCTTCAGGCCGAACTGGATACTCGCGCGGTGTTGAGCGCGAACGGGCTGGCGGTTCTGGCACTCGGTATCGTTCCAGGCTGGCTGCTCGGACTTTGCGTCGCGATCCTCGCCTAGGTACTACATAAGCGGTAGCAACCGGCCTTGTTTTCCTGGGCAGCGTTCCTATATCATCCCCCGTCTGCTGATGCGGGGTGGAGCAGTCTGGCAGCTCGTCGGGCTCATAACCCGAAGGTCGCAGGTTCGAATCCTGCCCCCGCTACCACGCTTATATGCAAGGGCCTCACTTCGGTGAGGCCTTTTGCATTCTCGGCCGGGTATGCCCAGAGGACGCCGTTCTTCGGCACGAGCCGGATCTCGCCCAGCAGCGCCCTCAGGTTGTCTCGAATCGACGATACGTCTGTGGGCTTGGCATGGGGGTGTTTCGCCAAGTTCTCCATGTTATCCACCAGATCGCGGTACGCAGCCGCGATGGTGATAGCGGACAGCTTCGTGGGAGTCTGTTGCGATCGGGCGCT
>CAZMEA010000238.1:0-4205 GCA_964565135.1 uncultured Woeseiaceae bacterium
GTCTGAACGACGATTCGATCGCCGGTTTCGAGCTGCCGGGACAGCGAGCATTCCTCGACCCGTAGGTTTGTCATGGTCGAGCAAGCGGTAAGAGTGAACAACAGGAGCGGTAACGTCAGCTTTGGGAGGTTCATGGCGGTTGCTTCGATGTGATCGATGATGACGGTTTACAGAATGAATCCAGGTGGCGGCATTTCGTTCAGTCCGATAATCAGCGCTGCGCCCAGAATCGTTCCGATTACGACGCCGGCCGTCTTCGCGCGATCGACCTCCCTGACTTCGATCTTCACGATGTCCGTAAAGCGCACTTCGACGGCACGGTTATCGTCGTGTCGAAGCACACCCGTCAGTCGGTCCGTCGATATGTCCTTCAATGCAATATCGAGTTTGCGGCCGGTGCGCTCATAGACGACGAGGTGATCGCCGGGTCGAAGCTGAACTGACAGATCGTTCGTGACATCGACCGGGCGCGTCGTCGTGCAGGCGCCGAGCGCGAGGATGACGCTAACCAGCGTGACCATCATTGGATTCACGATACTTCTCCGATGGGCGTGGGCGGCGGGTTTCTCAGTAGCCGGCAAGCGCGCCGGTGAAGGCGGCAAGGAAAACGACCGGTACAGCGACCACGGTTACGCCGACCACGGCGAGTGTCGTCTTGGCGCCGTCGATTCTCTCGACGTCGATTTTCTCAATATCGGCAAGGAGGACTTCGACCGGTGCTCCGCCTTCGGTTCCCAGAGTTCCGCCCAGCCGGTCCGTATCGATCACGCGAACCGTCATATCGACCACCCGTCCCGAATTTTCGTAGACGACCAGGTGTTCCCCTACCGATATCTCTTCGGCGACGCTGGTGTTTGACTCAATGGCGCGCATGCTGGTGCAGCCCGAAAGCGTGAGCCCTGCCATAAGAAGGACGATGATCTGAATGTGGGTCTTGGTTTTGCTCATGGCTGTCTCCCCGGTTCGCGGGCCGCCTGATCTGGCGACCGGGAGTAAAGCTATGAGAACAACGCCCGTGGGAATTGAGGGAACGATGATGGTTGGCTGAGGAAAGCCTGATGATCGATAAATCGCTGAATCAGAACACTAAAAGCGGCCTGATTCTAGACGGCCAACCAGCCGTCATCGCCGGTCAGACGGTGCGGCGAAGCGGTGTTTAACGCAAAAAAAAGGCCAGCCGGGAGATCGCCGGGCTGG
Source organism: uncultured Woeseiaceae bacterium (assembly GCA_964565135.1). Classification (GTDB taxonomy): domain Bacteria; phylum Pseudomonadota; class Gammaproteobacteria; order Steroidobacterales; family Woeseiaceae; genus JBFGFX01. Next base: position 1,198 of record CAZMEA010000238.1, read on the forward strand.
CCAATTTGAGCGGCGCGTCAGGGAGCTGCGGCCGCAATGCGCTCTCGCGTTCGAAGAACCTACGGCGTGAAGGGCATCGGCGGTCTGATCGTGCCGGCCGAGACACCTGCAAGCGGCTGGAAGGCCGTCAGTCGATCGCGCTGGGCGACGCTGCCAAGGCCGTGGTTCGGGAACAGGTTCTCGAACTGGGCCTGTTCGCCGTGCAGTGCCATGTAATTCATGAGCACCGTGTTAACCAGAAGGTTCACGTTGTTCGCCGCCGGTGTCGCGCCTCTCACGACCGAAGCACCCATATCAAAGTGTCCGATTTGCTGATGCTGGGCCTGGATCTCCGGTGTCCCGCCCATGAGGTTCGGGCGCCCGTAGGGGTCGTAAACCATGAAGAACGAGGCAGCGGTGGAGGAGTTATCGGATACCCACTCGCCTTTTCCGCGGCCGTCCTGAGAGTTATCGATCGCTCCGTTCGATGACAGCGACCCGTCACTGAAGACGTACATCATCAGTGGCACGCCGATGCGCGCCGCGTACTCGATACAGGCGCCCATACAGCGGCCGGCGCGGAAGTCCTTCACTTCGCCCTCGGCACGCGCGCCGCCGTGATAATCATAGCCGCCCATCTCGATGACTGCGGCTCCCGCGAAGCCGTTCATGACCAGCTTCATTACCGAGGCAGTCTTCTGGAATTCGCGCGCGTCTCGGCTGTTGCCGCTGAACTCGTCGGCACGGAAGATGCCGGGTGCAAAGCCAGGCTGGTCGACGATCAGCGGGTCAAGTGCCGGATCGAGCGGCGTCGCGCCGAACCGATCGGCAATGTCTGCAGCCTTCAGGTAGCCGCACGCCATCATGTCCTTGATGACGGCATCGGCCGTAATGACCTGCATCTTCTGATCCGTTAGTCGATAGATCGACTCCATGACGGCGGTCGCGTCCTGCGGGCCGAGAATGCCGACGAGCTGACCGGTATCGACCAGACTGGTTACATCGCTGGGTCGATCAACCTTGGTCGGCTGCAGCTCCGGATCCGCCATCATCGCCGGAATCATGGAGTTGCCGCCGGACATCGAGTTCTCGGTGCCGGCGAGCGTGAGGATGGAACCGTTCGCACCGGCGGTCGCAATGCCGTAGAGCGGGTTGTGCGGGTTGTTGCCGGTGTCATTGTCCGAACGTGCCGGGATGACGGCGCCGTTCAGATTCGCTTCGACACCCGGGGTCATGCTAGCCAGCATGCCGCGCCGAAACGCGCTGTCGAGGTGGAACGCCAGGCCGAAGTCCGTGTTCGCGTACGGCAAGCCCGAGATCGGATCGTTCAGACTCGGAACCATGTCGCCAGGCAGGCCGCACTTCTCGTAGCCCTGTGTGCCAATGAAGTCCATCTGGCCGCCTTCGCCGCCGATCAGCACGTTGGAGTTCGCCATGTTGGCGCCACCGGCCAGATCGAATGCGATGAACGGTATCTTGCCGGCGCCGTCCGTTGCGATGTTGCAGGGATTCGCCAGCAGCGGCGTCAGGTCACCCGACAGCGTCGCCAGCGCTTCACGCGGGCTTGAGAACAGACTCAGTACACCGCCACCAACAGCCATCGCGCCGCCGGAGATAAATCCCTGGGAGAGGAAATCCCGACGGGTCACCGGGCGCTTGTGGTCCGGGTGCATCTGCGGAGCATCGTAGTCCCGAACAGTGCGTTTCTTAGCCATAGATCTTGCCTCGTATCCTTGAGTCTGTTGCTTACTGAACCAGCATTGCTGCGCTGCCCAATACCGACGCGCACACGCCTTTGGCGATAGCCGCAGTGTTCGGGTTATCCGGGCTGTTGATCAGCCGGTCGATCAGATTGTCCGGCCGCACGCCGTTGGTCGACGCATAGCCAAGCTCGTCACGGACCGTCGCGAAGGCTGGCTGTTCCGCCACACCGACGCCCACGAAGTTGTTGATGATCGGGTCAATGACCTGATTTCGAGCTGCACCCGAGTAGGCCGCCGCCGGAGACTGACTGAAGTCGAAGCCGCCGAAGAAGGTGCCAGCGCCCGGGCCGTCGACCAGCGCATTGCAATACTCGATTGCGAGCTGTGCGATGGCCACCTGGTGCGATGACAGGAACGCAGCCGGATTCTCAATCGTCGGCAATGACTGACGCAGGTTCTGGAAGGTCATATCGACCGCCGGCGTTTCCGGATCAACACCCGTTACCGTCGCCATCGTCGCGTTGATTTCGTCGAAGGTACGAACGCCGATGCGCTCAGCGGCAGGCAGATCGGACTCTACGATGACGAGCGGCGGATCCTCGAGCCGAACGAACGTCTGGTCTCCCAGCCGATCGAAGGTCAGGAAGAACTCATCAGCCTCCGGGCCTTTTTCAAGCGGCAGAACTGCGCCTAGCGGTGACAGTGGTTGTCCGAGTTCGCCAAACTGCGATGACTCGAGCGTAACCGCCATGTTGCCGTACGCCTGGCCAATCGGTGCCTCGGCACCGTTGATGCCAACGCGGAGACCTTCCATCGGAATTCCCGAAACCGAGGACGGTGTCAGGGTGATGAAGTGCGGCTCGCTAAAGAGGTAGCCGTAGGAGTCAAACTGCGCGACCTCGAAAAGGACGTACGCGTCCGGAACATTGATGACGTCCGTGATGCTAAAGAGCAGGAAAAACTTCTCGCCAACACCCACATCGAAGTTCTGCGTGATCTGCTGCGGCGTCAGCACACGATTGTGCACAGCTACAAGCCGCAGCGTGCCCTGCCAAAGTCGATCGCTGGATACTTCGTTACCGAGTACGAAGGCGAAAGTGTTGTCCCAGTCGGCGAGCGTGCCGGCCGTCACCGGATCAGGGTTGCTTACCAGTACGCCGTTGACGTAAATCGAACGGCCGTCGACGGGGCTGTACGTCGCGACCACGTGCTGCAGTGTTGCCTGCAGCACTTCGTCCGCGTCCGGCGTCGACAGCTGCGGATCGCCATTCGCGTCCGTTTCCGACGTACGTAACAGGTAGTCATAGTTGTACAGCGTCTGCTGCA
>CAZMEA010000239.1:0-4162 GCA_964565135.1 uncultured Woeseiaceae bacterium
GCTCACGCGCCGGCGTCTTCGCCTGGACCTGACGGTTGATCATGCCCGCGATCGGACGCAGGAGACGTTCAAGGGGATCCATCAGAGCTTGTAGCCGACGTGCAATGCGACGATGCCGCCAGTCAGGTTGTGGTAGGTGGCGCGCTCGAAGCCCGCGTCCTGCATCATGCCGAGCAGCGTATCCTGGTCCGGGTGCATGCGAATCGATTCCGCAAGATACTGGTAACTGTCCGCGTCGTTCGCGACGAGTTTGCCCATCAGTGGCAACAGATTGAATGAGTAAAAGTCGTAGGCTGGCTGCAGCGCTTCCGCCGGCTTCGAGAACTCGAGTATGAGCAGCTTGCCGCCTGGTTTGAGCACACGAAACATCGATGCGAGCGCGGCCGCCTGATTAGTCACATTGCGCAGGCCGAAGGCAATCGTGATCCGGTCGAACGAATCGCTCGCGAACGGCAAGGCCTCGGCATCGACCTGCGCAATCGATAAGGTCGACGAGGCACCGGCGTCGATGAGGCGACGGCGTCCCTGGACGAGCATGGCGTGGTTGATGTCCGCCAGGACGACGCGACCGTCCTTGCCAACCTGCCGCAGGAACTCCCGAGCGAGATCGCCGGTGCCGCCGGCCAGATCAAGCACCGCGTGTCCGCGCCGCGCGGCCGCCTGCTCGATCGTGAAGCGCTTCCAGAGTCGATGCAGGCCCCCGGACATCAGGTCGTTCATGATGTCGTAGCGCGAGGCAACGGAATCGAAGACGCCCCGAACCCGACCGGCCTTTTCTTCGACGGGGACGGTCTGGTAGCCGAAGTGGGTGGTGTCTTTGCTCACTCGTGGGATGTGTCGTTCTCGGATGCGCGAGCATACCCTGCCGCCCGTAGGCGGTCGAGGTAGGACTGCCAGCGCTCCTCGAACCGGGTAGCCAGCTCGTACAGGTACTTCCAGGTATAGAGCCCGGTGTCGTGGCCGTCGTCGAACGTCAGCCGCACCGCGTAGTGACCGACCGGTTCGATCGCCGCCACCATCACGGCCTCCTTGCCGGTCTGCAGCACCTCCTGTCCGGGGCCATGGCCTTTGACCTCGGCGGAGGGCGAGTAGACGCGAAGAAACTCGAACGGCAGGTCGAACACCTGGCCGTCGGCATAGGCCAGGGTCAGGCAGCGAGCCTGCTTGCGCAGTCGGATTTCTGTCGGCACCGGTTCCATTGCCAGATCGGATCGTTCCGAGCTACAGGATGTAACGGCTCAAATCTTCGTTGCGTGATAGCTCGGCCACGTGCTGATCCACGTAATCGGCGTCGATGACCACCGTCGAACCGCCGCGATCGGACGCTTCGAAGGAGATTGTCTCGAGCAATCGCTCCATCACCGTGTGCAGTCGGCGTGCGCCGATATTCTCGGTGCTCTCGTTAACGTGGTAGGCGATCTCCGCAAGCCGGCGTACGCCTTCGTCGGTGAACGTCAGCTCAACGTCCTCGGTGCCCATCAATGCGGCGTATTGCGTGGTGAGCGATGCGTCCGGTTCTGTGAGGATGCGCACGAAGTCTTCCGTTTCGAGCGATTTCAGCTCGACCCGAATCGGAAATCGTCCCTGCAGCTCGGGGACCAGGTCGGACGGCTTGGCTACGTGGAACGCACCGGAGGCAATGAACAGGATGTGGTCGGTCTTCACCATGCCGTACTTCGTGGTGATGGTCGCGCCTTCGACAAGCGGCAGAAGATCCCGCTGCACGCCTTCACGTGATACGTCGGCACCGCTCACGGAATCCGAGCGTCGCGCAATCTTGTCGATCTCGTCGATGAAGACGATGCCGTGCTGTTCGACGGCGTAGAGCGCCTGGGTTTTCAGGTCCTCCTCGTCGAGCATCTTGGCCGCCTCTTCATCCGTGAGGTGCTTCATCGCTTCGCTCACTTTCAGCTTCTTCGACTGGCGCTTCTTGTTGCCCAGATTCTGGAACATGCTCTGAAGCTGGCTCGTCATTTCTTCCATACCCGGCGGCGCCATGATTTCCACGCCTACAGGGATTGCCGAAATCTCGATCTCGATTTCCTTGTCGTCGAGTTTGCCTTCGCGGAGCATCTTCCGGAACTTCTGGCGGGTCTCGTTCATGCCAGGGTCTTCGCCGCTGTCTGCAGTGAAGCCAACGCCCCTTGGGGCGGGTGGCAGCAACGCGTCGAGCACGCGCTCTTCGGCCGCATCCTCGGCGCGATGGCGCACTTTGGACATGGCTTCTTCCCGCGTCATTTTGATCGCGACATCGACGAGGTCACGAATGATGCTGTCGACTTCGCGACCCACGTAGCCGACTTCGGTGAATTTGGTCGCTTCGACCTTGATAAACGGCGCTTTGGCGAGTTTTGACAGGCGTCGCGAAATCTCTGTCTTGCCGATACCGGTCGGGCCGATCATCAGAATATTCTTCGGCGTTATCTCGGCGCGCAGCGGCTCGTCGACCTGCGTACGACGCCAGCGATTCCTGAGCGCAATAGCGACGGCGCGCTTGGCTTCGTCCTGGCCAATAATGTGCTTGTCCAGCTCCTGGACAATCTCTCTGGGGGTCATTTGCCACATAGTCGGTGTCCGGCTGCCAGCCGCGTCAGGCCGGCAGCGTTTCGATAGTGATGTTCCTGTTCGTGAAAACGCAGATGTCGCCGGCGATCTCCAGCGCCTTTTCCACAATGTCGCGAGCGCCGAGGTCCGTGTTCTGCAGCAGGGCGAGCGCGGCCGCCTGTGCATACGGTCCACCGGATCCGATCGCCATCAGATCGTGTTCCGGCTCAATGACGTCGCCGTTGCCGGAAATGATGAAGGATTTCTCCTCATCGGCAACGCAGAGGAGCGCTTCCAGGCGACGCAGCCGGCGATCGGTGCGCCAGTCCTTGGCGAGCTCGATCGCGGCTCGCGTCAGGTTGCCGTACTGCTCCAGCTTGCTCTCGAACAGTTCAAATAGCGTAAAGGCATCCGCCGTACCGCCGGCGAATCCCGCGATAACCTTGCCGCCCGCCAGCGGCCGCACCTTGCGGGCATTGCCCTTCATGACGGTGTTGCCCATGCTGACCTGGCCGTCGCCGCCGATGGCAACCTTGCCGTCGCGACGCACCGAAACGATCGTCGTTCCGTGAAACTGCTCCATGGTTCTGTCCTTACGGTTTCGAGGCGTCCGGCGGGGCGCCGGCGACCTAGTCGTTCTTTTTTCGTCTGGCCCGGGGGTGGGTCTGGTCGTATATCTGGGCGAGATGCTGGAAGTCAAGGTGGGTATAGACCTGCGTCGTCGCGATATTTGCGTGGCCCAGGAGCTCCTGCACGCCACGCAGATCGTGGCTGGATTCAAGCAAATGCGTTGCAAACGAATGGCGCAGCAAATGGGGGTGTATGTGCGTGTCGATTCCCTGAACTTTCGCCCAGTGCTCGACGCGCGCCTGCACGGCTCTCGGGCTGAGCCGGGTGCCGCGCTGACTCACGAACAGAGCCTGCTCGTCGTGTCCGGTCATCGAGCCTCGTGACCGTTGCCAGGTGACCAGCGCTTCACGCGCCTTGCGGCCGACGGGCACGATCCGGTCCTTGTTACCCTTGCCGGTGACGTGCACTGTCGCATCCACGAGGTCGACGTCACCAAGATTCAGGCCGGTCAGTTCGGAAAGGCGCAGGCCTGAGGAATAGAACAGCTCGAGGATCGCCCGGTCGCGATCGATCAGCGGCCCGTCGCCGGGAATGTCCAGCAGCCTCGCCATGCGATCCGCGTCGACGTTTCCCGGCAAACGTCGCTTCTGTTTGGGCGCGCTGACGTCCGTCGCCGGATTGCTGCTGACGTGTTTTTCTCTCAGCAGGTAGCGGTAGAAGCTTCGCGCTGCCGACAGCCGTCGCCGGATGCTGCCGGGACTCAGGCCACGGCGAAAACTCGTCGCGCTGAAGGCACGCAGATGACCGACGTCTGCGTCTGGCCAGCGATCAACGCTCACCTCGTCGAGGAAGCCGGCGAGGCTCAGCAGGTCCCTGCGATAGTGTTTACAGGTGTTGGCTGACAGCCGCCGCTCGGTTTCGAGGTGGCGGATGAATCGATCGATCCAGTCGAGTTCGCGGTCCCGCATACGGCAAACCGACCGCGCAAGGGCCCTCAGTAGCGGCGCAGCGACGCCGTGATCAGCTCGCCCAGCCGGGCAATGAAATC
>CAZMEA010000240.1:0-2863 GCA_964565135.1 uncultured Woeseiaceae bacterium
GATCGGGCGTCGACAAACGACGATATCAAGAAAGCCTATCGCCGTTTGATGAATCAGCACCATCCTGACAAGCTCGCTGCGTCGAACCCTGGAGCCGATGAGATAGCGAAGGCAGAGAAGCGGACTCGGGATATTCGCTCGGCTTACGAAACGCTCAAAACGCGCCGACTGATTCGCTAACGCAGTCGCTGCTACGACCGAGGACATTCCATGGAAGCCCTGATAGCCCCCTCAATCCTGTCCGCCGATTTCGCCCGCCTGGGTGAAGAGGTCGCCAAGGTGCTCGACGCTGGTGCGGACATTGTCCATTTCGATGTCATGGACAATCACTATGTGCCGAACCTGACGATCGGTCCGCTGGTGTGCGACGCGTTGCGAAGCTACGGCATTGAGGCGCCTATTGATGTGCACCTCATGGTCGAGCCGGTCGACAGACTGGTCCCGGACTTCGCAAGGGCCGGTGCGAGCTTCATCACGTTCCACCCTGAAGCGAGTCAGCACGTACACCGTACGCTGGGGCTGATACGCGAGAATGGCTGCAAGGCCGGACTGGTGTTCAACCCGGCGACGCCACTGGACTGGCTCACGCATGTGATCGACGACGTCGACATGGTACTGATCATGTCGGTGAATCCGGGGTTTGGTGGTCAGGCGTTCATCGAGTCCTCGATCGACAAGCTGCGCGCCGCCAGGGACATCATCGATCGCAGCGGTCGTGAAATTCGCCTGGAGATCGACGGAGGCGTAAAGACCGGCAACATCGGGCGCATTGCCGCCGCGGGTGCGGATACGTTCGTCGCAGGTTCTGCGATCTTCGGTAGTGAAGACTACGCCGCGACGATCGCAACCATGAAAGCCGAGATCGCAGCGAACCGCTGAGCGAGGTCGAATAGAGACGACCGCGCGCCGGGGTGGCGCGCGGTCGGAAAATCAGAACTTGCGGTTCGGTCGTGCTCCGAAAACGACAATGGTTTTGCCGCTGGCAGACACGAGGCCCTGTTCTTCCAGAACCTTCAGTACGCGTCCCGCCATTTCGCGTGAGCAGCCAACGAGGCGACTGAGTTCCTGTCGGCTGACCTTGATCTGCATCCCGTCCGGATGGGTCATCGCATCCGGCTCGTTGCAAAGATCCATGATCGCGTGGGCGACGCGCCCTGTCACGTCGACGAATGCGAGATCGCCGAGTTTGCGGTTGGTTCGGTCGAGCCGGGTAGCGAGCTGGGTGGCCAGTTCGAAGACCAGGCCCGGGCTTTCGCTGGCAATCTGACGGAACCGCGGATAGGTCATTTCCGCGATCTCGCACTCGGTGCGGGTGCGTACCCAGGCGCTTCGCGTCGGCTGTTCGTAGAACAGTCCCATCTCGCCGAAGAACTGCCCCTTGTTCAGGTAGGCAAGCACCATTTCGTTACCGTCCTCGTCCTCGATCATGACTTCGACGGATCCGTCAACGATGTAGTAGAGAACGTCCGGCAGATCGCCGGCGTGAATCATCACGGTCTTGGACGGAACGGTGCGTACCCGGCAATAGCTCAAAAAGCGATTGATAGCGGGGACGTCGCTCAACGTCTTCGCGTTAGTTTGCATTAATCGGCCCTCGACGAAAGTGCGCCCATCTTTTAATACACTGCGCTCAAAAGAGCAAGCTAAGTCCGTGTTTTAGCGACAGTCTTTAGCGCTTGCTCGAACGTTCGAGTCGCGCCTCCGAATCGCTAGATGCGATACGCCGTGCGCGTCATGATCTTTGCCGTCAGGCGCATCACATCGCGCACCGGTCGAGGCAGTTCCGCTGCGCCCGCGGCTTTTGCATTCGCGCCGTGCTCTTCTTCTTCTTCGCGCATCTGTTCCACGATTGCTCGACTGCGCATGTCTTCGGCTGGCAGATCCTGCAAATGGCCGCTCAGGTGTTCGGCCACCTGGTGCTCCGTTTCCTCGACAAACCCAAGTGACCATCGATCTCCGAACACGCCGCTTGCTGCGCCGATGACAAATGCGCCTGCGTACCACACGGGACTCAGGTGGCTCGGCCGCTCACCGAGTTCAGTCAATCGTTGCTCGCACCAGCCGAGGTGATCGAGTTCCTCGTCAGCTGCCTGCTGCATCTGCTCGCGGGTATCGGGGTCGCGGGCGATCGCCGCGTGACCCTGGTACAGGCCCTGGGCCGCGACCTCGCCGGCGTGGTTGACACGCATCAGGCCTGCCGCGTGCCGCTTTTCGTCGGCGCTCAACTTGCCGTCCTCGAGATCACCGGCCGGATTGGGGCGCGTGTGCCGGGCGGTTGGTGGAATTACCGTCCGCAACGCGTTGTCGAACCCGGCGAGGAGGCGGTCCATTGGAGTCAGGTGTCGTTCGTTCATGCGGCGATTATAGCGTCGGGCTGTCGCAATTAGGTCTCGACTCGCTCCGACGGATCGCTATACTCCGCGCGCTTGGACTGCGGGAACCGTCACCGAGACTAAAAAACAGGAGGTTTCACCATGATGCGCGCTTCAGTGACATTGACACTCACGCTGCTCTCCACGGTGGTTATGGCTCAGGAATCCACCGAGGCCGGCAAGGAAGATCCCTGGTCGGGCAACGCAACGCTTGGCTACCTGGCCACCAGCGGAAACACGGACAACACCAGCCTGAACACCGGATTCGAGATCGGCTACACCAGCGGCAAATGGCTGCACACGCTTCGTGCCAAGGCGATCAATAACTCGCAGGACGACGAGACAACGGCTGAGGCCTACGAAGCCGGCTGGAAGACCGACTATTCGTTCTCAGAAACGAGCTACGTTTTCGGTCGACTGGACTGGCGCAAGGACCGGTTCAGCGGTTACGAGCGCCAGGTCTCGCAGAGCATCGGTTACGGACGTCGACT
>CAZMEA010000240.1:2963-4161 GCA_964565135.1 uncultured Woeseiaceae bacterium
CCCGGCATTTTGATTGCATTACGTTCGGGCGTGCAGTACACTCTCGCGCCTTTCGCCAATGCGGCCGGAAATCTCAGTATTTTCAGGCCTCTGGCGGGGGCGCCGGCGCTAGGCTGGCTACCCGAAATCCCAATTTTGGACCCTTGAGTAATGAAGACTTTTTCTGCGAAGCCAGAAACTGTGCGCCGCGACTGGTTCCTGGTCGACGCCGATGGAAAAACCCTCGGCCGACTGGCTACCGAGATTGCGCGTCGCCTGCGTGGCAAACACAAGCCTGAATACACGCCGCACGTTGATACCGGCGATTACATCGTCGTCGTCAACGCCGAAAAGATTCGTGTGACCGGCAACAAGATGAAGGACAAGATGTACCACCACCACACGGGGTATATCGGCAACCTGAAGTCGATGTCGCTCGAGAAGCTGATGGACAAGGCGCCGGAGCGCGCGCTGCAGCTCGCTGTTAAGGGCATGCTGCCGCGTAACCCGCTGGGCCGGAAGATGCTGGGCAAGCTGCGTATCTACGCGGGCCCCGAGCATGAGCATCAGGCGCAGCAACCCACTCCTCTTGATATCAACGCCTGAGCAACTGCCGGGTACAGAGACACAACATGGCTGATACACATTTCTACGGCACCGGACGGCGGAAAACCTCGACGGCGCGCGTTTACCTGCGACCGGGCTCCGGTGAGATTACCGTCAACAACCGGCCCTTGGATCGCTTTTTCGGACGTCAGACGGCACGCATGATCGTGCGCCAGCCGCTGGAACTGACCAACAACATCGACCGTTTCGACGTCAACGTAACCGTCACCGGCGGTGGCACGACCGGCCAGGCCGGCGCGATTCGTCACGGCCTGACGCGTGCGTTGATGCAGTACGACGAAGCGCTTCGTCCGTCGCTGCGTAAAGCTGGCTTCGTGACTCGCGACGCCCGCGAAGTCGAGCGCAAGAAGGTTGGTCTGCGCAAAGCCCGTCGCGCGACGCAGTTCTCGAAACGCTAAACGTCGACGCAGCGATCAACTTTCGGCGGTCCCGGCCGACAACGGGAACGACTTGGGGGATCGTCTAGTGGTAGGACTACGGACTCTGACTCCGTCAACGGGGGTTCGAATCCCTCTCCCCCAGCCAGACACAAAAAGAGCCCGCACACGCGGGCTTTTTTTGTGTCTGGCTGGGGGAGAGGCCCGATGAGAGC
>CAZMEA010000241.1:0-4139 GCA_964565135.1 uncultured Woeseiaceae bacterium
TTCATCGACGTGCTGATGCCGTCGACGATGGCCTCGAGAATATCCGCCCAACGATGCCCGTTTTGAATCGCAACGATCGCGGCGATGGCAGCACCGAGTGTCAGAACAATCTGATTCGGGCCCGATGACGAATCAGACCCGAACAGGTACACCGACAGGCCGAGCATCGCGACCAGCGACACGATAGGAATGAGTGCATCTATAAGGGTCGGTTCTTTGGGCTTACTGCTGGTCATTCGTTACTGCTGGGTTGCTCGTCGACCTCGACGGGGTCCATCTCGCGTCCGTCGAATGACCCGGTCGGGCCGGGGAAGACGACCGGTGACTCGTAGCCGTCTTTCGATACGCTCGCGACACCAAACAGGTAGTTGTCGATGACGATATTCTCGAGCGTGAAGCTATCGACCATGCCGACGTAGCGGCTGAATGTCCACTGATGGTCGGTCGTCAGACGCCAGTAAATCTTGTAGCCCGCCAGGTTTTCGCCCGCTTTGCCGCTCGGCAGGTCCCAGGACAAGGTGGTACTCGGCTGCACTGCACCCTCGATCTCAACGTTCGACGGAAACGGCGGCGCCATCGCCATGCCGGCGAGTGACACCACGTTCAAGCCGGTCAGTTTGCGCGCGTAATCGAAGTTGACGCCCTCGATGACGTCGCCGTACTCGATGCCGTCTTCGACACGGATATCCTGATGCTGACGATGGTAATGCTCATGGGTTTCCATGATGCGTACGCCCGGAATGCCCACCTCGTTAAAGGGTCGATGGTGTCCGCCGCGTCCGAATCGGTCCAGTCGATAGACCATCATGACATCCAGATTCGGAATGAACTGATCCGCCATACGATCGATATAGCGCGCGAGATTGCGTGACGGCGAATCGACCTCGCCGCCGCTGAATCGCCGGATACGTGCCTCCTCCGGCGTTTCCACATATCGGACGCCTTCGGAGAAAACGCGCGCAGTCGTGTTGTCGATGACGCCATCGATTCCCGAGATGTTGCCGATCATGTCGTTGTTCAGGACGGCTTTTATCTGCCAACCCTGTTCCAGAGCGTGTGCCGCGACGATGCGGCCGCCGTGCAGTCCCTGCTCTTCGCCGGACAACCCGGCGTACACGATGGTTCCGGGGAACTGGTGTTTGGATAACACGCGCGCCGCTTCGATTGCGCCGGCCATGCCGCTGGCGTTGTCGTTCGCACCGGGGGAATCGGAAACGCCGTTCATCGGATCGCTCACGCGGGAGTCGATATCGCCGCTCATCATCACCATGCGCTCGGGGTCGAGCGTACCGCGCTGAATCGCCAGAACGCTGACGACCTCGGTTGCTTCCGGAATACGGCGTACGCCGAGGACGGTGTCGCTGACGATAAGGACTTCGAGACAACCGCCGCAATCGGCCGAGATGCGCTCAAACTCCTCGGCAATCCAGCGCCGCGCCGCGCCGATACCGCGTGTATCCGACTCCGTCTCCGACAAGGTATGCCGCGTACCGAAGCTGACGAGCTTCTCGATGTACGCCTCGATTTGTTCCGCCGATACGTCAGCAGCCAGCTGATGGCGCATATCGACATTCTGGGCAAGAACGGGTGTCGTCAGAGCCAGCACGAGTGCGCCCTGCAGTAGCTGTTTCATGTTGTGTCCCCTGTGCGGGTTGTGTCCTGCGTTTGCGGCCGGCTCGGCCCCTACCAGGGCAACGCGTATCCTTCCGCGTGCCAGAAGCTGCCGGTCTTGTCGATATCGAGTTCGTCGATGCGCTGAATCAGGCCGCGTGCCGATGCCGAGGGCTCGATACCCTGCCCGCCGGTCATCTCCGTCGCGACCATACCCGGATGGAGCAGCGCGACGGCGATGCCGCGATTTGCGAGGTCGCGCGCGAGCGTCATGCCAATCATGTTGACCGCCGTCTTCGACAAGCGGTAGCCGTAGTAGCTGCCGGAGCTGTTGTCGGCAATGGATCCCATGCGACTGGTAACGATGCCGACCTTCGAGCCCTCGCTCAGATTGCCGAGTAACGCTCGGGTCACCCGCAACGGTCCCAGCGTGTTGACCTTGAACTGTTCGGTGATCTCGTCGAAGTCCAGATCCTCGAGTCTGTCGCGACGGAGGATGCCGGCGTTGTTGACGAGGACGTCGATGTTGGCGTCCCCCAGCTGGTCGAGCAACCGGTCAACGCCGTCGTCGGTGGCTACGTCGACGCCGTCGATGACCTGAATGCCGAGGGCTTCGAGCGCATCACTGGCGCTGCGACACACGCCGATGACGGGCTCGCCGCGGGCGGCAAGCTGCCGGCTGAGCTCGAGGCCAATGCCCCGGTTACAGCCGGTGATCAGCCAGGTTGCCATACGCGGCTAGTTCGGCGTCAGTTTGAGGAGCCGGCCGCCACGACCGCCGCGTGTGTCTTCCAGCACCCACAGTGCGCCAGCCGGGCCTTCATTGACGCTGCGAATACGTCGGCCCATGTTGTAGCGCTCAACTTCGCGCGCACTGCTGCCGTCCAGCGAAACCCGGACGATTGCCTGAGACGACAGACCGGCGATCAGCGCGTCGCCTCGCCAGTCGCCAAACAGATCACCCTTGTAAACCATGAGGTCACCCGGCGAGACAACCGGTGTCCACCAGGCTGCCGGCGCGTTGAACTCGGGCCGGGTGTCGTGATCCGGAATCGGACGTCCATCGTAGTGCTCGCCGTTCGAAACGATGGGGTAGCCGTAATTGGCACCGCGCTCGACGCGATTCAGTTCGTCGCCACCGGCCGGACCCATTTCGATGTCCCACAGCTGGCCTTCGAGATCGAAGGCAATACCGAGCGGGTTGCGATGCCCCAGAGACCAGATCTGTGGATAGACGCCTTCGTCGTCGACGAACGGATCGTCGCTGAAGTAGTCGACGAACGGATTGTCGTCCGGGATAGAGCCGTCGTCGTTCAGGCGTACGATCTTGCCGACGTTCGACTGCATGTCCTGCGCGGGGGTGAATTTCTGTCGATCACCCGACGAGATGTACAGGTAGCCCTCGTCGTCGAACAGAATCCGATGTGCGTAGTGACCACGGCCAACCAGCTTCGGGTATTGCCGCCAGACAATTTCGAAATCGCTCAGATACGGCCGGTTGTCGGGGCTGTTCAGCACGGCGCGCGCAACGGCCGCACCGCGTGTATCACCAAAACCGCTCTCGGCGTAGCTGATGTAGACCAACCCGTTGTTCGCAAAATCCGGGTGGACCGCAACGTCTCCGAGACCGCCCTGTCCGCCGTATGCGACGTCAGGCATGCCGTTGATCGCCCTCGAGCGTGTGCCGTCCTGGGCAACGACATACATGTTGCCCTTCTTCTCGGTGATCAACATGCGCCCGTCTGGCATGAACGCGAGCGCCCAGGGCTCGTCGAACTGCGCGACTGGCTGCGACTCGAAGGGGAGATTTCCCTGAGCGCAAGCGGCGTGGGCGGCCACGACCAGAACCGTGGTAGCAAGCAAACGTCGGATCATTGTATTGACTCCAGTGTGGTGTCGGGAAAGGCGATTACGTCGCTTCAGACCCGGATTTCCCAGATTGATTCCACCTCGACGCAGGCTCCGAGGGGCAGTGCATTCGTCCCAAGCGCGGCGCGGGCGCCCTTGCCGGCGTCGCCAAACAGCTCCGCGAACAGTTCGGACGTCCCGTTGACGACCAGCGATTGCTCGACGAAGTCATCCGTGCAGTTGACGAAGCCGCGAATCTGCAGGCATTTGACGACCCGATCAAGGTCTCCGTCGCAGGCCCGCTTCAGCTGCGCCAGAATCCGCAGACCCACGTGCTGCGCGGCGATATAGCCCTGGTCCGTCGTAATGTCGCGGCCAACTTTACCGTAGGTCGGTGTGTCGAGATCGTTCGGCGGAATGTTCCCGGCGATGAACACCTGATTGCCTGTCACCCGATACGGCACGTAGACGGCAACGGGCGTGGCAGGCTCCGGTAAGGAAAGCCCCATGTCCTCGAGTTTACCTTCTACGTTGTGCGACGCCTGTGCTTTCGCAGCGCGGGTAACACCGAGCGCGACGGACATCGCACCGGCGAGTTCGAAAAAGGATCGTCGATTCATTGCGCCACCTCTTGAGCAGACCGCAGCAGTCAGGGCGGCTCACTCTAGCGAAGGGCCTGT
>CAZMEA010000242.1:0-4115 GCA_964565135.1 uncultured Woeseiaceae bacterium
AAGAACTCGTCCTTGATGATGTCCAGATACAGCTGGTGATACGCATCCGGGTAGACGATCAGCTCCTTGTCACCCTCGGGCACTTTGGCAAAAAAGCGTTCCGTGCCTTCCACCGCAGCGAAGACATCAACCTCACCGTGGGCCATGTGCAGCGGAGTCGTTAGCTCACCTGCCCGCTGATTCACGCGTTCTACGGTGTCCAGGATATTCACGATTGTGCGCGGCGTTCCGACCAGCTTCGATAAAGTGTCCGCAGCGACCCGCTCGATTTCCGTTTTGTCGCGAGTCAGACCGTCGTAATCCAGCGCCGGGATCCTGAAGTGCCAGCGTGGCGCGACAACATTCCCGAAGCGGGTGGCCGTTTGCACGGCCTGCGGGATTCCATGGGGGTCCAGGCCCGGCGCGGTGACAACGGCACCCTCCAGCGCATCCGGATGGTGGATTGCAAAATCCAGCAGGAACAATCCACCCATGCTTTGCCCCACGCCTATGACGGGCAGCGAGTCATGCCCAGGTTGAGACCTGACGAAGTCAACGAAGTCGAACATGTCCCGGCGAAGCGTCTCCATGGACTCTATGTGGTAGCGAATTCCGTCGGAATAGCCATGCCCTCGCTGGTCCAGTCCGAACACGGCAAAGCCACGCTGCCGGAAATATTCGATGAAATACGAGAATGTTGGCTGCCCGCTGTGCCCTCCTCCACCGTGGAACAGCGCAATCGCCCCTCGCAACGGGGCCTTTGCGGGCCAATGGCGGTAAGACAGCGTCAGTCCGTCGAAGCTATCGCGATAGTCGATGGCTCCCCCGCCCGCTATCTCCAGTGATTCGAGCGGTGGTGGGCTCATGTCCTCCCGCACGCCAGCGAAACGGTCGAGCAGCAAGGAGATGGCAGCTATCGTGACAACCACCGCCGCCGCGATCTTTATCAGTCTGTTTGCCATCATTGCCTCCCTCTACCCGGACGCCCTTCCCGACCGGCTTTGACCGGGCACTGATCCAGCATCATCCGCGTCCATGCATGAATTGACTACACTACTGTGGATAGGCGATGTTCACAGAGCAATGCTACGGAGCCCGCTCGGGAGAGCGACATGAGTCGATATACGCCCGGACATGACACGCAATCTGACCACACCGATGGCCACGGTGACCACCCGGGCGTTCGTGGCAGCGCTGTCCAGCTCAAAGATATCCGCAAAACGCGCCCGCTTCGCGTACTAAGCGAGTCTGATTGGCAGCACTGGGTCACGCGGGGATACGTGGTGCTCCGCAATGCCGTTCCGCAGTCCTTGTGCGAAGCCGTGGTGGATATGCTCTGGGACTTCGAGGAGATGGACCCGGAGGATCCGGGCACCTGGTACAGGCCGCAACGGCGCGAAATCCAGATGAAGGAGCTCAACAATACGGGCATGGTCGAGGTCTACAATCACCAGAGCCTGTGGGATACACGACAACACCCGCTCATTTACGATGCGTTTGTCGACATCTGGGACCGCGAGGATCTGTGGGTGGTCATCGACCGAGCGAACCTGAATCCGCCCAATAAAGCGGCGCGGGAGGCTCAATCGGTCGACGGTTTCATCCACTTCGATATCGACGTGTCACAACGACCCTTCCCCATCTCGGTGCAAGGCATACTCTCGCTGAAGCAACAGGGCGGTGAGATTGGCGGGTTCCAGTGCGTTCCCGACATCTTCGAGGAAATCGATACCTGGTGGGAGAAGCAGCCCGAAGGAGCCGACCCGTTCAAACCCGACGTCACAGGCTATTCAATCGAAAACATCGAGCTGAACGCCGGCGACTTCCTGATCTGGAACAGCCTGCTTGCCCATGGCGTTCGGCCCAACCGGTCGGATGACCAGGTCCGAATGGCCCAGTACATCTCCATGTACCCCGCCGATTTCGGCAATGAGCCGGTTCGGCAGGCCCGGATCAAAACCTGGGCGGAACAAACGCATCCAATAGGCATGGCCTTCCCGGGCGATCCTCGCGAGTTCGAAAAAACCAACCACGAGGTGGCAACACTCAACCCGCTGGGCCGAAAGCTGCTTGGGCTCGATCCCTGGGACTGATCAAGGATCCTGGTCGGGCAGTGCGAACGCGATGTAGGCGCTGCCCTGCTCACCCTTCGGATTCCTCGAATTACTCGTTCCGATCACGATGTACTGGCGACCGTCGGCCATGTAGACGGCGGGCGTGGCCATGCCGGAGTACGGCATTTCGTATTCCCACAATAGTTCACCGGTGGCGGCATCGAACGCCCGCATTTTCTGGTCGAACAAGGTCGCGCCGATGAACAGCAAGCCTGATGCCGTAACGACCGGTCCGCCGTAGTTCTCGGAACCCGTGTTGCCAAACCCCTGTTCCACCAGCTCGGGATGTTCACCCAACGGCGTCTGCCAGAGGTACTCACCGGTGTTCATGTCGATGGCGTTCAGCGTCCCCCAGGGCGGCTCCACCGCCGGATACCCGTCGGGATCGAAGAACCTGTCGTAGCCGGTAAACCGATACGCGACGGCCTCTTCCTCGGCAGCTATTGATACAGCCTCTTTCGCCTCACCGTCCGGCTCGATGCCGGACGGGTCCATGACAAAGCGCGCGAGCCTGTCGACGTCCTGCGGCGTCAGGCCGGGAAAGCCCGGCATGCGGCCCTTGCCGCTGCGAATTGCGGTCTTGATCTCGTCAATAGTCGAGGTCTCCGCCAGTCCGGTCAGCGCCGGAAACTCGGGCGGTGCACCTTGCAGGTCAATACCGTGACAAACGGCACACTGTGCGCGATACACAGACTCATCCGTGCCGATACCCGCCGGGCTCGCGACCAGGCGACCGGTCCATGCGAGGTCGTTGCTGTTGACGTAAAGGATGCCGCGTTCGGGATCGACGGCAGAACCGCCCCATTCGGCACCGCCGTCGAAACCGGGAAAGATCACCGTCGCTTTCTCGGTGCCCAGCGGCACGAACTGGCCGGCGCTAATGAACTGGCTGAACTGCTCGCGCGCCCAGGCGTTCAATGCGGGCGTTCGCGTCGTCAACATGTCCTCGGTCAGTAGCTGCCGCGCGAAGGGTGCGGGCCTGGTCGGCAACGGCTGCGTGGGCGACGCCTGTTCGCCGGGGATCGTGCTCGGTGGGACGGATACGTCTTCGATCGGGAACAGCGGCTCACCGGTCGCACGCTCGAACAGGAAGACGTAGCCGTGCTTGGTCGTTTGAGCGACCGCGTCAATCTCACGGCCCTCGTGGCGGACCGTGATGAGCGACGGCGGCGATGGAAAATCGCGATCCCAAATGTCATGCCGAACGGCCTGGAAATGCCAGATCCGCTCGCCGGTGTTGGCATCGAGCGCGAGAAGCGAATTGGCAAAGAGGTTGTCTCCATCCCTGGCGGCACCGTGAAAGTCGGGTACGGCAGAGCCCGTTGGCGCATATACAATGCCGCGCTCCTCGTCCAGCGCAAAACCAGCCCAGTTGTTCGCCCCGCCCTGTACCTGGCGGGCGCCTTCCGGCCAGGTGTCTGCACCAAACTCGCCCGCGGCAGGGATCGTATGGAAGGACCATTCGAGTTCGCCGGTCCGCACGTTGAAAGAGCGAATGTCGCCGGGAGCCGCAGGTTGTGTCTCTCCGGTCCTGAACCCAACGATGATGGAGTCGCGATAGACAATGCCCGGGGATGACATCGAAAC
This sequence comes from uncultured Woeseiaceae bacterium, assembly GCA_964565135.1. Classification (GTDB taxonomy): domain Bacteria; phylum Pseudomonadota; class Gammaproteobacteria; order Steroidobacterales; family Woeseiaceae; genus JBFGFX01. Next base: position 3,681 of record CAZMEA010000242.1, read on the forward strand.
GTAGTATCGATCGACGTCGCCGGGCAGCCCGGTTCGAACATCCAGTACACCATTGTCCGCGAATCCCGTGACCAGCGTGCCGTCGACGGGGTTGATGGCGAACAATTTGTCGATGATGCCGGCGAACAGTATCTGCTCATCCCCATCGCGCCAGTACGCGAGGCCGCGAGACGGGCTTCTGCTTTCGTCGCCCGGTTCTAGCCCGGGGAATGACCACCTCAGATCACCGGATGCACCATCGAGGGCAATGACGTCCAGGGTTGGCGTAATTGCAAACACAACGCCGTCGACCACGATCGGCTGGGTCTGCGCCGAGCCTGGGTCGTCCATCTCGAACTGCCAGGCCGGGACGAGTCCGGCAACGTTCTCGGGCGTCAGCTGGGTGAGCGTTGAATAGCGATCACCAGTGTTGTGTCCGCCGTAGGCGGGCCAGTC
>CAZMEA010000243.1:0-4088 GCA_964565135.1 uncultured Woeseiaceae bacterium
TAAAAAAGCCGCCCCGCGGGGGGGGTGCGGGGCGGCCGGTCCGTACGTTGCAGGTCTGGCGACTGTCCTGGGTCGCCCAACGAACGGGTTATCACACGGTTATCGAACGCTCACCTGTGCTGAGCGGATTTCGAGGTGTTTGAGATTCTTGCGTGGCGCCGAGAACGGAACCGGGATCTTGCTGGCTTCCTCGAAGTCCGAGCGCGCCAGGTCGGTTGCGCCGCGCATCGCCTGCAGCACGCCCCTGTTCGACAGAGCCATCGCCGTGTAGCGGGCATAGATCACGGAGTCGATGTCGTCGAGGTACTTCATTCGCGACTGCACCAGCTCAATGGCAGCGTTGCATTCGGTCATGGCCTTTTCCAGTTCACCGCTCATGGTGTACGCCACGCACAGGTTGTTCTTTGCAAAAAACTTCAGGCCCGGTCGAACATTTCCCGATTCGATACGTTCGATCGCGTCGGCCAGTCGCCCCGAAACGATCTTCGAACCAAATGCCGCATCCTGAATAACGGTCATTTCGAATTTCGTCTGCACCTCGTGGGCTTGGGCGGCAGTGATTCCGATCGCCAGCAGCGCAATCGCTGCGGTCACTTTGCCAATCGTTCCTGTTCGGCGCTTCGTTGATTTCCTCAACATCGTTGTGTCTCCATGACGGCTCTGGGTTTGCGTTGCGTCGAATCGCGTTTTGCGCGTCGACGTGCAAACTGTAGGAGCCAGTCGAAGGACTCACAAACGAAAAAATTTCTGCGCTGTGTTGAGAAAAAGTCATCGTGCGTCGTTGAAGCTTTGTAACACCCAGTCTCGAATCACTCGTACGTCGTTTGATTCAGCCTTGTCTTTCTTGCTGAGCAGGTAGTAGCCGTCGTCCGATTCGAGTTCCTCATCGAACAGGGGGACGAGGCTGCCGTTTTCGAACCAGCGCTGACTCAGCGCTGCTGGTATCAGTGCGGCACCCATCCCTTTCTGCGCCGCGGTGGCAACTGCGATCATCGAATCGAGACGGATCGCGTTGGAGTCCTTCGGCAGCTTGATGCCCGTCAGCCGTGACCATTGTTGCCACGCCGTCGGTCGTGTCTCGTGCACGACGATCGGGAAGCGGCTAACGATATTTTTCTGGCTGACCTTCATGTCCTTCTTAAAGTCCCGGGAGCCGACCGGTATTAGTCGCAGCGGCAACAACAGCTCGGCGCCTTTCGGCGGCGACCTGAACAACCGGATACCGACGTCGGCCGTTTCGGGCAGCTTCTCCGACGACTCGTCGCTCGTATCGACGGTGAGGTCGAGATCCGGATGTGCCTGGAGGAACTCGTTCAGCCGTGGCACGAACAGTTCGCTGGCAAAAAACGGCTGCACGGAAATCCTCACAGATCTGCGAGTCTGACGTTGCCGATAGCGTGCGGCGACCTCGTCCAGCTCGGTCATCAGCGGGCAGGCTTCCTCGAACATAGCCTTGCCGACTTTCGTCAACGTCAGCGATCGACTGTTTCTGTCGAACAGTTGTTGTCCAAGCTCCTGCTCCAGGCTCTTGATCTGGTGACTGACGGCCGATCCCGTAATGAACAGCTCGTCCGCAGCGGCGCGAAAGCTCTCGTGCCTCGCGGCGAGGCAGAAGGTCCTCAGGCCGCGCAGCGATAGTCGGGGTGTGCTGGTCATCATTCTCGTGTTCCGTCACTCGACGAATCCTCGAAGCATCAGTCTAGGAGCGGACTGTTACCAAAAACGTCATGCTCCTCTTGCTACGGGAAGTGCACGAAGCGTGCCAGATACGCATCCGGGGCCCACCCTGCTGTAACCCCTCAGAATCCCTGGGATCGTAGCCAGTGGGCCATCGGCACCTGCCCGGGACCGGCGCACCAACGTGGACCATCGAAAGGCCCCGGTGCACCGCATTGATTCTTGTTGATCCCCGAAACAGGGCGGGTATAGACTCCGCAAATCGGGGCTTCGTGTGGCCCCGGAGTTACGACAATGCTGTATCCGAACCCGGATTCGACGTCAGCGGCCCTGTACGCACAGGCGCAACGCGTGCTGACGGAAGGTGGCTCCCGCAGCACGATACGGATCGCGCCGTACTCGATCTATGTGCGTTCCGCGCAGGGAAAATACGTCACCGACGTCGACGGCAATCGGCTGTTCGACTTCAACAATAACTACACTTCGATGATCCACGGTCATGCGCATCCGCACGTGATGGCGGCCGCGATCGAGCAGATTCATCGAGGCACGGGCTACTCGTTTGCCAGTGAGGTTGAGCTCGCGCTCGCCGAGTTGCTGTGTGACAGGAGCGCGAACTTCGACAAGATGCGCTTCATGAACTCCGGCACCGAGGCGGTCATGAAGGCGATCAAGGCGGCGCGTGCCTACACCGACCGTCCGAAGATTGCCAAGTGCGAAAACGCCTACCACGGCTCGTACGACGTGGCGGAGGTAAGTCTTGGCGTACCGCCGACCGATCTTGCTGTCGGTGACCCGGCGTCTCAACGCTACGCACGCGGCACGCCGCAGGGCGTGCTCGATGCTGTCGTCGTCATTCCGCCGGACAATACCGACGCGGCGCGACGCATCCTCGAAGAGCATGCGCATGAGCTTGCCGGCGTGCTGGTCGACCCGATCGGCCTGGGCCAGGGCCGCTTTCCGCTGCCGGATGATTTTCTGGCAATGATCCAGGCGTTCTGCGCGGATTCGGGTGCGGTGTTCATTGCCGATGAGGTCGTCGCCTATCGGGCAGGTCCCGGCGGTGCGCAGGTCGACAAAGGGATACGTCCAGACATCACGGCGCTCGGCAAGATTATCGGTGGCGGTTTCCCGATCGGCGCTGTCGCAGGACGTGCCGAGGTAATGTCCGTGTTCGAGGCGGGCGACGGCAAGGCCCGGCTCCCGCACGGCGGTACCTACAACGCCAATCCCGTGTCGATGGCGGCTGGCTTCGCGGCGATGGAGTTGATGACGGATGACGCCTTCGATCGACTTAACCGGATCGGCGAGGCGTTTCGCCAGGGTTGCCGTGACGTGCTGGCGGCGACTGACGCCGACGGGGACGTGCAGGGGCAATATTCGTTGTTCGCGCTGTCACTGCGCGAGCCGGTGCTTGCCGACACGGCGGCGCGCGGCGTGACCTATCGCAGCACCGGACTGCATCAGTACATGGTGCAACACGGCTACTGGATGTCTCCTGGCATGGCGGGCGTTTGCTCGACGGTGATGGATGAGAGCGACGTGGCGCCATTTTGCGAGACGCTCGAGAACGGCATACGAACGCTCAGGGAACAGCAAAGCACCGCGGCGTGACCTTCAGTCGTCAGTCCAGTTACCCAGGGTAGACCCGTCCGCGAGTTTTGCGCCGACGAAGCCGCCCGCCGCGCTGCCGTCCTTCATCGGATTGAAGCGAATCCGGATCTCGTCACCGGCTTCGAAGGAGTTCGGGCGCCAGCCGCGGCGAAACAGCGTGTTGGTACCGCCACCCTCGATGCTCCATTCCTCGACGTCGCCGGCGTCGTTCTCAATCAGCACCTGAATCCAGATGTGCGGGTTGGTCCACTGAAACTCCTTCACCGTCGCTACGACGTCTCGAACGACAGCCTTGTCGAACATGGCGCTGGAGTGGTGCGCTGTTGCCGGGGTTGCTGACAGCGCGACCACAATGACAAACACGCTAAATGCGTTGCGCATGTTGGCTAGTCCTCGTTCTCGATGACCCTGTCGATAACCTGGCCGTCGGCATCCAGAGTGAGCGTCTGGCCGGTATCGGTAATCGGGTTTCGATTGTTCTCGTTGCAGGCGTAATCGTAGGCACGTGTGCCAGGTGGGAGGCGTCGAAAATGGCGCAGCACGTGCCAGGGCTCACGCAGTGCCAGGGGATCTTCAATGATGAGCTCGGCGCGCAGCCGACCGTCGTCGAGCAGGTACATCGTTGTCTGCACGGTGGCCTGGTCGCTCAGCGTCAGTCCGCTTCTGTCGAGAATGGTCTGCGCCTCGCCGATCATGCTGACGGTCGAGAAGCGCAGCGTGTCGCCGTCCCAGGAACCGACCGAATCACCGGTAAACGTCGGCCAGCGTTCTGCAGGCGGTGCGTGCTCTCGCCCGTC
>CAZMEA010000244.1:0-4082 GCA_964565135.1 uncultured Woeseiaceae bacterium
CACGGAAGCGCGCGTGACCGGCCCAGCCGGCTATCGTCGCCAGGAGTCGGCGTGTATAGGTGCTGAACGCCTCGCGCTGCAAGCCGAGTACTGTCGCGGCGCGATGCAGCAGCTCATCGGCATCTGACGGTAGTGTGCGCACGATACTGCGAAACTCCGGGATGCCCATAATCTCGGGCGACTGGTCGATCTCTGCTTCGCTTCGCCAGGCTGCGTAGGGTAACTGGCCACGCCATGGCGATCGCCACCCGGCCTGACCGTCGTCGAAGTGACTGGCCGCCCAAAACGAGATGCGATCTACGACGAAGTCCTGCCAGTCTTCGTTGCTCTCCTGTGCGAGCAGGTCGGCAATGGTCGGCGTCGGAGCCGTTTCCGGTTCGTCAGAAAACGCGAGAGTGTGGACGGAATCAGGCTTGTGCTCTGCGACGATGTCGTCCGGCAGTTCAGCGAAAGCCTCAGCAATATCTTCCAGCGTGATCTTCTGTTCGCGAATCGCGTTGGCGTAGAAGCTGCGGGGCATGACGAGGCGCGCGCCCCAGATTCGATCGACGGTGTTCTCTGCGTCTGCGTAGGGCAGGCTGGAAATTCCGAGAAACGGGTTGACCGCGACGAAGCTCTCGAGTGGCCAAAGCGGAGCGATCGTACGCGCAGCCGTGTTCGCGGCGGCGATCACTTCCGTGCGGCTCATTGGCGGCAGCGCTTTCGCCGCCGATCCGCGTCGGTCGATGTCGACGATATTGTCTTGCTTTGACGAAGCGGGATCAGTTTGCATAGTCACGTCGAAGGGCTCCCGTGAGTCGGTTGAACAGAGTGTTTGCATACAGTCCGTTGCTCAGATGGACGTACGCCGTGCGATACCAGCGCGCGGTATCCGGTGTAGGCAGAATCTGCAGCAGCGCGACGGCCGCGAAGGACGCCAGAATCAGCGTGGCGAGGAACACGTCGAGGGCACTAAAGCCAGGTGCTGGCGGGACCTGCTGTGCGAAGTACGCGGCAGCGCCGGTCTGCAAAGTGAAATAGAGGCCTGCAGCAACGATCGCCGCCGGAACTGTCCGGATGAGGATCAGCCGTGAGGTTGCGCCTCTGGCGAGGAAAACGAACAGGCCGATCATGAAACTCAGGCCCAGCATCTGGATCGCCACGGAGCCTGAGATGCTGTGGTCGAACAGCAGCCCTACGCCGAAGAAGGTGCCCAGTGCCGCTGCCAGGCTGGCCAGCAGTGCGAGCGTACCGGGACGCTGATCGCCATCGACGGCCCGCTGGATCTCGGCGCGTTCGACCGCGGTACCGGAGGCCAGGAAGCTGTGGGCTTTGTACAGGGAGTGGGCAACGAGGTGCAGCCCGGCCGAGGCAAACGAGCCGAAGCCGCACTGAAGGAGCATGAAGCCCATCTGGGCGATCGTCGACCACGCAAGCGTCGCCTTGATGTTCGTCTGTGTGGTCATGACCAGCGAACCGAACACGGCCGAGAAGCCGCCGACGATCAGCAGCAGATGCATCGATCCGGGGCTGAGGACAACGACGTCGGCAAAACGGAACAGGAGGAACCCGCCTGCGTTTACGATACCGGCGTGTAACAACGCCGAAACCGGAGTGGGTGAATCCATCACCTCGGTGATCCAGCCATGCGTCGGGAACTGGGCAGACTTCAGGATGGCGGCAACGGCCAGCAGCAGCGCGGCGACCTGAACACCCAGGCTGGTACCCGACATTTCGGCGGCCGCCGCCAGAATCGAGGCAATGTCGCCGGTGCCAAAGCTCGTCCAGAGCGCGACAAAGGCGATACCCAGCAACGTGTCCCCGACACGTGCAACGATGAATTTCTTTCGGGCCGCAACACGAGCGATGCGGCGATCGCGATAGAACACCAGCAGGCGATGCAGCGCGAGGCTCATCCCAACCCAGCCGACCCACAGCTGCAGCAGGTTTCCGGCGGTGCCGACGACGATCGCGGCAGCGACCGTCAGCAGCAGGTCGCCCATAAAGGCGTTCTGACGTTTGTCACCCGCCAGGTAGTTGCGGCTGTACTCGGTTACCAGGTAGCCGATGAAGGCCACCAGCGCGAACATGATTGCGGCAAGGGGGTCCAGTCGAAACGTCACGCCGAAATCGCCGACGCCCACCGGGACGCTGGTCGAAGGGCCGAATACGCCGAGGACAATGAGCGCGCAGGCAGACATCGCCAGGCCGAACAGCGAGGCCACGCGGCTGGCACCGAGCGCGCAGCGCGCGCTGCCGCCGAACGCAGAAAGTGCGGCACAGAGATAGGCAGTCACAGCAAGGCCGGGAAGCAATGCGAGGATTGAGGCGGTAATGACAGCAGCTCCGGTGATTTTGAACTGCCGCGAATGTACTTGGGGCGTGATCTTAGATTAAATTCAATTAAACTATGCTTTCGTTAATCAAAATAGAATAAGAATCGTATGTCGTTGAATTTCAAGCATTTGCGATACTTCTGGGCGGTCGCGCACGCCGGAAACCTGACCCGGGCAGCCGAGCAACTCTTTGTTTCCCAGTCCGCGCTGTCGATCCAGATACGCAAGCTGGAGGAATGGCTCGGCCACGATCTCTTCGACCGTCAGGGCAAACGACTCGTGCTGACGGAGGCGGGCAGGATCGCCCTGGACCACGCGGATCACATCTTCGGCGCCGGCGAGGAGCTGGTCAGCACGCTGAAGCGGGGCGAGGCGCAGTCCCGACAGACTCTCAGGGTCGGCGCCTTGTCGACGTTGTCGCGAAACTTCCAGAGCAAGTTCCTGGAGCCCCTCTTCGATCGCGAGCGCCTGCTGGTCGTTGTCCGGTCGGGCAACCAGAGCACCTTGCTGGAGGCGCTGGAGAACCACGACCTGGATGTCGTTCTCAGCAACGTCGTACCGGCGAGGGACTCGGGTCGTGCCTGGCTGACCCACGCGCTCGCGGAGCAACCTGTCAGCCTGATCGGCACACCGCAGCGCGCCGGGGACGAACGCGACACCGCCACGCTCCTGGCGTCGCACCCGCTGATCGTTACGACGATGGAGAACTCGATACGTATCGGTTTTGACGCTTTGTGCGACCGGCTGGGTGTGCAGCCGGATCTTCGCGCCGAGGTCGACGATATGGCGCTCATCCGCGTACTGGCACGTGCCGACCTCGGGCTGGCTGTCATTCCGCCGATTGTCGTCCGTGACGAGTTGGCATCCGGCCAGCTCGTCGAACTTGCGCAATTGGGTGAGCTGACCGAGACCTTCTACGCCATCTCCATACGCCGGAGTTTTCCCAATCCACTACTGGACGAATTGCTGGACGACTTCACCGAGGAGGATCGGAGTTCCGAGTGACGCCGCGTCAGGAACGCGGTTTACGGCTGCGAAAGCGCACGTTCATACCGCCTGACGAGGAGCGTTGACGCCGGCCGTCCGGTCGGGCGTTTCCGGAACGCGATGCCTGCGTGCGCGACGCTCTGTCCCACGCCCGCCAGCTCGTCGCCGGCGAACCCGTCAGGCGAACGCCCTGTCGTCGCGTATCGCCGAGCGCTGATCGACCCGCCGAGGAGCGTGTTGTCCTCGCCGTTCGATTGGCACCCGCCTTTCGATTGGTTACCGCGCGCATGTAGGTGCTGCGGCTCGGGCTCGGTTTTACAACGCTCGCCGTGGACTTCGTCGTTCGTCCACGGGTTTGCGCGTCGGCCGGTTCCGGCAATCCGATGGCTGTGACGATGACGAACAGCAATACCGATAAGGTCGACGTGCCGGCGCCGCGAGGTTTTTGAATCACGCCAGTCACTTCGACGGCCGCCGCGAGAATGTCATCTGGCTGCCGCCGCTCGACGTTCGACTAACCGTGCCTGTGTTCTGCGCCTGGCGCGCCTGCTGCGGTGTTCCCGGTGGCAGTGGCGGTGGGGTTGGCGGTGGTGCCGTCGCTGCTGATTGGGCCTGTTGCTGCATGAGTGATCGGCTGGACGAGTTCCGGTACAACGCTGCTCGATCTTCCTCTGGTGCCTCACCCATTTCGCGTATGGGACTCCGAGACGGCGGGGGCTGGACACTGCTGTTTTCCCAGTCGGGCGCTCCATCGCTGACATCGCTGGCGGATCTTCCCCT
>CAZMEA010000245.1:0-4064 GCA_964565135.1 uncultured Woeseiaceae bacterium
ACGGTCAGCGCGGCGGTGGGTTTTGAATACGCGTTGGGACCGAGCTGCAGCACCGAGTCCGAGTTGGTCATGATCGGTACCTGATCCTCGCTCACCATGTAATCAACGATGTTGTCGAGGACGTTCACGTCCGGGCGGTACGCCGGGTATTCCTCTTCCCATTCGAGCGCCGCGATGTAATCGAGGAAGCTGTTGATGCCTTCGTCCATCCACGTCCACTGGCGCTCGTCGGAATTGACGATCATGGGGAAATAGTTGTGGCCGACCTCGTGAATGATCACGCCGATCAGGCCGTACTTCACGCGGCGGGAATAGGTTCGGTCGGGGGCGTCCTCGACGAAGTCGTCCCGATCCTCTTCCTCGATGGGTTCAGGTCGATACCCGTTGAACGTGATCATCGGATATTCCATGCCACCCGACTTCCACGTATTCACAGATTGCGATGTCGGGTACGGGTAGTTGAACGAGAACCGCGAGTAAACCTCCATCGTGTGCGCGACGGCATGCGTCGAGTACTTCGACCAGATGGGTTCCGCTTCGTTGGGGTAGAACGACATGGCGAGGACTTCCGGGACCTCATCATCGTCCTGGCGATGGATCATTGCGTCCCAGATGAACTTGCGTGAGCTCGACCAGGCAAAGTCGCGCACGTTTTCGGCCTTGAAGCGCCAGGTCTTGGTGCCGCTATCCTTCTCGCTTTCGTTCGCAGCGGCCTCTTCCGGCGTCACGATGAACACCGGCGTATCCGAACCTCTTGCACGATCGAGTCGGCGACGCTGTTCCGCCGTCAGGACCGCCGATTCGTTCTGCAGCTCCCCGCTCGCCGAGACGATATGGTCGGCAGGCACCGTGATGTCCACCTCGTAGTCACCGAACTCCAGCGTGAATTCGCCACGACCGAGAAACGCCTTGTGCTGCCAGCCGGCATAGTCGGTGTAGGCAGCGAGCCGCGGGAACCACTGGGCGAGAAAATATATATAGGTGTCGTTCTCCGGGAAGTGCTCGTAGCCACCGCGACTGCCGATGCGCGGTTCATACAGCACGTTGAACGACCAGTCCACCGAGAACGTGACCTGCTGACCCTGGCGCAGCGGGCGCGGAAGATCGACGCGCATCATGGTGTCCACAATCGTGTGCGGCAGATCGCGGCCGCGGCTGTCTGCGACTCGCTCGATCGTGTAGCCGTAGTCCACGTCCTGGTGCAGCTGATGTTTCGCGATCGTGTTGTAGGTCAGCACATCGCCGCCCGAGCTCTTCCATGTGGACCGTCCGGCTGCGTCGAACGCGGTTTCCGAGGTCATCTCGAGGGAGCCCTTGCGGAAGCGGTTCTGGTCGAGCTGCAGCCAGAGATAGCGCAGCGGCTCCGGCGCGTTGTTGGTGTAGGTGATGGTTTCCGAGGCGCTGACGCGTCGGTTCGCCTCGTCGAGCGTCACCGAGATCTTGTAGTCCGCCCGCTGCTGCCAATACTGGCTGCCCGGTGCACCTGACGCGGTGCGGTAAACGTTCGGCGTTGGCAGGTCGACGTCGAGCTGGCGAAACGCGTCGTAGAAATCGCCCTTGGTCTGGCGAATGGCGTCGGCCGATGCGCCGGTGGCGAACAGGCAAAGGGTGACGGCGAACAGGCGTAAGTGCTGCATGCGGTCCTCGTGAAACGGATAAGGCGAAAAAAGCGGGCGCGTAATGTAACACCGTTGCCGAAAACGATCCTCCGCGGCCTATCGGGAGTGTTACCCGCGGCGATACCCGCCCCCTTGGACAATTGATTTCGCCAAACGGCGGTGCGACAGTAATCTTGGGATGAATACGGCGAGGTGAGGTCATGCGGACTACCGCGAAGCAGTTGTTTTTCTTGATTATTTGTGGAGTCTTTGTGACAGCCTGCGGCGGTGGCAACGACGCCACCGACGAACCCACCGCAAGCATGCCTGCGGTTGCACCGGCCGACCTCGTTCTTCGCGGTGGCACGGTTGCCACGGTTGATGACGACTACGGTGTTGTCGAAGCGGTCGCGGTCACGGGCTACCAGGTCACGGCCGTCGGGAGTGACGACGAGATTTCGGCCTACATCGGGCCGGAGACCGAGGTCGTCGAGCTGAACGGCCGCTTCGTGATGCCCGGATTCATCGAGGGGCACGGCCACTTCCTGAGCCTCGGACGTTCAAAGCAGATCCTCGACCTGAACGACGTCGAAGACTGGGACCAGATCGTCAGCATGGTTGCGACCGCGGTCGACAAGTCGCGCCCGGGCGAGTGGATTTTCGGTCGCGGGTGGCACCAGGACAAATGGAACAGCGTGCCGGACGATGCTGTCGAAGGCGTGCCCATCAACGAAACGCTTAACGAGGTTTCGCCGGACAACCCGGTGATTCTCGGTCATGCGAGCGGACACGCTGCCTTCTGGAATGAGCTGGCACTGCAGATCGCCGGGGTCACCGACGATACGCCCGACCCGGCCGGCGGCACAATCGTGCGCGGTCCCGACGGCAAGGCGACCGGCCTGATGCGAGAGACGGCCCAGCGGTTGATCAATGAAGCCCTCGAGGCCTACGAGGGCCAGATGACGCCCGAGGAAACCGACGCCTTGCTGCGCGAGCGCGTGCTGCTGGCGTCGCAGGAGGCGCTGCGTCACGGGGTGACGTCGTTCCACGACGCCGGATCGACGCTCGAGACCATCGACTTCTTCAAAGTGCTCGAGGAAGAAGGCTCGCTGGATATCCGGCTCTACCTGATGATGCGCCGTGCAAGCAACGAGGTTATGGAGACGGCACTGCCCGCCTACTACATGCCCGCGCAGGGGAACGATTTCCTCACGGTGCGCTCGATCAAGCGGCAGGTAGACGGGGCACTGGGTGCTCACGGCGCCTGGCTGCTCGAGCCCTATACCGACTTGCCGGAGACCGACGGGCTGGTGCTGGAGACGCTCGAAGACATCGAGCGTACGGCTGAGCTTGCCGTACAGCACGGCTACCAGGTGAACACGCATGCCATCGGCGATCGCGCCAATCGCGAGATTCTCGATCTGTATCAGCGGGTGTGGGAGCGATTGGACGTTGACGGCCAGCCGCTGCGCTGGCGCATGGAACATGCACAGCACATCGATCCGGTCGATGTGCCGCGTTTCGGTGAGCTCGGCGTCATCGCTTCCATCCAGGCTGTGCACGGCACGTCAGACGGTCCGTGGATTCCCACCCGGCTCGGCGACGAACGTGCCAAGGCCACATCGCAGCCGTGGCGCGACCTGTTCAACACGGGCGCTGTCATAACCAATGGTACCGATGTGCCGGTCGAACGTATCAGCGCTATAGCGTCCTACTATTCGTCGGTCTCACGCATGATGGTGAACGGCGAGCGCTTCTATCCGGAACACGCCATGACCCGCGAAGAGGCGATCGAGACGTACACGATCAACAACGCGTTCGCGGCGTTCGAGGAAGATCTGAAAGGGTCGCTGACGCCAGGCAAGTACGCAGACATGGTGGTGCTCTCGCAGAACCTGCTGGAGGTCGAGGAAGACGCGCTGCCGTCGACCGAGGTGGAGATGACCTACGTCGGCGGCGAACTTAAGTACTCGAGTGCCGGCGGCTTTACGGGCGACTGATTACGCGTACCTCCCACCGTCAACACGTCATTGGCGCGGCGTCCGCTCTCAGGTTCGCCGCGCTACTGCTGTTTGTGTTGCTGGTCACGCCGGCGGCTCTCGGGCAGGAAGACACGGACGAAGAACCGGCCCTGGCGGAGTCCGCGAGCGACTCCGCTGATGACGAATCTGATACGGCGCTGATCGATGCGACCCAGCGCGCCGTTTACGACGTTGTGAACAACACATCCCGCTGGTTCGACGGGTTCTTCGGGTCCGCTGCCTACAATGTCGAGGGCGGCGAAGAGGCCAACGTCTCTCGCGGGCTGCTGGCCGTCGGCACGCGCTGGGATGAGCGCGACGAGTTTGATACGCGGGGCCGCCTGCGCGCCCAGATTCCGCTACCGGCATTGAAACGTCGGACGCGTCTCCTGCTTGGTCGGGGCGACACGGAAGACATCGTCGACGGTTCCGAGACGGAAACCAT
>CAZMEA010000246.1:0-4064 GCA_964565135.1 uncultured Woeseiaceae bacterium
TCGATGACGTGTTCGGCGGCCTTGCGCACCGCGACCGGATTCATCCCGTCTACCTTGAAGCAAGGGATACCGTACGCAAGACCGCGCGACGACATCCGCGTCTCGCGCGCTTCCTCATCGAGGGTCGTCGAGACAGCGTACTGGTTGTTTTCGATGAGGAAGCAGATCGGCAGGTTGTACAGCGCGGCCAGGTTGAGCGATTCGAGAACGTTGCCGATGTGGCACGAGCCGTCGCCGAAGCAGGTGAACGCGACCTTGCCCTTGCCGTCGCGTTTGAGCGACCAGGCGGCGCCGTTGGCGAGTGGCACGCCGCCGCCGACAATCGCGTTCGTCCCGATGACGCCGGCTTCGTCCCAGCGAAGATGCATCGAGCCGCCGCGACCCTCGCAGTAGCCGGGCGTGAGGCCCATAATCTCCGCCATTGTGCGATAGACAAGTTCGTTGATGCCTTCGGGCGTCGCGTCATTGCCGGGGTCGTAGTCGGCCGGCTCGACGTGGCTCAGGCACTTCGCCAGGAAAACGTGGTGGCCGCGATGCGAACCATTGACCAGGTCTTCACTGCCGAGGCTGGACAGTGCGGCAACCATCGCGCCTTCCTGTCCAACGCTGACATGCACGGGGCCATGCGCCAGGCCTTCGCGATCGAGCTGCAGCATCTCTTCTTCGAACGCCCGAATCAGGTGCATGTGATTCAGCATGCGGCGAAGTTCCGCTGCGCCTATGTCGTCCCAGTCGGCTGCCGTCGTGTCAAATTCTTTCCACGGCGCCGTCAGCTCGAGCTTCTTTGTCTTTGCCATTGCTTAGTCCGATTCAGGTTGTGGGTCAGGTCAGCGCCTACCAGTCCACGGCGATGTACTTGGTTTCGAGGAATTCGTGAATGCCTTCCTGCGATCCTTCGCGCCCCAGCCCGCTTTGCTTGACGCCGCCAAACGGCGCGGCAGGGTCTGAAACAAATCCGCGGTTGATGCCGAGGATGCCTGCTTCAATCCGCTCGGCCACTTTCAGTGCGCGTCCGACGTCCTTGCCGCAAACATAGGCCGCGAGCCCGAAGATCGTATCATTCGCGCGCTCGACGACATCGTCGATGTCGTCAAACGACTGGATTGTGGCGACAGGTCCAAAAATCTCGGTGTGCAGGATTTCTGCATCGGCAGGGATGTCGACCATGACCGTAGGCTCGTAGAAAAAGCCCGGTCGGTCGAGTCGCTTGCCGCCGGTCAGAACCTTGCCGCCTGCCGCAACGGCATCGTCCACCAGCTGCTCGACCTTGTCGCGCGTGCTGGCATTGACCAGGGGACCGACGTCGACATTGGCTTCGAGACCCGGACCGACCTTCAGGCTGCCCATTTTCTCGGCAAGCCGTTTCGAGAACTCGTCGATCAGGCTGGAGTGGCAATAGAAACGATTGGCGCCGATGCAGGATTCACCCGCGTTGCGAATCTTGGCGACGAGCGCCGCGTCCGCCGCAACGTCCAGGTCCGCGTCGTCGAGAACAATGAAGGGTGCATTGCCACCCAGCTCCATCGAGCAGTTGACGACTTTTTCAGCCGCTTTTGCCAGCAGGATCCGGCCGACTTCGGTTGACCCCGTGAAGGAGATCTTGCGTGTGCGGTCATCGCTCAGGATCGTGTTCGACATTGTCGACGAACTGCGCGAGGTCAGCAGGTTCACCACGCCCGGAGGCGTTCCCGCTTCCTCGAACAGCGCCATCATCAGCTGCGCAGTCAGCGGTGTCTCCGATGCAGGTTTGAGTATGGTCGTGCAGCCGGCGGCGAGCGCAGGCGCGATCTTCCGTGTTGCCATGGCCGCCGGGAAATTCCATGGCGTGATCAGCAGGCATACGCCGACCGGGCGCTGCTGGACCAGGATATTGTTTGCGCCGGCAGGCGCCCGACCGAAACGGCCGGCGTCGCGGACCGCTTCCTCGGCAAACCAGCGCAGGAAGCCTGCGGCATAGTTCACCTCGCCAATGCCTTCGGCCAGCGTCTTGCCTTCCTCGCGAGAGATCACGGTCGCGTACTCTTCGCGACGCTCGATCATCAGGTCGTAGGACTTCCGCAGGATATCCGCTCGCTCGATGGGCGGCGTCGCTGCCCAGCCCGGGCCGGCCTCGTACGCGGCCGTTACAGCTGCAGTCGCATCCTCCGCCGTGGCGCTGGCGACGGACGCGATCTTTTCCTCGGTTGCAGGATCGAACACGTCGAAGCGCTCGCCGTTGCTGCCTTCGCGCCACTCGCCGCCGATGTAGAGGCCCGTGGGGATCTTGCGAATCAGGTCGTCGCTCATGGTGCGCTGTCCTTAATACTCGTTGGCAATGAAAAGTTCGTCGGCCGGGAACAGCGTAATAATGCGGCACCCGTCTTTGGTCACGACCACCTCTTCTTCGATACGTGCGGCGCCACTGCCGTCCATGGCCGGGCAATACGTCTCGAGGGCGAAGACCATGCCTTCCTGGAGTTCGAAGGGCTGATCGAAAGAAACGAGCCGACTGATGATCGGCCGCTCGTGCAGTGCCAGGCCAAGACCGTGGCCGAACTGCAGGCCAAAGGCCTCCATTTCGTTGGCAAAACCGAATTCGGTCGCCTCCGGCCACAGCGCTGCGATGCGATCCGTTGTGACGCCCGGTTTGACCGCCTGAATCGCGACGTCGATCCACTCGCGGCACTTCTTGTAGGCATCCCGCTGACCCTGCGTGGCAAGGCCCACGTTCAATGTGCGGTAGTAGCAGGTGCGATAGCCGTTGAACGACTGAATGACGTCGAAGAAGGCCTGGTCACCGGGGCGGTACATGCGGTCGGTGAAGTTGTGCGGGTGCGGCGCGCAGCGCTCGCCGGACACGGCATTGATGGCCTCGACGTCATCGGAGCCGTTGTCGTAGAGGAACTTGTTTGCCAGCGCGACGATTTCGTTCTCGCGAACACCTGGCTTCAGCTCCTCGGCGATCATCTGGTAGCAACCGTCGACCATCGACGCCGACTGATTGAGCAGGACGATCTCGTCCATGCTCTTGATCTGGCGCGCGTCAAGAAACACCTGCTGCGCGTCGCGGACGTCCAGGCCTTCCTGCTGAAGCGCAAACAGCATGGGCGGTTCGACGACGTCGACGCCAAGCGGCATGTCCGCCACCCCTTCGGCGCGGAGCAGGTCGGCGATTTCCCTGGCCGCGTTACGGAACAGGCCGGCTTCCTCGGATACGGAGCCGCGAAGGCCGAGCATGCCCGCGCGGCAGTGGTCTTCCTTCAACCAGGGTGCGAACAGTCGGTGATGGGCCGCGGCTGAGCCGAAGTCCCATAGATACGGGTCGGCGCTGCCTGTGAACAGTGCGTAGCGGCAGATCTTGTCCCGGCTCCACTCGCCGATGACGCTGCTCGTCAGGTAGCGGATGTTGTTGTTGTCGAAGCAGAGGACGGCGCCCAGCTCTGATTGGGCCAGCGCCTGCTGTGCGCGTGCCACGCGGTAGCGATGCAGGCGGCGGAAATCGACGCGTTCCTCGAAATCCACGTTTGTACGGCCTGGCGCCGCAATCGGCCGGTCCCAGTTCCAGCGTGGGTTCAGGTCATCCGGGGTGATGATGAGGTGCTCGGTTCCACTGGACTCAGACATGGGCGGGTACTCCGGTAGGTGGCGTATGTGCCTCCCGACGCGTGGAGGGTCGTGGGTGGCATCGTTGTTTTGCAGACGTGTGCATACTATAGCGCTCGATGTGCAGGGATTCAACCGCTGGTTGGCCATGCCGGAAGCCTGCCCGGATCCGTGCGGCACTCTGGAAATCGACAAGAATTGCCGCGGTTCAGCTCTATATATGTGCTGTTAAGCCAAGATAAAGCGCTTTTAACGCGCGGGTTCCTGGGATCGGACTCATGTTTGCCCGGCTTGCGCTTCCCGGGGTCGGATGCTACTGTGTGCACACGTGCGCACTTTTTTGCATAGAAAACCGACGCAAAAATCGGTCACCGCGGCGCCACGAACACCGAATTCAAGCCAGTCAGACATGCTTCAGGAGAGCACACCATGAGTGCAGGAGATCTTTCGAAATACACCATCGGTTGGGTCGGAATGGGCCG
>CAZMEA010000247.1:0-2495 GCA_964565135.1 uncultured Woeseiaceae bacterium
CCACCGTCTCCATCGTATCGCCCAGGTAATCGTCGGCAGCCATGTGAATGCTTCGATACAGGTTGCGACACAGCTGGTATGCCGCCAGTCCGCTCCAGTCCTTCGGCAGGAGGTCCCGCGGCAGCAAGGGGTCGCGCAACATGATCTTCCGGTATTCCTGGATCAGCAGCGTGCGTATCTGAAACGCGCGACGCGGGTCCGTCTTCTTCGCGCGTCTGACGGCGGCGAATACCGGTCGGAACCGCTCCAGGAACTCGGCGTATCGTTGATTGATATCGTCCAGATTCCAGCTTTTCTGCGCGAGGCTGCGGAGCTTCTGATCCTGACCGGCGCCGCCGGACTGCCCGGTCATGACGACAACGTCGCCGTCGATTTCTTGTCGATCGAGACGCGCCTGCAGCTCTTGTTCGTCTGGCGCAGGATGCGCCATGACGTTGCTGCTGATCGACCCGAACCCGAGCCAACTCAACTCCTTGCGCAGATCGTCCCTGTGTAAGGGCGAGACGCCTCCGAGCAGGACCAGACACCAGTCGCCACTCCAGCGCTGCCGCGGCTCCCCGTAAATCCGGTGGGTTGCCCGGTCAAAACGCTCCGCCCCGTCCGGGGTCAGGCCGTAAAAGCTGCGCCTGCCTACCGCCTGCGACTCGAGCCAGCCGTCCGCAGCCAACCGAAATACCGAGGTTCGCACCAGCCGCTCGCTGATGCCGAACTCGGCCAAGGCCGTAATCAGGCTCCCGATCCAGGCGCTGCCGCCGCGCGGCGCGATTGCGTCGCCGTACACCGTGGTAATGAGCGACCCTGCGCGAACCGTGGGACGGGACTGAAACTCGGTGATCAGATTATCGGCGGCGCGGGCAACGGACATTCGGCTTGTTTGGTTCTCGGGAGCGATTGTGTTGTGATACAGAAATATACACTGTTATGAGATTCCCGTATCTAATCCTGTATGACGGGCGAGCGGAGGATGCCTTGAAACTCGAGAGCTTTGTCGAAAACCAGTGGTTTGCCGGTGAGGGCGACGGACGCATGCTCGCCAGCGCCATCGACGGCACACCTGTCGCCAGCCTGACCACCAGTGGCATGGACTTTGGCGCCACGCACCGCTACGCACGCGAGCGCGGCGGACCGGCCCTCCGCAACATGACGTTTCACGAACGCGCACTCTTGCTGAAGGCGGTCGCGAAACACCTTATGGACCACAAGGAGGAGTTCTATGCGCTATCCGCGCTGACCGGGGCGACGCGCAAGGACAGCTGGATCGATATCGATGGCGGCATCTCAACGCTGTTTGTCTACTCGTCGAAGGGCCGCCGGGAAATGCCGAACAGCACCGTTTACCTGGACGGGCCGGCCGAGGCCTTGTCGCGGAACGGTACGTTTTCGGGGCAACACGTGTACACGCCTCTTCACGGCGTCGCAGTTCACATCAATGCATTCAACTTCCCATGCTGGGGCATGCTCGAAAAACTCGCCCCGACACTACTGGCCGGCGTCCCCGCAATCGTAAAACCTGCGTCGAGCACGGCCTACCTGACGGAGCGCATGGTGCGACGCATAATCGATTCCGGCCTGCTGCCGGACGGGGCGTTGCAGCTGATCTGCGGCAGTGTCGGTGACCTGTTCGATCACCTCGATTGCCAGGACGTCGTCGCGTTCACCGGGTCCAAGTCGACCGCGGAACTGTTGCAGTCGCATCGACGCGTTGTGTCGAAATCGGTGCGCTTCACTGCAGAGACCGATTCTCTGAACGCGTCTGTACTCGGCGTGAACTCCGGGCCTGGGACCGCGGAATTCGACCTCTTCGTTCGGGAAGTGCGACGCGAGATGACGAGCAAGGCGGGTCAGAAGTGCACGGCGATTCGCCGGGTCATCGTTCCCGAGTCCCTGGCTGCAGACGTTGTTCGCGCCCTGTCGGCCTCGCTGGAAAGCGTGGTTGTGGGCAACCCGTCCAACGACACGGTGCAGATGGGCGCGCTCGCCAGCCGCGGACAGCTGGACGAGGTCCGCGCGCGGGTAGCCGACCTTCAGTCTGAAGCAACTGTGGTCAGCAACGCCGATCCCGCTGGTCTCGTTGATGCCGATCCCGAGCGAGGCGCATTCTTTGTACCGACCCTGCTGCACTGCGAGCGCCCGTTACAGGCATCAGCCGTGCACTCCGTGGAGGCGTTCGGCCCGGTCGCCACCGTACTGCCCTACCGCGACACCAACGAAGCGATCGAGCTCCTGCGACTGGGCGGCGGCAGCCTGGCGGGCTCGGTGTTCACCAACGACGATCACGAAGCTCGGGCGCTGGTCATCGGCGCAGCGCCGTGGCACGGCCGTATGCTGGTCGTAAACCGGCACTGTGCCGACGAATCTACCGGTCATGGCTCGCCACTACCGCATCTTGTGCACGGCGGCCCCGGCCGCGCGGGTGGCGGTGAGGAACTCGGCGGCATCCGTGGCGTGCTGCACTACATGCAGCGAACCGCCGTACAGGGAGCGCCGCAAACGCT
>CAZMEA010000247.1:2595-4038 GCA_964565135.1 uncultured Woeseiaceae bacterium
GTCGCTCACGGCTATCTCATCGTGTCCTTTGCCGCGGGCCTGTTTGTCGATCCGGACTTCGGGCCCGTGCTTGCGAACTACGGCGTGGATGATCTGCGCTTCGCCCAGCCCGTCAACGTGGGCGACTCGCTGAAAGTAAGGCTTACATGCAAGCAAAAGACGCTGCGCATCGACAGCGGCTACGGCGAAGTTCGCTGGGACACCGAGGTTACAAACCAGGACGGTGACATCGTTGCCGCGTACGACGTGCTCACCATGGTCGCCACCCAGGCCGAGTGGGACAAGGTACGCTGAGATCTCAGTCGCCCAGAGGAAGGGCCGTATCGGCCTTGATTTCCTTGAGGATGATGTTCGAACGAACCTGCGAGACACCGGGTAGCTTCAGGATGAAATCATCCAGGAAGACGTTGTAGGCGTCGATATCCTCCGCGACCACCCGCAGGTGATAGTCAGCCTCTCCGCTGGTTGCGAAGCATTCGAGCACTTCGGGATGACGCTGCACTTCGCGGACAAAGTTTTCGACGTGTTCCTGCTCGTGCCTCACGAGCGACACGAGCGTCATTGACTGAAGATTGAAACCCGCCCGGCGCGGATTCACGATCACGGCGTAGCGATCGATGACGCCGCTTTCCTCCAGCGCTCGGACGCGCCGCCAGCACGCCGATGTCGACATGCCAACGCGCTCCGCCAACGCCTGGATCGTAATGCGGCTGTCTCGTTGCAACTCGTGCAGAATGCTGCGATCGCGACCCGCGAGAACCCTGTTTTCGTTTCGTGGAGCCAAAACGGTTTCCTGTTTCTCTCAATACGCTTTATTGGTTATTTATACCATTTCTACGGACTCAAGCGGATATTTCTGGTCACCCTTTCCGCAGAAATCGTGCGAGCATTCCACTATTCCTGAAATTCCCCGGACCTCGCTATGGCCGTTCGCGCCGCAGACCTCGCTTCAGCTGCACCCGGTGCCGTCCCGCTGGACGACTACACGCTGGAGGACCGGTATAGACGCGAGACGGGCCGGGTTTACCTGACCGGGACCCAGGCACTGGTCAAGCTGCCGCTGATGCAACGCGCGCTTGACCGTGCGGCCGGCCTGAACACAGCAGGCTTTATCAGCGGTTACCGCGGATCTCCGCTCGGTGGCTACGACCAGGAGCTCTGGCGGGCCCGAGACTTTCTCCGCGAGAACCAGATCGAGTTCTTGCCCGCCGTGAACGAAGACCTTGCGGCAACCGCTATTCACGGAACCCAGCAGGTGGAGGCCGACCCGACCAAAGCCGTCGACGGCGTGTTCGGCCTCTGGTACGGCAAGGGCCCGGGCGTCGATCGGGCCGGCGACGCGATGAAGCACGGCAACGCCTACGGCAGCTCACCGCACGGCGGCGTACTGGTCATCGCCGGTGACGACCACGGGTGCGTCTCGTCGTCGATGCCGCACCAGTC
>CAZMEA010000248.1:0-4016 GCA_964565135.1 uncultured Woeseiaceae bacterium
CGCAGCGTCGTCGATAGCGATGCCGAGGTGGCGGCATGAGCGACGACACGTTCACGATCGAAGTCGACGGCGAGGAAGTCGAGGCCCGGCGCGGCCAGATGATCATTGAGGTCACCGACAAGGTTGGCGCCTACGTCCCGCGCTTCTGTTACCACGAAAAGCTGTCGGTCGCGGCCAACTGCCGCATGTGCCTGGTTGAGGTCGAGAAGGCGCCAAAACCGCTTCCGGCCTGTGCGACGCCGGTGGGCCCGGGCATGAAAGTTTCCACTCGCTCTCGGTATGCGCAGGAAGCGCAAAAGGCGACGATGGAGTTCCTCCTGATCAACCACCCGCTTGACTGCCCGATCTGTGATCAGGGTGGCGAATGCGAGCTGCAGGACCTCGCTATGGGGTTCGGGCGAGGCGTCTCTCGCTACACGGAGCGAAAGCGCGTCGTCAAGGACAAGGACATCGGGCCGTTGGTGTCCACGGACATGACCCGCTGCATCCACTGCACGCGCTGCGTCCGGTTCGGCGAAGAGATTACCGGCCAGCCAGAGCTCGGCACAACCGAGCGCGGCGAACACATGAAGATCGGTACCTACATCGAGAAGAGTATCGATCACGAACTGTCCGCGAACATTATCGACCTTTGTCCCGTTGGTGCGCTGAACAACAAGCCGTATCGATACTCGGCGCGTGCCTGGGAAATGATGCAGCGACCCACCGTGTCGGCCCACGACTGCGTGGGTTCCAATCTTTCAGCGCACGTTCTGCGCGGTACGGTCAAGCGCGTAGTCCCGCGGGACAATGACGACATCAACGAAACGTGGATCTCGGACCGTGATCGCTTCAGCTACGAAGGTGTCTACAGCTCGGACCGGCTGATGACGCCGCGCGTACGCTCCGGTGGCACGTGGGATGTCGCCGACTGGGAAGGGATGCTCAAAACCGTCGCGGAAAAGCTCGAGAAGGCCAGCGGTGATGGCATCGGTTTTGTCGTCTCGCCGAGCGCTACGATCGAGGAGGGCCAGCTGATTGCCGACCTTGCGACTCAGCTGGGTTCGAACAACCTCGACTTTCGACTACGTGTGAGCGATACGTCCGATCAGGCCAACGATCCGGTTGCGCCCACGCTGGGTTGCAGCATCAACGAGCTTGAAGCATCCAACGCTGTACTGGTCGTCGGATCAAATCTGCGTCGTGAAGCCCCCATCCTTGCCCATCGACTGCGTAAGGCCAGTCTTACCGGTGCATCGATCAACTTCGTCAATGACGAGCCGTTCGACTACCTGTTCGACGTTGCCGGGTATCTGCACGAGGCAGGTCTGCTGGCCGAACTCGCTGGCGTTGCAGTTGCAAGCGGCGAAGTGCCGGCAGCCGCGGCCGACATCTGTTCCGGCGTCGAGCCGACGGATGCCCAGCGTGCGGTCGCCGAATCACTGAAATCCGGCGAGACATCACGTGTGCTGCTTGGCAACATTTCGTTGCGACATCCTGCTGCGGCGGCGCTTCGAGCGCTGGCGGCCGCGATCGCTGCGTCAACCGGGTCCACGCTCGGCTACGTCACCGAAGGTGCGAATGCCGTCGGTTTGTCGTTGACAGGGATCCTGCCACACCGATCAGCAGCGGGTGTCGAGCGCGACTCGACGGGTGCCGGTGTAAGCGAGATGCTCGACGGCGCGGTCAAGATTCTTGTGATCTTCGGCGCCGAGCCAGGGGTTGATATGCCGGCGGTTGATGCGTCGAAGCACGACTACGTGATCGGACTGTCACCGTATCGATCGCACGCACTGGAAGAGGTCTGCGACGTGCTGCTGCCGATCGGTACCTTCATGGAGACGTCCGGCACCTTCGTAAACTGCGAAGGGCGCTGGCAGAGCTTTGGTGGCGTCGCGAACCCGGTGGGCGAAGCTCGCCCCGGATGGAAGGTACTTCGTGTACTCGGCAATCTGCTGGAAGTGGATGGTTTTGACTACGAGTCGAGCGAAGAAGTGCTTGCCGCCGCGCGTGACGCGATTGGTGAGCCGGCGATTGACACGGCCTATCAGGGCACGAGCGCGATTCCGAAGCCGAACGGAAACGGCGTTGCTGATGCGTCCATTGACGTCCCGATGTACGACATCGATGCCATGGTTCGTCGCGCCAATGCGCTGCAGTTGACTCCGGAAGCACGTCGGGCACGCGGAGAGGCGGTATGACGGCACTGGTGCCACAATTCGTCGTCGACATCTGGAACGGCGTGCCGCTGACGATCCAGAATCTGGCGATCATCGTCGCGCAGATCCTGGCCGTGACGATCTGTGTCATTTTGACCGTTGCTTTCTCGACCTATTTCGAGCGCAAGATCATAGGCCACATGCAGGGGCGCATGGGCCCGAACAGGGTAGGCCCGCTGGGCCTGCTGCAGCCATTCGCGGACGTCATCAAGCTTCTGATCAAGGAAGTTGTCGTTCCGACTCGTTCCAACCGCTTCCTGTTCATTATTGCGCCGTTGCTGTCCATCGTGCCCGCACTGGCCACCTGGGCCGTTATTCCGCTGACGGAAGGTTTCGTCATTGCGGACATCAATGCCGGCCTCCTGTACGTCCTGGCGCTCACTTCGATGGGGGTCTACGGGGTCATCCTTGCCGGCTGGGCAACGAACTCAAAGTACGCGTTTCTCGGTGCGATGCGCTCGGCGGCGCAGATCGTCGCTTACGAAATCGCCATGGGCTTTGCGCTGGTCGGCGTCCTGATGGCCGGCGGCAGCCTGAATCTCGGCGAGATCGTCAGAGCACAGGCCGGCGGCCTGTCCCAGTGGTTCATGATTCCGCTGTTCCCGCTCTTCATCGTGTACTTCATCGCGGGTGTTGCCGAAACGAACCGCGCGCCCTTCGACGTTGCAGAGGGCGAGTCCGAGATCGTGGCTGGCTTCCACGTCGAGTATTCAGGTGTTGCGTTCGCAGTCTTCTTCCTCGCCGAGTACGCCAACATGATCCTGATCTCGGCGTTGACGGCGATTTTCTTCCTGGGTGGCTGGGCATCGCCTTTTGAGGGTTGGAGTTTCCTCGGCGACGGTAGCTTCCTGCGCGAGCCGAGCTTCTTCTGGCTGGCCGTCAAGATTTCGATATTCATGTTCGCTTTCTTCTGGTTCCGCGCGACGTTCCCGCGCTATCGCTATGACCAGATCATGCGCCTTGGATGGAAAGTATTTATTCCCGTGACGATCGTATGGATTGCGGTCGAGGGTGTTATGGCCTGGCTCAAAGTAGGGCCCTGGGCCGCCTAGCGCGTTGCTTCGCACGACCGACTGACAGGTTGAGTTATGGACAGAGTTGTTAGCTACGTAAAGACATTTGCACTGTGGGAGCTGTTGCAGGGGCTGTCGGTGACGTTCCGCAATTTCTTTCGCAAGCCGGTAACGATTCAGTACCCGGAAGAAAAGACGCCCCAATCAGCGCGTTTTCGCGGCCTGCATGCGCTCCGTCGGTATCCGAACGGTGAAGAGCGCTGCATCGCCTGCAAGCTGTGCGAAGCCGTATGCCCGGCGCTGGCTATCACGATTGAATCCGACGTCAGCGACGACGGGACGCGACGCACCACACGCTACGACATTGACCTTTTCAAATGCATTTACTGCGGTTTCTGTGAAGAAGCCTGCCCGGTGGATGCCATCGTGGAGACGCGTCTGCACGAGTACCACATGGAAGCCCCTGGCGAGAACATCATGACCAAGGACAAGCTTCTGGCGGTGGGTGACAAGTTCGACGCGATGATCTCCGCTGACAAAGCCGCTGACGCGAAGTACCGATAACGAGCCTGACCGACGTGTTCCAAGCCATCCTCTTCTACGTCTTCGCCGCCATCTTGTTTGGGGCTGCGCTTGGCGTGATTCTCTCGCGCAACCCGGTGCACGCGGTTATGTTCCTGGTGCTCGCGTTCTTCCAGAGCGCCGTGCTCTGGCTGCTCGCCGAGGCAGAGTTTCTCGCCATCGTCCTGGTGCTTGTTTACGTCGGCGCCGTGATGGTGCTGTTCCTCTTCGTGGTGATGATGCT
>CAZMEA010000249.1:0-4005 GCA_964565135.1 uncultured Woeseiaceae bacterium
TCCGCCCTCGGTGCCAATAGCACGCATCACGGCCACCGCGGATTGATCTTCAGTGTCCAAAACGAAAATCGAGGTATTCCCTCGCTGTGAGTTCGCCCTAGGGGCCCAAACGTAAAAAGCCCCTCACTGAGGGGCTTTTTTGCGTTTGGCTCCCCGGGCCGGACTCGAACCAGCGACCAATTGATTAACAGTCAACCGCTCTACCAACTGAGCTACCGGGGAAGGGTATTCCGCGAAGGGGCGGGATTCTGGTCCAGCCCCCCGGGTAAGTCAAGGGAACGGCTCGCCTTGGGGGGCGCGATTTTCGTGCCTCAGGCCAGTACCGATTTGATCCGCCTGACGGACTCTTCGAGCTCGTCTAATGAACAGGCAAACGAAATTCGAAGGTAGCCGGGAGAGCCGAAGGGCGTGCCCGGCACCATAACGACGATGGCTTCCTTCAGGAGCAGCTCGACGAGTTCGAAGTCGTCTTTGAGTCCCTTGGCCTCTATGGCGCCTGTGACTCTGGGAAACGCGTAGAAGGCACCTTCTCCGGGGCGACACTCGAAGCCGGGTATGGAGTTCAGCGCACCTACTATGTAGTCGCTTCGAGCCTTGTACGCTTTGTTCATCTCGGCAACGCACGCCTGATCGCCGTCGAGTGCGGCTATTGCCGCGACCTGAGAGATGCTCGACGGGTTTGACGTGGCCTGGCTCTGAATCGTCTTCATCGCCTTGATAACCTCGGCCGGACCCCCGGCGTAGCCAATTCGCCAGCCCGTCATTGCATAGCACTTTGAGACGCCGTTGACGGTTACCGTCTGGGCTTTGAGCTCCGGCACCGCGGTGGCCAGACTGCAAAATGGCTCTTCTGCCCAGTGCACGTGCTCGTAGATATCGTCAGCCGCGATTACGATCTGGGGATGCTCCAGAAGCACCTCGCCCAGTGCCTCGAGTTCGGCACGGGTATAGCAGCTGCCGCTGGGGTTCGACGGACTATTGAGAAACAGCAAGCGTGTTCGGTCTGTGATCGTTTCACGGAGCTGATCCGGCGTCACTTTGAAGTCACTGTCGATGCCCGTCTCGACGAAGACCGGTACGCCTTCAGCGACACGGACCATATCGGGGTATGAGACCCAGAAAGGCACCGGGATGATGGCCTCGTCACCCTGGCTCAGCAGCCCCATGCACAGGTTGAACAATGTGTGTTTGGCACCACACGAAACCAGGACTTCGTCGTGACCGTAGGAGAGCTGGTTGTCTCTCTCGAATTTGCGGCTGATTGCGTCCTTGAGCGCGGTCGTACCGTCAATGGCGGTGTACTTGGTCTGGCCATCGCGAATCGCCCTGATGGCGGCTTCCTTGATGTGCTCCGGCGTGTCGAAATCCGGTTCTCCGGCACCAAGGCTGATTACGTCCTTGCCTTCTTCCTTGAGCCGTGCGGCAAGGCCGAGTACCGCGCTGGTTGCAGACGGCATCACCCGTCCCATGCGTTCTGAAACTGATAAACTCACAGGTTTGCCCCTCGAAAAATCGTCGCTATGGTACGCGAATCCGTACACCTCCCCAAGAAGACCGCCGTAGATGAGAAAGACGAGTTCACGCTCGTCTCCAAATTCAGCCCATCCGGCGACCAGCCCGGCGCTATCGCAGGGTTAATCGAAGGGCTGCAGGACGGTCTTGCAACGCAGACGCTCCTCGGGGTCACGGGGTCCGGCAAGACCTTCACGATGGCCAACGTCATCGAAAGCCTCCAGCGGCCGGCGATTATTCTTGCGCCCAACAAGACGCTTGCGGCGCAGTTGTACGGCGAAATGCGGGAGTTCTTTCCGAAGAACTCGGTCGAGTACTTCGTTTCCTACTACGACTACTACCAGCCTGAAGCCTACGTTCCGAGTTCGGACACGTACATCGAGAAAGATGCATCGATCAACGACCACATTGAGCAGATGCGTCTTTCTGCGACGAAAGCACTGATTGAGCGAGACGACGCCATCATCGTTGCGACCGTTTCGGCGATTTACGGCCTGGGTGATCCTGAAGCCTACTTCAGCATGGTGTTACACCTGGGGCGGGGTGAGCGTATCGATCAGCGAAGCATCCTGCGCCGTCTGGCCGAAATGCAATACAAGCGAAACGAGCTCGAACTCAGTCAGGGCAACTACCGGGTTCGCGGCGACGTGATTGACGTGTTTCCCGCGGAGTCGGAACGCGACGCCGTACGCATCGAGCTGTTCGACGACGAAATCGAATCATTGTCCTACTTCGACCCACTGACGGGCGAGGTCATTCGTCGCGTACCGCGGCTCACGATCTTTCCGAAAACGCACTACGTGACGCCGCGCGAGAAGCTGCTGGCGGCACTGGACGAAATTTCGGTCGAACTGAAGGATCGGCTGGCCTATCTGCGCGAGCAGCATAAACTGCTCGAGGCGCAGCGGCTAGAGCAGCGGACGATGTTCGACATGGAGATGATCCGTGAGCTGGGGTACTGCCAGGGGATCGAAAACTATTCGCGGTACCTGTCTGGACGAAATCCCGGCGAACCTCCGCCTTGTCTGTTTGATTACGTGCCCGACAATGCCTTGTTGATCATCGACGAAAGTCACGTGACGATCCCGCAGCTTGGCGGCATGTATCGTGGGGACCGCTCCCGCAAGGAAACGCTCGTTGAGTACGGGTTCCGTCTGCCATCCGCGCTGGATAATCGTCCGCTGCGATTCGACGAATTTGATCGGCTCGCGCCACAAACGGTGTTCGTGTCCGCGACCCCGGGTGACTATGAAAACGAACACGCCGACAACGTCGTCGAACAGGTCGTTCGACCGACCGGTCTGGTGGACCCCCAGGTCGAGGTTCGTCCGGCTCGCACCCAGGTCGACGATGTACTGTCAGAGATTCGTCAGCGAGTGGAGGCAAATGAAAGGGTTCTCATTACAACGCTAACGAAACGTATGGCCGAAGACCTGACGGATTATCTGCAGGAGCACGGCGTCAAGGTACGCTACCTGCACTCGGATATCGGGACGGTCGAGCGTACGGACATCATTCGGGATCTGCGGCTGGGTGAATTTGACGTTCTGGTCGGCATCAACCTGCTCCGTGAGGGGCTCGATATGCCGGAGGTGTCGCTGGTCGCGATCCTCGACGCCGACAAGGAAGGTTTCCTGCGCTCGGAGCGCTCTTTGATCCAGACGATCGGCCGCGCAGCGCGAAACCTGAACGGAACGGCGTTGCTGTACGGGGACACGGTGACCGGATCGATGCAGCGCGCGATCGACGAGACCGACAGGCGTCGGCAGAAGCAGCTGGACTACAACGAAGCCAAGGGCATCAAACCTGCGAGCATCGTCAAGAAAGTGGCGGATATCATGGAAGCCGCTTACCCGGTACCAGGTCGAGGGCCGCGAAAAGCGGCCGAAGCGGGCGAAAAGTACCGCACCATGGCCCCCGAGCAGCTTATGAAGGAAGCGGCGAAGCTCGAGAAGCAGATGCTCAAAGCGGCCAAAGACCTCGAATTCGAGGAGGCCGCGCGACTGCGCGACGAAATCCGACGTATCCGGGAGCAGGGCCTTGGTCTGTCGGACCGTAAGGCAAGCTGACCCGGCGGTCGCAGATTCGGTGTTGCGCGCCGTACGGCCCTTCAGTATCTTTGGCGCCCGCTGCAAACGGCGGTTTGCTCAGGTGCACTTAACCGAGGGCACCAGGGCCGAAAGAAACCTTAGTTTGTAAGGGCGATTAGCTCAGGGGCACTCGATCGAGGGCACCAGGGCCGAAAGAAACCTTAGTTTGTAAGGGCGATTAGCTCAGGGGTAGAGCGCCACGTTGACATCGTGGAGGTCGGTGGTTCGAAACCACCATCGCCCACCAACCCTCCTGCTCAGCCGGGTTGAACCCTGAATTTTGGATTGGATCACGCCTGCGGCCCGAATTACTGCGAAATCAGGCATTTCCGGGCTTGTATCGCGCATTTCCCAGCTATAGAATTCGCGTCCCGCGGTCGATATGGGCGCCGTTTGCTCGTCC
>CAZMEA010000250.1:0-3967 GCA_964565135.1 uncultured Woeseiaceae bacterium
ACCGCGATCCTGGAAGAATTCCGTCACTGCGGCCTTGGCAGCAGCAGACAGGTTCATACCTTCAGAAACCTGAGCGCGGATCGTGTAGTCCTGATAAGCCGGGATAGCGATGGCTGCCAGAATACCGATGATCGCAACAACGATCATGAGTTCGATGAGGGTAAAACCCTGCTGGACTTTCTTCATGTTACTTCTCCGTGAATGAGAGCGTCAGTAAATCGGACACAGCTGTTCCAACTGCTGCGTAAGAATAAGCAAACGCTGTGCCAGTTCCGTGAAGCACCTCTCAAGAATCTGTTTTCACAGTGTTTTGGCGGAATCCACTGTGACGCGGTCGGCCCGATTTACCAAAATATCCGACCTGCGACGTCAGGCATTGTCGGAAAGTGACAATTCTTGTCACGTGCCCTGGACTCGGTCTATTCGATGCCGAGTTTCTTGATGCGATAGCGCAGCTGACGGAAGGACAGTCCGAGCAGTTTGGCGGCTGCCGTCTTGTTGTAGCGCGTCTTCTCCAGCGCTTCGATGATCGCCTGGCGCTCGACATCCTCAATCTGGCCGCCAAGATCGCTCGTGCGCACGGCCGGCTTCTCCTGCTCACGTTCAGCGGGCTGCAGGTTGAGGTCCGCCTCGCCGATAAGTCCGGACGGGCACAACGTCACCGCCCGTTCAAGAAGATTCTCGAGCTCGCGGACGTTGCCCGGAAAGTCGTACGCCAGAAGCGCCTTGCGCGCGCCGGCATCGAGCGCCTCGACGCCACGTCCATGCTTGCCAAGAATGTGATCGGCCAGCAGGAGTACGTCATCGCCTCGTTCTCTGAGCGCTGGCACCTTCAGTTCGATGACGTTGATGCGATAGAAGAGGTCTTCGCGAAAATCGCCGGCTTTGACGGCGTCAGCTAGTTTGCGATGCGTGGCCGACAAGATGCGCACATCGACGCTCGCCTCACGTTCGGCGCCAACGGGTCGAACGGTTTGTTCCTGGATCACTCGCAGCAGCTTGACCTGCATGGCAAGCGGCAGGTCGGCAATCTCGTCAAGAAACAGGGTGCCTCCGGACGCGGTCTGCACGAGGCCGGCCTTGTCATTGGTGGCGCCGGTGAAGGCGCCCTTTACGTGCCCGAAGAATTCGCTTTCCATCAATTCCGAAGGGATAGCGCCACAGTTGATCGGGACGAACGGCGCGTCTTTGCGCGGCCCGGTCTCATGGATGAGTCGGGCGACGAGTTCCTTGCCGGTACCGGATTCACCAGCGATATGGACCGGTGCCTGACTGCGGGCAACCTTGTCGATCAGATCGCGTAACTGAAGCATCGACGGCGACTCGCCGAGCAGCCCGGAAGAACTGGCCGCCGCACGATCGCGCAGTTTCACGGCGTTATCGACGATGCTGCGCAGGTTACCCAGATCCAGCGGCTTCGAAATGAAGTCAAAGGCGCCCAGCTTCAGGGCCTGCACGGCCGTTTCAATGTTGCCGTGCGCTGTGATTACGGCGACAGGCACACCGGGCGCGTGCGTCTGCATCCAGTCCACCAGGTCGAGGCCGTCCCCATCCGGGAGCCGCATATCCGTCAGGCACAGATCGAACGCTGTATCTTTCAGCGCCTGTCGGGCCGTCGCCAGGTCGGCAGCGACCTGCGTGTCGATCCGCATCCGGCTCAGCGTCAAGGACAGCAGTTCGCGGATGTCCGGTTCATCGTCAATGACGAGTGCGAGTGGCTTGCTCATGATGTCAGCGTGGACCTGCGTTACGCAGTCGATTCCTCCCAAGGCCGGCTCGGATCCGCAAAGACAATACGAAACACGCTGCCCCCGCCAGTCCGGGGCCGGGCGCTCAGGACGGCACGGTTCAATTCACAGAGCTCTTTCGAGATGTAGAGACCCAACCCGGTACCACCGTGTTTGTCCGTAAAGAACGGTTCGAAAATCTTATCGATCGTTGCAGGGTCGACACCGTGACCGCGATCAAGAACTTCCAGATACGGGCGCCCGTTCTGGGAGGTCCGCCCGGCCTGCAGTTCGACCAGAATGCCCCCGGCTTCGCTCGCGTACTTGACGGCGTTATCGCAGAGATTCCAGAGTATCTGGCGAAGATGACTCGGATCCATGCGCACCTCGAGATCGTCGGGCACGCCGAGCACGGAGATCTCACCCTCCCGAAGTTCCAGCGTCCGGCTGAACTCATTGGCGAACTCGTTCAGCCATGGTCCTAGTGCGAGCAGCTCCGGTCGACTCGATTCGCGTCGCGACAGCTGCAGGACGTTGTCAATGATGTGGCTGACCCGCTCGGAGTTGGTACGAATGATCTCCGTCAGTCTGAGATCATCATGGGTCAGCGCCTCAGACTCGGCCAGTAACTGACCCGCGTGACTCATCGCGCCGACCGGGTTGCGAATTTCGTGGGCGATGCTGGCGCTGAGTCGGCCGAGCGACGCAAGTTTGGACTGCTGTACCCTGGCGTTCATGACACCTGCATCTTCGAGGAAGATCAGCGCGGGGCCGTCGCGGGATTCCCCGCGACCAAGCGGCGCCAGGTGCGCGATGATCCGCGCGCCCCGTTCGTCCCCGGCTTCGAGTTCCCGATGGGCGCTGTGCTTTCGGTCTTTCCGCCAGGCGGCCAGGAATCGGCCGACGTGCGGCGCAACTTCATCAATGGGCAGCCCATGCGGTCGATCCGGTGCCCCGAGGAGGTTTGCTGCAGAGGTGTTAATGAGGCGGATGCCTCCGTCCGAGTCGACGACGACGATACTCTCGCGCAGATGCTGAACGATGTACTCGTTCAGCTCGGCCAGATTGGCCAGGTCGACGCCGCGCTGCCGCGCGAGTGCCTCCGTTGCCTGGATGCGGCTGGCAAGGGGTTTCGCGGCCATCGCGATGGCGAAGACAATCGCGCCCAGAACGCCCGCTGCCGGGTACTCGTTGCCTTCGCTTGCGCCGCCGAGCACCGAAAAGAACTGTTCGCCGAGGACCATCAACGTGGCCACCGCGGCGAAGAACGTCGGTACCCGATTCGGCAGAACCAGGCTGCTCGCTCCGACGAAAACAATCAGCAGCCCGCCTAGGCCGCTCGAAATGCCGCCGCTGGCATGCATCAGAACGATGATCGCCGTGATATCGACGCCGACCTGGGACGTCGCCAGCGGCCCCGCCGGAACCCAACGCTGCCGAATCGCCAGCCCCACGATGACGGCGAAAACCAGGTAGCCAGCTGCGGTGGCCGCAAACAGGCCCGGGTAGCGGTCGCCGAAAAACCGCGGGTTATCGGTCGCGAAATAAAGGGCAATCAGCAGGGCGGCTATGAACAGCCGAAACACGTTGAGCGTGCCGAGCACGCGCCAGGTCAGGTCGGTTTCATCGACAAAGTAGGGCGCAGGCCGATACGAATCGGCAGCCACGCGATCGGCTGTCGCCTCACTCATTCCGTCTTGCTACCCCGGCCCAAAGCAGACCCCGATTGTAGTCGAAACGCCGCGCCGCGGCCGCTCCGAGCGCGCCGGTCCTCTATTCAGCGAACCGTCGCACCCTTTGCGTCCGCAGGGCCTTTGCTCCAAAATACGCGCGTTTTCGCCGCCACAGGCAGTCCGTTCGCCTGACTGCACCCGCCCGATAACCGCAACCACAAAGACCAATTTATGAATCTGCACGAGTATCAATCGAAGCGATTGTTCGCCGAGTACGGCATTAATGTGCCGGAGGGCCGCCCTGCAACGACCCCCGATGAGGCCGTCGCCGCTGCTGAAGCACTGGGTGGCGAGCTCTGGGTGGTGAAGGCCCAGGTGCATGCCGGAGGGCGAGGCAAGGCTGGCGGCGTCAAGCTGGCTCGCTCCGCCGACGAGGTTCGTGAGCACGCAGAATCGATGCTCGGCCAGATGCTCGTTACGCATCAGTCCGGGCCGGAGGGTCTGCCGATCAACGTCGTTTACGTCGAGGCCGGCTCATCCATCGATCGGGAGCTGTATCTCAGCATG
>CAZMEA010000251.1:0-3951 GCA_964565135.1 uncultured Woeseiaceae bacterium
AGACCCTGATCGCGAAAGTACTCGGCTATGGCGGCAGACAGCCACGCGCCGTGCATTCGCATCAGAGGCGTATCGTCCGCCGGCGTAGCAACAACGACGGCACGCCGCATACCTTCTTCGCCGAGTGTCGCTTCGACAAAGTCTTTAACCTCACGACCCCGCTCACCGATCAGTCCGACCACGACGACGTCCGCATTGGTATAACGCGTCATCATGCCAAGCAGCATGCTTTTGCCGACGCCGCTGCCCGCGAAGAGACCCATACGCTGCCCGCGGCCGATGGAAAGTGCCGCGTTGATGCTCCTGACGCCCACGTCCAGGGGCTCGGAAATCGGCCGTCGTTTAAGCGGATTGATTGCCGTGCCGTAGAGAGGTGTCGTAGACGCGGCTTCAATCGGCGGCCCGTCGTCGATGGGCCGACCCTGGCCATCGAGGATTCGGCCCAGAAGTTCGTGCCCCACGGCAACGCCTCGGCTTGTGTCCATCGGAATCACCCGCGCTCGCGGTCCGATACCGCGCATCTCGCCGATGGGCATCAGGTACGTACTCTCACCGGAGAATCCCACGACCTCGGTCTCGACTCGACGCCCGTCGATCGCGACGACGTCGCAGCGACCGCCGACGGGTACAGCGCAGCCCTCCGCTTCCATGGTCAGACCGACGGTTCGGCTCAGCACGCCCTCGACGACCATGGCAGGACGTACCTTGCTGGCTTTGTCGACATACTCGGACAGACGGGCAGCCCGCAGCGAATTCCGATCGATGTCGGGTGAGCTGGCTCTCGGATCGCTCATTCGGAGCGCCGCTCCTCGCCGAGAAGAGAGGCGATAACGGACTGCAGGCGTGATTCCACGCTTGCATCGATGCGTGAGTTGTCGGTCGTCACGCGACAGCCGCCGCGATTGAGCAGAGGATCTTCGACAACGGTCCAGGCACACTCACCCTCGGTCTGGGACAGCGTGTCGAGCACGAGACGAGCATCATCGGGATGCAGATGAACACGGACATTCCGGCTGGATACCGGCAACAGCTGGAGTGCCTCGCGCACGACACCAATGACGTGCTCGGGCTCAATGTGAATCTCGCGACGGAACAGCTGCTTGAGCATCTGGATCGACAGTTGCACGACCTGTTGCTCAACCTCATTATCGACGTCGGCCAGCGGCTCTGACAGCGCGTTCAGGATACTTGCGAATCGTTCTATAACAGCCGCGATTTCCGCCTCACCGGCGGCTTTGCCCGCTTCGAGACCTTCGGCATAAGCTTCGTCGTAGGCCTGCTGCTGCAGCTCCTGCAGGCGCTCCGCCGTCATGAAGCCCGGCGTGTCCGAGCCATCAATCGCCGGCGCAGACCATCGTTCGGCCGACGACGGATTGCCTGCGGTCGGCTCAGACATACTCGTCGCCGCCGCCGCCGAGATCGATCTCGCCGGAATCCGCGAGACGCTTGGCGGCGTCGATGATTTCCTTCTGCGCTTCCTCGACTTCGCTCAGCTTCGTCGGACCCTTGGCGTCCATGTCGTCCTTCAGCAACGCCGCAGCGCGCTTCGACATGTTGTTGAGAATCTTGTCCTGCAGATCCGGCGCGGCGCCCTTCAGCGCGACAACCAGCAATTCGTTCGAGATCTCGCGCAACAGTGCCTGGATACCGCGATCGTCGACCGACAACAGCGACTCGAAAATGAACATCATCTCGGAAATTCGCTCGGACAGTTCCTCGTTCCGTTCCTTGATGTGACCGAGGACCTGATCCGCCTTTTCCCCGCCCATGGCGTTTACGATGGCTGCCGCGACCTTGGTCCCGCCTACCTTCTTCAGCGTCGACTTCGTCGAGTTCTCTGACTTGTTGGCGATCAGGGCTTCGATTTCCGACAACGCACTTTGCTGCACGTCCGACAGGTTTGCGATGCGCATGACCACGTCGGCTCGCAGATCCTCATTGATGTCCTTGAGTACGGCGGCAGCAAGCTCCGGCTCGAGGAAACTGATGATGATCGCGATCACCTGAGGATGCTCTCCGTCGATGATCTCTACGATCTCCGAGCCACTCATCCACTTGAGCGCATCAATACCGGTTGCGTCTTCGCCTGAGACCATCCGGTCCATCAGTGCGGACGCCTTCGATTCGCTAAATGCACTGGTCAGGACTTTCCTGACGTATTCCTGCGAAGCAACGCCACCGAACGTCGTTTCACCTTCCACGTCGGTGATGAAACCGTCCAGCACGGCATTGGCATCATCTTTCGAGATGCCCTTGAGTGTGGCCATAGCAACGCCGAGCTGCTGCACTTCACGGGCATCCATGTACTTCAGAACTTCTGCCGCTTCGGCTTCACCCAGCGACAGCAACAAAAGCGCGGCACGCTGAGTGCCGTCCATCAATGCGTTTGCTTCACTCACCACAGATCACCTGTTGAATCCTGTTTTCGCTCGCGGTTACTGACCGTTGGTTACTCGGCTTCGTTGCCGACCCATTTCTTCACGACCTGGGCTACCTTCGCAGGGTCTGTCGCGCTGATGTTCTTCGCCGCCGCGATTTTTTCGTCGTAACTCGGTGGAGGAATCGCCGCGTTTGGCGTACCCATCGTTACGGTGCTAACCATTGGCATGGGCCCGCCGGCGGCAATCTGCGCGGCACCCTGGGCGTTCGCCTCCAGTAACGATTTCAGCATCGGGCGCACCAGTCCGAAGCCCAGCGCCAGTGCCAGCGACGCGCCGAGAATCAGTCGCAGCGAGTCGGTGATAACTGGGTTGTCCAGGAATCCAGGCGGCTCTGCTTCCGGGCCCTCCGGCACCGGCCGAAACGCAGCACTAACCACGGCAACCGTATCGCCCCGGGCAGCGTCGAAACCGACGGCCTCACGGATTAACGCGGTGTATTGATCGATCTGTACCTGGGTCAGACCCGTTGGCGCATCGGCCGGGGCGTCGCCTTCTGCCTCAGCAGCGCCGTCCATCGTCGTGTCAGGTGAATCGTCGACCAGTACCGCGATAGACAACCGTCGAATGCTGCCCATCTGCGGGCGCGTATGGCTGATCGTTCGATCGACTTCGAAGTTGCGTGTACTGCTGCTCGCCGACTTCGACACCTCGGCAGTTGCTGCGTCTACGGTCTCGACGCCGCCTGCTTCCGGCGGCTGATTACTGAGCGCGCCGGGCACGCCGCCCGCGTCGCCATCAGATGACGACGACTCGTTCTGTGTAACCGATTCGCTAATGAGAGCGGAATTGGCCGGATCGAAAGACTCGCGGGTTTCCTCAGTGACGGTGAAGTCCATATCCGCAACGACCTCGGCTCTGACTCGTCCGGGTCCTACCAACGGCGTCAAGAGCGCCTCGATACGGCGCTTGTAGTTGTTCTCGACCCGCTCGGCAATCTTGAACTGGCTCGCTGTAACGCGATCTTCCCAATCCTCACCGGCTGAGCTCAGCAACCGACCGTGCTGATCGATAACCGTAATGTTGTCCGGGTTCAGGTTTGGCACACTCGAGGCGACCAGATTTACGATCGACGCCGCCTGGTCCGATTCCAGCTCACGACCGCGGTACATGCTCAGCATCACAGAGGCGCTGGACGGCTTGCGATCGCGAATGAAGGCGCTTTGTTTCGGCAACGCAAGATGGACTCTCGCGTCACGGACGGAGCCGATAAACGATATCGTTCTGGCAAGTTCGGCCTCGAGTGCATGTTGGTACAGCGCAGTTTCACGGAACTGGCTCTGCCCGAATGTTGGCTGCTCACGAAGCGAATCCATGCCCGCAGCGCCACCTTCCGGCAGCCCTTGCGAGGCAAGCTCGAGCCGGGCTGCATGCAGTTTCGACTCCGGCACCATGACGGAACCGGACGACGGATTCAGCTTGTAGTCGATGTCGGCAGCACGCAGCGCGTCCACAACCTGTGCTGCGTCCGTGTTATCCAGTTCGCTGTAGAGGCTGACGAAACCGGGCTGCT
>CAZMEA010000252.1:0-3903 GCA_964565135.1 uncultured Woeseiaceae bacterium
TGCGCGGTGTTCGCAGAGAACGCCGCATCGTAGGTTTCAGAAATTGCCGGAGGCGCGCTCACGTCCAGTTCCAACGGCTCGCGAAGATTATCGCTCGGGCAGTCCGCCGCCCACGCCCGAATGCCCGGCAGATTCTCGGCACGATCCGTCGGTTGCCAGGTTAGCCACGGGAGCGCAGCCGTAAAGTAAACGGCGTGCTGACCGGTACCGGAGCCGATTTCGAGAACACTTCTGCTCGTCTCAAGCTCGTGCCGCAGAACCGCCAGAATCGGATCTCTGTTTCGTTCCGCAGCGGGCGCGTGTGGCCGGCCGTCGTTCATGCTGCTGGGTCAGGCAGCGGCTTGAGGAAATGCTCGCGATAGAACTTCAGTTCTTCGATCGAATCCCGGATATCGTCGAGGGCACGGTGGTTGGTCGCCTTTTGAAAACCTGCGGCGATGTTCGGCGCCCAGCGCTGCGCGAGGATCTTCAGCGTGCTCACATCCAGGTTTCGGTAGTGAAACCACGCCTCGAGCGTCGGCATCTCGCGAGCAAGGAAACGCCGGTCCTGGCAGATGCTGTTGCCGCAAATCGGCGACGCTTTCTCGGCCGTGTGTTCGCGGAGAAATTCGAGCGTCAGGCGTTCAGCCTCTTCCACCGAGACGCTTGAGGCAAGAACGCGCTCGGTCAGGCCTGACACTCGATGCTGCCGCGTGTTCCATTCATCCATCGAGTCCATAACGGACGCGGGCTGGTGAACGATAATCACGGGCCCGACAGCGACCTCATTCAACGCCTCGTCGGTAACGATGGTGGCAATCTCGATGATGTGGTCCGACTGGGTGTCCAGCCCGGTCATCTCGAGATCAATCCAGATCAGGTTGGTGCCACGAGCACCATCGGCTTCTCGCATGTGCGTCATCCAGGTCCGAAGAGTTCTATTGGTCGCAGGCCCGACTAGTCTATCAGGCCTCGATGGATGCGAGGTGCGGCTCTGCCGGGCATACTCCGAGCCTTAATGACTGCGGCGCCGACATTACGATGGCCAACCCGACAGAAAGCGAAGCGCGTGTAGTGACGACGTTCGGGCGCCGATTCGAACTTGCCACGACACCCGGCAACCGTCGACCGGCACGCATCAAAGGGCGCAAGCTTCGGCCAGTGTGCGGCGACCGGGTATTGGCCCGTCCGCCCGCATCCACCAATGAGCCCGACTGGCTGATCACGTCCATTCAGCCACGCGACAACGAGCTGACCCGACCCGATCTTCGCGGTCGCACCGAAGTGCTAGCAGCGAACGTAAGCCTCCTGGTCATTGTGGCCGCAGCCAGGCCGAAACCAGACTGGTTCATCGTCGATCGCTACCTATCCGCGGCAGAGCTGATTGGCGCGAAGGCGGCTGTCGTTATCAACAAGCAGGATCTCGACGACACGGCCATTGACGATACCGTACTCTCCGAGTACCGGGACCTCGGCTACCCGGTCCTCGTCACCAGCGCCGAAACCGGTGCGGGCCTGGATGCCCTCCGTGAGCTTTTGCGCAACGAAACGGCGATCTTTGTGGGCCAATCCGGCGTCGGTAAGTCCAGCCTCATCAACAGCATGATTTCCGACGCTGAGTTGCGTACCGGAGCGGTCTCCGAAAAGTCCGGCGAAGGGCGCCACACGACGGTAAATTCGCTACTGATCGACCTGCCGGAGGGCGGCGCGGTTATCGATTCGCCCGGTGTCCGCGACTATGCACCGTCAATCGATGCGATCGACCGGGTGGCGACCGGCTTTCGGGAGATTGCTGATGCAGCCGCCGGTTGTCGTTACGCCAACTGCCGACATATGCGGGAGCCGGACTGCGCTGTTAAAGCCGCTGTCGAGGCCGGATCAATTGCCGGTCGTCGGTATGACAGCTACAAGCGCCTTGTGCACCTGACCGAGAGTCTGCAGCAACGCCGCTAACCCGGCGGCCACGTCAGGGCACGTCCGCCTAGCACGTGCAGATGCAGGTGAAATACGGTTTGGCCACCGTCCTCATTACAATTCATGACGGTGCGATACCCGCTTTCGGCAATGCCCTCGTTACGCGCGATCGCCGCGGCGGCCAGATACATGCGGCCGACGATAGCCGCGTGCTCCGCATCGAGATCGTTGATGGTCGGAATGCGAACTCGCGGGATTACAAGTACGTGCGTCGGCGCCTGCGGATTGATGTCTCGAAAGGCGATGACCTCATCGTCTTCGTAAACGATATCGGCAGGAATCTCACCGGCGATGATCTTTGAGAAAATGGTGTCCTGTTCGGTCATGCCGAGGCTCCCCAATTTGTGACGATAGCGATGCCGGGACCGGCCGCCAGATCTAGTCGATTGCGCGACGACCGAAGAACGCGTGCGACAGCGTACCACCATCCACGTATTCGAGTTCACCACCCAACGGTACACCGTGAGCGATACGACTGGGTGTAACGCCGTGGCGACCGGCTATGTCGGCAAGCAGGTGTGCCGTCGCATCTCCCTCAACCGTCGGATTGGTCGCGATGATCAGTTCCTTCACTGCGTCGCCCGCAAGTCGCTCCTCGAGCAGCGCTACGCCGAGCTGCTCCGGACCAATACCGTCCAGCGGCGACAGGTGCCCCATTAGCACAAAATAGCGGCCACGAAATCCCGTAGCGTCTTCAAGCGCCATCACGTCAGCCGGAGACTCAACGACACAAATCGTCGTTTCATCCCGGGCCGGATCCGAACAGGTGTCGCAGACTGCCTGTTCCGTCAGCATGCGGCACCGGGAACAGTTGCCGATGCCTTCAACGGCAGCCAGCAGCGCACGTGATAGCTCTTCAGCACCGCCGCGATCACGTTCGAGAAGATGAAATGCGATGCGCTGCGCGGATTTTCGCCCAACGCCGGGCATGCAGCGCAAGCCGTCGATCAGGCGCACGAGGAGCGGTGAGAAAGCCATGTCAGAACGGCAGTTTCAGCCCGCCCGGCAAATTCAGGCCCGCGGTCATGCCGGAGAACCGCTCCTGCACGGTTTGTTCGACCTTCCGCACCGCATCGTTGAAGGCGGCGACAATAAGATCTTCGAGCATGTCCTTGTCGTCCCCGACAACAGAATCGTCAATCTCGAGCCCGCGAATTTCGTGCTTGCAGGTCATCGTGACCTTCACCATGCCCGCGCCGGACTCGCCGGTCACCGTGAGACTGGCCATTTCTTCCTGCGCCTTCTGCATCTCTGCCTGCATTTGCTGGGCCTGCTTCATCAGCTGGCCAATGCCGCCTTTCATTGCTCCACTCCTGTGGCTTTGGGTATGAACTGGTGCGCCCGGAAACGGCCCCCCCACTATTGCTTATCGACAATACGAACGGAATCAGAGTTCATTTCGGCACCGAACGTATCGATCAGATTCTGCACGTTTGGATCGGCACGTAAGGTATCGCGAGCCGCCTGCAGTTCCTCGTCTTCTTCGCGGGCCTTCTGCTGAAAGGGGGTTTCCGCCGCCGCCGGACCGACGCTGATCGACAGCTTGAGTGGCTCCCCAAAGTGCTCGGCCAAGGCTTTTTGCAGAGCCTCCTGCCGAGTCCGGGT
The DNA here is from genome assembly GCA_964565135.1 of uncultured Woeseiaceae bacterium. Lineage (GTDB taxonomy): Bacteria > Pseudomonadota > Gammaproteobacteria > Steroidobacterales > Woeseiaceae > JBFGFX01. The sequence continues at coordinate 3,559 of CAZMEA010000252.1, forward strand.
GAGGTAGGCTTCTGCACTCGGATCGAGCTGCAGGCGGACTTCCATCCCATCACGACCGATAAGCGCGCAGTTGCTTGCCAACAGCCGGTTGGCGCTTTGCAGATCGAGCTTGGTGATCAACGCACCCCAGTCCGGATTGTCCCAGGTCGCGTTCGCAGCTGTTGCCTCCTGCTTCGACTGCGCAGGCGGTGCAGAAGCTGATCTCGCGGCGCTGGACGGTTTCCTGCTCGGCGCGGCCGCAGGCTTTGGCGTGGCTGCAGTCGTCGGCCGTGTCTGCCCCTCCCCGCTGGCGGGCTGAAAGGCCAGCATCCGCAAGAGCGTCATCTCGACACCGCTCTTCGGATC
>CAZMEA010000253.1:0-3892 GCA_964565135.1 uncultured Woeseiaceae bacterium
TTGCTCGTTGCTATCGTGCGCAACAGTCCTGGCACACGATAACCGTCTTGCGTGAATTCTTCGATGAGGAAGTCCAGCAAATTGCGATCTTCCAGCGGCCCGCCTGCGCCGTAGCTGTACAGGCGCTCCGTCAGGCAACTCGGCAAGGCCTCATTATCGCGAACCGCGGTGTAGAGACCGTTGACGTCCGCAAAATCGACACCGTCCAGCTGTCCGCTGGCGTCGATCTCGACATCGTTTTCCGTGACCCGGTAGCGACCGGAGCCGTCGAAATTCTCGAGTGAGAGGCCTGGCGGGTCCATGATCTTGTGGCAGCCGGCGCAGGACGGATTCTCGACATGCACGGCAACGCGCTGGCGCTGGGTCGGATAGCCTTTCGCAGGATTGGCCACGTCCGAGAAATCCACGCCCGGTGGCGGTGCGGGTACTTCCTGGCAAAACAGCACTTCGCGCAAGCCGATGCCGCGCAACGTCGGCGAGCTGCGGCCCGGATGGGAGTGTTGTGCGAGGAAGCTGACGTGCGACAGCAGGCCTGTACGCGGGCTGTCCGGCGGGAACGTGTGCTCCGTCCATCCCGGCGCCGCGGCGACGTCATACAGCGGCGCCAAGGCCGGGGTAATAAAGGTTGATCGGGTCGTAAACAGATCCCGGTAGTCGTTCTCTTTCTCAATGAGGAAATCGATGATGGTACGCAGGGTCTGCTCCTGCGCTGCAGCTGCCGTCACCGACGTGAAATGCGGATAAATGGTCGGATCCTTGGAGAGGGATGCGCCCTGGAACTGCAGCATGTCGGCAAAGAACGCCCGCATCCCGTCTTCCAGGCGCGAGCTCGCCAGCAGTCTGTCCACTGCCTGGATGCGCCCTTCCTGGGTGTCGAGCTGACCGGTCTCGGCCATCGTCAGCAGTTCGTCGTCAGGGCTCGCATTCCACAGGAAGTAGCTCAGCCGCGATGCGAACGAGCGGGCGTCCAGTCGCGTCTTGCCCGGATTCTCGGGATCGGGCTCAGCGTACTCCGCGATGAACAGCACCTCGGGGTTGATCAGCATGCCTTCGAGCGCAATCGCGAGACCGGCGTAGAAATCCTCGAGTTGGTCTGCTGCCGTCCCGGCGTTATCGACGTAGCCGGAGACTTCCTCCTCGCTCAGGGTGCGGCGGAAGAGCAGGCGGCCGATCTTCGAAAGGAAAGCCGACGCGCACAGCTCGTCGGCTTCCTTTTCCGAAGTTGGCTTGCAAGGCACCAGGAAATCCCGGTGGTCCTCGTCAACCACCTGTTCGGCCACGGTCGTGGCCGCGCGCTGGAATTGCTCCACCTGCGCGGCGCTGAGTCCGGCGCTGGACGCGCCGTTGGCAATCAGACCTTCCCTGCGCTGTGGCGGGGCGAACTGCACCCGCACGTCGACGCTCGGACCGAAGATATACGCGAGCGTATTCTTGTACTGATCCGTGGTGACAAGCTTGGCGCGCAGCGGCGACCCCGCCGTTTCCGGCTCTGCCGAGCCTCCCGTTCCGCCGGAGCACCCGGCCAGAACGAAGAGGGCCAGCAGCCCTTGAGCAAACCGGAGGCCGATACGCGCAACCTGATGATGCATTCCACCATTCTCCCGGGAGTTACCCCTTTTGAGACCGATTTGCAGCCAGGGAAGTTCAGACATGACGGTACCCGTTCTCGCCTAGAACTCGCCGCTGATAGCGAGCGCGTAGCGACGGCCGATGACGTCCAGCGGGCTGAACGGAAGCGTCGACGTGCCACCCAGCGTCTGAGCCCGGCGGCGCGCGCTATCCCGGTTGTCGAACACGTTGTTGACGACCAGCCGAACGCCGAGGCGATCCGTGAGTCGGTACGTCAGCGTCGCGTTGTGCAGCCAGGTCGAGCCGGCACCGTTCTGCCCCGGCGAGAAACGCTCCGTCGGCGCCTGCGCGTCCGCCAGGAATTCGCCGATGAAGCGGGCCTGCCAGAGAGCGCCGAGGTCGTTGTTCGTCCAGCGAACGTTCAACTGCGACCGCCATTCCTCGAAACCGCGCTCACCTTCCAGAAGCTCTGTGCTGCCGCCGGTAATGTTACGCGTGTGCTTGGCGACGTGGAACATGCTGCCGAAGACTTCGAAGTTGCCCGGCACCTTTTCCGCGACCCAGGTATCGGCCAGATCGTAGTTGAAGTTGGCGATCAGGCCGGCGAAGTCACGCGATGCAGCGTTGAGGAAGCCCGTCTGCGGGGCGACGACCTGGAAGTCGAAGTCACGCTCGAACAGGGTGCACTCGTTAATGTTCGGGAAGTTCACGTCGTCGTAACAGGCGTTCATGATCTGCGTGGCGTTCAGGCGGGCAATCTCGTTCTTGATCGAGATGTCCGTCCAGTCCGCTGACACCGTAAGGCCCGGTATGAACTCGGGCGAGAACACGATACCCACGGTCCAGCTGTCCGCTTCCTCGCTCTCGAGGTTCTGGTTGCCGCCCGTGAACTGCGGGAAGCCTCGGTTAGCTGCCAGAGATACGAAGCCCGCCAGAGTGAAGTTCGGGTCCAACGTTCCATTCTGGATCCGCGAAGCAACCTCGGCGGCACAGTTTGCCTGTCGGACTGCCGGGTTGGGCCCGGCTGTGCTGAACTCGTCATCACAGGGGTCTTCCGCGAAATCGTTGAACTCCGAACGCGGCAGGAACAGCTCCTGCACCGATGGCGCGCGAATCGACGTGGTGACGTTACCGCGGATGGTAATCGAATCACCCAGCCCGGGAAGGTCCGGACGCAGCCGCCCGCCCAACGTCCAGGTCGTGTCGTTGCCGGCGAGGGAGTTATCCACCCAGCGGATCGCGCCTTCGATTTGCAGGGAAGATATGCCCGGCACATCAAAGCCACTGTCCTCCTCGATCACCGGTACCAGGGTCTCGAGGTAGAACTCGTTGGTGTCGTAGCCACCGACCACCGAAGCAACGGGCGTGACCGGATCGATGCCTACGGCGCTGGAACGGTCGACCTGGTACTCAGATTCCTCCTCACGACGCATGAAGCCACCAGCCACGGCCACCGGACCGGCCGGCAGCTCGAATAGGTCACCGGCCAGGTTAACCTCGTAGGTGGTCTGGCTGATGTTCGTCGACTGGAAGTCCTGCTGCAGCAAGTAACGCTGCTGCTCTCCGGTGAGGTTCTGTATGCCAATCGGGTTGAAAGGCACGCAATCAGTCACATCGGTCGAGACCGGTTCCCGGAATGACGGTGGGAACACGTTCGGCAGAGGCTCGATCTGCGAGCGGCAGACAATCTCGTTGGTATTCGGGTCGACAATCGAATCGATCGCCAGCGCCAGGCGTCGGCCGTTGATGTCGGTTTGCCGCGACGTGGCATTGGTCTCGCCGATGTTGAAGGCGACATTCCAGTCCCAGTCGTTGCCCATGAACGGCAGCGTGCCGTCCATCCCGACGACCAGACGGTAGACGTCCTGGTCACGGAAGTCCGGCGAATTCGCGCCGATGTCGAGGTTCGAGCGACTGATCAGGAGATACTGGTCGTCGGCCAGGTTCGGATCGTAGAGACCGTTGTCGATGAGCGTATTACGAATCTGCGGCGTTACGAACGGATTTTCCGCTATGTTCACTTGTGCAACACCGTTTGCGCCCGGTCCGAAAACGACGGTACCGAAGGTCGCATCCGGGCTGCGGTCGGCGGATTCCGAACGTGCGTACAACGCCTCGCCGAACAGGCGGATGCCGGGGGCGATTTCGCGATGCCCGGTCGCGTTGATGATGTAGCGATCCAGCTCGGCGATCAGGTTGTTCGTCTCGCTCAAGCCGACGAACAGCGGATTGTTGATCGCATCCGAACCCACGCTGAAGAACGGTCCGCGCGGTGAACCCAGGCCGGCCTGCTCCCAGGTGATCAGGCTGCCGTCAGCGTCAA
>CAZMEA010000254.1:0-3890 GCA_964565135.1 uncultured Woeseiaceae bacterium
GCATGGTTTACGACATCATGAATGACAAGCAGCGGAAGGACTACGAAGAGTTCCTGGAGACGGACTTTTCGTTCGAGATTCCAAAGCTTGCGCGCTTCCGTGTCAACGCATTCAACCAGAACCGCGGCTCGGCTGCTGTGTTCCGGACCATTCCGTCGGAAATCCTGACCCTGGATGACCTTGGGGCGCCGCCGATATTCAAGGATCTGGCGATGCATCCGCGCGGCATCGTCCTTGTCACCGGCCCGACGGGATCGGGTAAGTCGACGACGCTGGCTGCGATGATCGACTACATCAACGATAACAAGCCCGACCACATTCTGACGATCGAGGATCCGATCGAATTTGTGCACGAGAGCAAGCGGTCGTTGATCAACCAGCGCGAGGTGCATCGTGACACGCTGGGCTTTAACGAAGCCCTGCGCTCCGCGCTGCGTGAAGACCCTGACGTGATCCTTGTCGGCGAGCTTCGCGACCTGGAAACCATCCGCCTGGCACTGACGGGTGCCGAGACCGGTCACCTCGTGTTCGGCACGTTGCATACAAGCTCCGCGGCAAAAACCATCGACCGTATCGTCGACGTGTTCCCGGCCGCAGAAAAGGAAATGGTACGCGCGATGCTCTCGGAGTCTCTGCGGGCAGTCATTTCGCAGACGCTGTTGAAGAAGATCGGCGGTGGTCGAATCGCGGCGCACGAGATCATGGTCGGAACGCCCGCAATTCGTAACCTGATTCGGGAAGGCAAGATTGCGCAGATGTATTCGGCGATCCAGACCGGCCAGGGATCCGGCATGCAGACGCTCGACCAGAACCTGGCTGAGCTGATGGCCAAAGGCCTGATCAACAAGGAAGAGGCGCGCTTCAGGGCCGTCCACAAAGAGAACTTCTGACCGGGCTCCGATAAGAGCCACCCGGGAGAGGGTACGAGATGGAACGCGAACAAGCGGTAAGACTGACCCAGAACCTGCTCAAGAAGATGGTTGAGAAGGAGGGGTCGGATCTGTTCATCACGGCGGGTTTCCCGCCTGCGATCAAAGTCGATGGCCAGATCTACAAGGCAACGGATACACCGCTGTCCGATGACCAGTCCGCCATGATGGTTCGCTCCATCATGAACGACAAGCAGATCAAGGAATTCGACGCGACGAAAGAATGTAACTTCGCCATTGCGCCGCAGGGTATCGGCCGATTCCGCGTCAGCGCGTTCATTCAACAGGGACGGGTTGGCGCCGTTCTCCGCACGATTACTACCGAAATTCCGACGTTTGAGGAACTCGACCTACCGGTCATCCTCAAGGACGTCGTGATGAACAAACGTGGTCTCGTGATCGTCGTCGGCGGGACGGGTTCAGGTAAGTCTACGACCCTGGCTGCCATGATCGGGCATCGGAACGAAAACTCGAAGGGGCATATCATTTCCATCGAGGACCCGATCGAGTACGTCCATCCGCACAAAGGCTGTGTCATTACGCAGCGGGAAGTGGGCGTGGACACCGAAAACTGGCACGCCGCACTCAAGAACACCCTCCGACAGGCACCGGACGTCATTCTGATCGGTGAGATTCGCGACCGCGAGACGATGGAGTATGGGATTCAGTTCGCCGAGACCGGTCACCTCTGCCTCGCCACGCTACACGCAAACAGCGCCAACCAGGCGCTTGACCGAATCATTAACTTCTTTCCGGAGGAGCGACGCCAGCAGCTTCTGATGGATCTCTCGCTGAATATCCGCTCCTTCGTGTCGCAGCGACTTGTGCCTCGCGAAAGCGGCGTAGGTCGCATTGCCTCCATGGAGATAATGCTGAATACACCGTTGATCGCAGACCTCATCTTCAAAGGCGAAGTGGGGCAGATCAAGGAGATCATGGCGAAGTCCACGCGACTTGGTATGCAGACCTTCGACCAGTCGCTGTTCCAGCTCTATGAAGAATCGATCATCTCGTACGAGGAAGCGATGCGAAACGCGGACTCGAAGAACGAGCTTCGTTTGAAGATCAAGCTCGAGAGTAAGCGCGAGAACGCAGCCGCTCAGCAGCAGTCTGAAAGCCTGCAGATCATGGAAGAGGATACGGCTCAGACATTCTGAGTCACGGCAGGGATTCCGTATGAACGTCAAACCACTGTTCAAGCTGATGGTCGAGAAGAAGGCGTCCGATCTCTTCTTTACCCCGTTTGCACCCGCCAAGATCAAGATCGACGGCAAGATCATGCCGGTGAACAAGCTGGAGATGACGCCCAAGATGGTCAAGCAGGCGGCCATCGAGCTAATGAACGAGGATCTGCTGGAGGCGTTCACGAAAGAATTGGAAGTCGACTTCGCCATTTCCGAGCCTGGACTTGGCCGGTTTCGGGTCAACGTGTTCCATCAGCGTGGCAATGTTGCCATGGTGTTGCGCTACATCACCTCGGAGCTGCCGACGCTCGACGAGCTGCACATGCCTGAACAGCTCAAGGAGCTGGTTATGCTGAAGCGCGGCCTTGTTTTGATGGTCGGCGCAAGTGGCAACGGTAAGTCGACCACGCTCGCTGCGATGATTAACCACCGCAATGAGCACACCTCGGCACACATCATCACCGTTGAGGATCCGATCGAATTCCTGCATCCGAACAAGAAGTCGATCGTCAATCAGCGCGAAGTCGGTATCGATACCAAGTCATACGGACGAGCGTTGAAAAGTGCAATGCGTTCCGCGCCGGACGTCATCCAGATCGGCGAGATTCGAGACCGGGAGTCGATGCAGTCGGCGCTCGATATGGCAGGTACCGGACATCTGGTTCTGGCAACCCTCCATGCGAACAACGCGCCGGAAACGCTGGACCGAATCATCAACATGTTCCCGACGGAGCAGCACAGCCAGGTCTTTATGGACCTTGCGCAGTATCTTCGAGGCATCATTTCGCAGCGGCTCGTTCGGTCCCGCAACGGCAAGCGCGTAGCCGCCGTTGAGCTGATGCTCAATACGCCGCACATCAAGGAGCTCATCCTGCGTGGTGATATCTCCGAGGTGAAGGATGCCCTACGCGACAGCGGTGAGCGTGGTGTCCAGAACTTCGATGACGCTCTGTTGACACTGTACAAGTCCGGGACGATCACGCTCGAAGAGGCAATGACGCACGCCGATTCCCGGGCAGACCTCGAAGCCAAGGTCAACTTCGGCGGTTAGTTGCCGCGTCGGCGGCCAGTCAAACGCCCGGTGACTAATTGTCGTCGGCTGCTATTCCAAACACGGCGTTAACACTCGCCTCGATCCGGATTTGCCCGCTGCTGTAGGTTTCCGCGCCCGCGACGGACGCTTCCCGCATCGCCATGACTGGATAGGGTGGCGCCGGTGCCCGGGACTGATGACTCGAGACACTGATCACGGCGCCAAGTTCTGCGTCCAGGGTCTCCGCTATGACTCGGGCATTTGCTCTTGCATCCCGCGTTGCGGCGGCCAGAGCTCGTCGTCGTAACTCACGTTCGTTGCTATGCTTCAGGACCGGTGGCTGCACCTGATTAACGCCCGCGTTCACCGCTCGCTCGAGCAAGTTGCCAAGCTTGTCCAGGTTGCCAAGCTCTATGACGATATCGCGCTGCACGAAGTACCCGAGCAGTTTCTGACTGTTGTCATCGTTGTCCCAGCGATATTCCGGCCGGATGTTCAATCCGGTGGTCTGGACCTGGTCACGATCAATGTCGAGATCGTCTACGACAGCAAGGAAGGCGCGAGTAACGTCGATGACACGCGACCGCGCGGACTCCAGATCGGCCTGCCGGGACTGCACGCCGAGCCGCAGCGTCGCACTGTCCGGTTCTACCTCGATGACTGCCTGGCCATCGACGGCGATTGACCGATCGTTGGATTGTGCTGCGGCGGCGATCGGGAGCGCCAGTGTGAGCAACAGCGAAA
>CAZMEA010000255.1:0-3884 GCA_964565135.1 uncultured Woeseiaceae bacterium
CGCTGTTCAGCCTTGAAGAGGGGCATCCCAACGTTTTCGAACCTGGCAAACGTCCCTTCCACACGATTATTCCCGCCTTTGCGATGAAGGATGGTAAGCCGTGGCTGTCGTTTGGCGTTATGGGCGGCTCCATGCAGCCCCAGGGTCATGCACAGATTCTGATCAACATGATCGATTTCGGCATGAACCTGCAGGAAGCCGGCGATGCGCCGCGAATCCGGCACGCCGGTTCGTCGCAGCCAACGGGCGGTGAAATGACCGACGGCGGCACTGTGAATCTGGAGTCCGGTTACGGTGCCGATGTGCGCGAGGCGCTGGGGGCAATGGGACATACGGTCGGTGAGCGCCCGTCGGACTACGGTGGCTACCAGGCGATCATGCGTGACACGGAGACCGGCGTGTATTTCGGTGCGTCGGAATCACGTAAAGACGGGCAGGCCGCCGGCTACTAGACGATGGCGCGGCTGACCTACCTGACCGGCATCACGACGACCGGTACGCCGCATATTGGCAATTACGTCGGCGCAATCCGTCCGGGCATCGCTGCCAGCCAGGACCCCGACACCGATCACTTCTATTTCCTTGCGGACTACCATTCGCTGGCGAAGAACGAAGATCCGGACAAGATTGCCCGATCGACACTGGAGATCGCGGCATCCTGGATGGCGCTCGGCCTGGATACCGACAGCGCCTATTTCTATCGACAGTCGGACATCCCGGAGATTCCCGAACTGACGTGGATACTCCACGGTATGACAGCCAAGGGATTGATGAATCGGGCGCACTCTTACAAGGCGTCGGTCCAGGCAAACGTCGAAGGCGGCAACAAGGATCCGGACAAGGGCGTCATGATGGCGCTGTACAGCTATCCGATTCTGATGGCCGCAGACATTCTGATGTTCAACGCACATCGCGTTCCGGTTGGGCAGGACCAGAAGCAGCACGTGGAGATGGCGCGTGATATCGCGCAGCGCTTCAACCATCACTACGGCGAGACCTTCGTTCTGCCGGAGGCGGTCATCGGTGAAGATACGGCCGTGTTGAAAGGACTCGACGGACGAAAGATGTCCAAGAGCTACAACAACACCATCCCGTTGTTCGCCGACGAGAAGCCGCTGCGCAAACTGATCATGAAGATCAAGACGAACAGCCTCGAGCCGGGTGAGCCAAAGGATCCGAACGACAGCACTTTGTTCGACATCTACAGAGCCTTCGCGACGCCCGAGGAATCCTCCGCAATCGAACAGCGCTACGCGGAGGGTATTGCGTGGGGGGAGATGAAGCAGGTGCTGTTCGAATACATCAACGAGCAGGTCAAACCCGCGCGCGACGAGTACAACCGGTTGATCGCCGATCCGGCCGAGGTCGAGCGCACGCTGGTCAAGGGTGCCGAGCGCGCACGTGAGCTTTCGGCGCCCTTTCTTGACGAAATTCGTCACGCGATCGGAATTCGCAAGCTCGGTTAAGGAACCGATCAAAACGAATGGCGATACGGTATGGATCAAAGGACCCTGTATCTTCTCGCCGCTGACGGCATTCTGCTGGTTCACGTTCTGTTCGTCCTGTTTGTACTGCTTGGGCTGTTGCTGATCGTCGCGGGGTACTTCTACGACTGGTCGTGGGTTCGCAATCCGCGATTTCGCCTGGCCCATCTGGCCGCGATCGGCGTGGTCGTTCTACAGGCCTGGCTGGGTCGAATCTGTCCCCTGACGACCTGGGAAATGGCATTCAGGGAGCGCGCCGGCGACGCGACGTATCAGGGTTCGTTCATCGCGCACTGGCTGCAAAGTCTGCTCTACTACGAGGCGCCGGCGTGGGTTTTCACGCTGGCCTACTCGCTGTTTGGGCTGATTGTCGCGGTAACGTGGGTCGCAGTCCGGCCGCGATCTTTCAGTCGAACGTCCAACCGGACTCGGTAACCGCCGATGGTCGGTCTTGAACGCGTCCTTCTGGCGAAGATCGTCACTACCGTCTTCGCCTGGGCTCTTCCGCTGCTGTTGTTGCCAGCGGACCTGTTCGTTGCCCTTGGATTTCCGCCACCGGAACCCACGGTGTTCCTCCGCCTCCTCGGCACTGCCTACGCGGCTCTGGTCGCAGGCTACGCGCTCGGTTTGATGCGGGCTCGAAGGAAGGAGTATCCGGCGGAGGCCGTGATCGTGGGGATCGTCAGCAATGGCGGTGCTGCCATCGTGCTCGGGATTGCTGCACTGTCCGCATCGTGGTCCGCGTGGGGGACGCTCGCGAGGCTGTATATGTGGTTTTCGCTGTTCGCGGTGACGACGATTACGCTTGGACTGATTCTTGCGCGGGTCAGGTATCAGACGGCGGCGCAGTCGGATAAATCCAAGCGATGAAGCCCGGGAGGTTGCATCCCCTCTTCGCGAGTCCGACACTGTTGCGACAGGTGCTTATGCCCGTTCCTCGTGTGGAGACGAAGTCATGCTCAAAACGATCATTAGCGCATTGTGTTTGTTGCTGCCCGTCATCGCACAGGCCGACGACTACGAGACCCTGCGGCATTTCAAGACGGTGCTGTGGCCGCAGGCCTACCGCACCCAGGACGTCGAGCTTCTCGACCGGCTCTTGCACGACAGCTTTGAGATGTTCGATGGCGACGGCAATCGATCGACGAAGACGGAGGAACTCGAATCGATCCGGGTGAATCGCTGGGACCCCGGCGGTTTTGAGTACCGCATCGAGCGACTGCAGATTTACCAGGACGCATTCGCCGTCATTGCCGGGACGGGCATCGCAGAAAACTACTCCTACAAATCCAGCAACTTTCTGGTCAAGGAGGATGGCGTCTGGCGCGCAATAGCGTCACACGTGTCGGGACGTAAACAGACCGATAGCGAAAACTGAGCCGGGACACGTCGGGATCGTCGCGTCAGTTTCACAGCCTCGCAGTTCCGAATTGCCGGGTCCGCCGGCAAGGAGCCGAACATGTACGTGAATACCTATATTCTGGGCGTGCCAGAAGACAGAAAGGCCGAGTACGTCGGCATCGCTGAGCGATACGCTGAGATCGCGAGGTACCACGGGGCCATGGAGATCGCCGAGAACTGGGAACTCGAGGTGCCCGACGGAGCACTTACGGACTACCGGAAGGCGATCAGAGCCGAGCAGGGCGAGCGAATCGTGATGTCCTGGGTCATCTGGCCGGATCGAGAGACGGCTGAAACCGCGCACAAACGAATGTTCGAAGATCCGCGAATGGCTGAGCTTGGCGAGATGCCCTTTGACGGCAAGCGCATGATCCTTGGCGGGTTTGAGCCGATCGTTCGCTACCGGCGGGAGTAACTGCGGATCGCGCTAGGCCAGGTGCTCCTTGAGTATCTTTCGGAGCTTCAGCCTGTACGGCGGCTTTCCGCGCCAAACCTCTGTTGCCACGAAGCGCATGGCATCTACGATCAGGCCCGACAAAGCTGCGAAGCTGGCGATCGCAACGCCGAGCCCGAGCCAGTCGTCGACGCCGTCGCCCGATTCTCCGAGAAAACCCAGTCGCACGAGCACATAAAAGACAATGGATACCGCGCCGCCGCCGAGGAAGAAGGCGATGGTGACGCTGAAGGCATTTCGTACGGTCGTCATGGCTGTTTTGCCAGGTTGCGCAATTCCGCGAATCACGACTGCGATACATTGTAGTTTATTTCAATATCCTTTGTATATACGTCATAGCGATCGGGCGCGGGCCCAGCGTACGGCCGATTGACCATCCGGACGGCCATCATCGCCACAGCCCGGGGCAACGGGATGCGTCCGCAAAGCGAATTGTCGGATTGTGGGTCAGGTCTGGCGCTCAGCCTTGGATATACTGCGACGACCAACAGACCAACAGACCAACCGTCGGAGTGTTGCCGCATGAAGTTCATCTCGGCCAGGGA
>CAZMEA010000256.1:0-3870 GCA_964565135.1 uncultured Woeseiaceae bacterium
GTCGATCACGAAGGAAGCACCGAACTACCGAACCTCAAACTGATCGACGACCGCCTCCTGATGACCCAGACCGCCATAGCCAGCAACGAAAGCCAACCCGACATCCATGCCCACCGCCTGCTGATTCTCGACTTCGGCGGCCAGTACACCCAGCTCATCGCGCGCCGTGTTCGCGAGTGTGGCGTCTATTCCGAGATTCATCCGTGGGACATGGACGAAACCGCGCTCCGCGAGTTCGCGCCCAGCGGCATTATTCTCTCCGGCGGCCCCGAGTCCGTGAATGTCGAAGACCCGCCGCGCGTTGCCCAGGGGGTGTTCGAGCTGGCCTGTCCGGTGCTGGGTATCTGCTACGGCATGCAGGCGATGGCTGCTCAGCTTGGCGGCAAGGTCGAAGCATCAACGCACCGCGAGTTCGGCTATGCGGAGATCCAGCCGCTCGATTCGGGCTTGCTCGAAGGGCTGAACGACAGCGACAAAGCTGACTCGCCCATGCTCAAGGTCTGGATGAGTCACGGCGATCGCGTCGAGGCGGTGCCGCCCGGGTTCTCAATCGCTGGCAGCAGCGCGAACTCGCCGCTGGCCGCGATGGAAGACCGGGATCGTCACTACTACGGCGTGCAGTTCCATCCCGAAGTCACGCACACCTTGCAGGGACAGGAAATTCTGCGCCGCTTCGTGCGCGACATCTGCGGCTGTCCCGGCGACTGGACACCCGGCAACATCGTGAGCGACGCCATTGCAACGGTGCGCGAGCAGGTCGGTGACAACAAGGTCCTGCTCGGTCTGTCGGGTGGCGTGGATTCCTCGGTCGTCGCAGCGTTGCTGCACGAAGCCATTGGCGATCAACTGACCTGCGTCTTTGTCGACCACGGACTGCTGCGTTATCACGAAGGCGACCAGGTAATGGAAACCTTCGCGGAACACCTTGGTGTCAACGTTATTCGCGTGAACGCGGCTAAGCGATTCTTCACGGCTCTCGAAGGCGTGTCGGACCCGGAACAGAAACGCAAGATTATCGGCGGCAAGTTCATCGAGGTGTTCGAGGAAGAGGCCAACAGGCTTGCGGACATCCACTGGCTCGCGCAGGGAACGATCTATCCGGACGTAATCGAGTCGGCCGGTTCCAAGACCGGCAAAGCCCACGTCATCAAGTCACACCACAACGTCGGCGGCCTGCCGGAAGACATGCGCATGCAGCTCGTCGAGCCTTTGCGGGAGCTTTTCAAGGACGAGGTCCGGAAGATCGGTCTCGAGCTAGGCCTGCCGCGCGAGATGGTTTACCGGCATCCGTTCCCCGGCCCAGGGCTTGGTGTGCGTGTGCTGGGCGAAGTGAAGCAGTCTTACGTCGATAAACTGCAGCTGGCGGACGACATCTTCATCAGCGAACTGCGAGCCAACGACCTCTATGACGACGTGAGCCAGGCGTTTGCCGTGTTCCTGCCCGTCAAGTCGGTGGGCGTGATGGGAGACGGACGCCGCTACGAATACGTTATTGCTCTGCGTGCCGTTGAGACAATCGACTTCATGACGGCTCGTTGGGCGCATTTGCCGTACGAGTTTCTCGAACAGGTGTCGACGCGCATCATCAACGAGGTCGACGGCATTTCCCGCGTTACCTACGACATATCCGGCAAGCCGCCGGCCACCATCGAGTGGGAATAACCGGCTGGGCCGACGCCGACGTCGAGGCTATGCAGCAAGCGCTCGGCGAGGCGAGGGCAGCCCGGGATCAGGATGAAGTGCCGGTTGGCGCGATCGTCATGCGCGGTGCCAGCGAGCTTGCTCGCGCCCACAACCGGACCGTTACCGATAACGACCCGTGTGGCCATGCCGAAGTGCTCGCGTTACGGGAGGCGGCAAATACGGTCGGCAATCACCGACTGAACGGTTCGACCGTCTACGTGACACTGGAGCCATGCGCCATGTGCGTTGGTGCGATGTTGCAGGCGCGAGTGGCTCGCGTTGTGTTCGCCGCCTACGACGAGCGCGCGGGCGCTGTGGGCAGCGTCGTCGATTTGTCGATGGTGCCCGAGTTCAATCACCGTATTGAAGTGAACGGCGGTCTGCTCGAAGCGGACGCCTCTGAATTGCTCCAGGCATTTTTCGAGGCTCGGCGGGACGCCTGAGCCCACGGTTCAGGCGCTGGCTGCGACCTCGATCGGTTCGGCCGGTGCTTCGGTCTCTTCCTCGTCGGAACCTTCGACAGGCGGCTCTTCGTTCTCCGTCAGCCAGCGCATGATGTTGTAGTAGCTGCGGATGTTGTTGACGTAGAGGACGGGCTCCCAGCCACGGGCGTAGCCGTAGGGCACGCGTTCGTACCACTGCCGTTTTGCGAGCAACGGCAGCGCTTCGCTCACATCGATCCAGGTATCCGGGTCACCGCCCTGCCACTCGACGATCTGGCGGGCATCCATCAGGTGGTTGTAGCCGACGTTGTAGGCAGCGAGTGCGAACCAGGTGCGGTCAGGCTCTGCAATGCTGTCCGGCAACCGGTCGTGCTGAATTGCGAAGAAGCGTGCGCCGCCAAAGATGCTGCTGGTCGGGTCCATCCGGTCCTGGATATCCAGGTAGTCCGCGGTGGCTTCCGTGAGCATCATGATGCCACGCACGCCCGTTGGAGACACGGCGTGCGAGCGCCAGTGTGATTCCTGGTACCCGAGTGCGGCCATCAGCCGCCAGTCGACGCCGGCTTCAGCGGCGGCCTGTTCGAACGTGTCACGATAGCGTGGCAGGCGACTCTCGAAGTGTCGAATAAACGAGCGCGTGCCGACGTAGTCAAACTCTTCGGTATGTCCGTAATAGCGGTCACTGACCTGGGCCAGCATGCCGTTCCGATCGGCGGTTATCAGGTAACGATCGACCCGCTCCAGCAGGCTCGCACCGTCTTCCTTCCGAAACGCCCACGCTATCGGGTCATCGATCTGCAGGTCGAGAGCGACGCGCAGATCGGGATAGAAGTGCCGCTGAATGTTGAACTCCGTCGAGTCGGACACGGTGAAGTCGATCTGCCCTGTCGCCACTTTTTCAAGGAGATCGACGACTTCATCATCGGCGTTTTGTGACCATTCGAGGTCAGGGTACACATCGGACAGCGATTCCATCATCTGCGAATGTGAACTGTCTGCCACGACTTCAATTGCACGGCCGGACGCTGCGACTTCCTCAACGGAGCGAGGCTTGCCGGTGCCGAGCCGGTAGATGAGGTGCATGTCGACATCCAGATACGGGTAGCTGAAGTCGAGATACTCGCGGCGGGCTTCGGTCGCAGACAGTCCGGCCGCTGCCATATGAGCCTTGCCCTCGAGCAGGTAGGGCATGATTTCAGAGACGCTCTCAACCGTCTCTATCACGAGGTCAACGCCAAGCTCGAACGCGAGGCCGCGCACAAGATCGTATTCCGGACCGGCTGGGCCATCCGGACCTTCGAAGTAGGTTGTGGGTGTCTGTCGTGTGACGACACGCAGCTCCCCCAGGTCAAGGACCTGCTGAAGCAGCGGCGGGGGCGATGAACAGGTAGTGATCAGCGCCGCCACGATGACGTAGGACAACAACCGCAAAGCAAATCTCCGGTGACCTTGGCCCGACTCTTCAGGTCGTTACGGCCATTTACTTTTTTTTGACCTGGCCAGTTCTATTCAATTCCCTGAGAAATTGGGCCGTGTCGCTCGCTGTCAATATCCAAAGGCTACCGAAGGAGTAGGGATATCGCAGCCAAATGCATCGACGTGAGCCGGCGGGCCCGAACGATTTCCCGGGAGATCAACGAGTAACCTAAGGTTTTACATAAGATTCTCGGAACGGTGGGTGACAAAACGGGGCGGAAATGCGCTCGAAACCTTGGGCTTTCGACAGAACCCGGTACAATGCGCG
>CAZMEA010000257.1:0-3859 GCA_964565135.1 uncultured Woeseiaceae bacterium
TTTGTTCGGTTTTCTGGAATATGCGATATCCAACCGTAAAACAGCTCCGCTACTTTGTGGCATTGAATGACTCGCGGCACTTTGGCAAGGCCGCCGCAGCGTCGTTTGTGTCCCAATCCGCCTTTTCAACCGCCATTAGCGAGCTGGAGGCGCTGCTGGACGCGCAGCTCGTCGACCGCACCAACAGACAGGTGACCATCACGCGCACCGGCCAGGAAGTGGCCATCCAGGCGCGGCTGGTGCTGCGGGATATCGAGCAGCTCGTTTCGATTGCGGGCGAACGCCGGGAGCCGCTGACGGGCGACCTTCGCCTGGGTGTCATACCCACGATTGCGCCATTCATGTTGCCGAGGATCCTGCCCAAGCTCCGCAAGGCTTACCCGAGTCTCAAGCTGTACCTGCTCGAAGATCAGACCGAGCGTATTCACGAGCGCCTGCTGGAGGGCGAACTGGACCTGCTGTTACTCGCCCTGCCCTATGAGCTTCGCAGTGTCGAAACAATGACGCTCTTCAAAGACAAGTTCCTGCTCGCCTACCGGGACGGGACCGAATGGGTGGAGCCTGACAACTATCGAGTCAGCCGGCTGCGGCCCGACAGCGTACTGCTTCTCGAAGACGGGCACTGTTTACGCGAACATGCCCTCGACGCCTGTCGAATCAAGGACAGTCAGAAAGTCAGCACGTTTGCCGCCACCAGCCTACTCACGCTTGTGGAGATGGTCGACGCGGACATGGGCATCACCTATCTGCCGGAAATGGCTGCGGGAACGACATTGCTCCGTGACACCCGGGTCAAACTGTCACCCACCAGCGAACGGAGCTATCGCGAAATTGCTTTGGCCTGGCGAAAAGGCAGCTCGCGGAAAGACGAGTTCGAGGAGCTCGGCCAGTTTCTGACCGAACAGCACACGCAGTCGACGAACGGCAAACCTAGTCGAAAACGGTCGGGCAGCCGCCGTAGCGGTTGAACTCGTCGCCCCAGCGCCAAACGTCGTTCGCACGTCGCCAGCGCGTGTGAAAAAAGTACATCAGGCACGGCCCATTTACCGTGTGCACAAGAAAGCTGTCGTGCTCGCTGACGTCACGATAGGTCGGATAGCGCTGTCCTTCGCCCCAGTTCTTGCCGCGGCCGCGGGCCTGGATCGAGCGCCAAAACGCCACCGGCGTCTGCCATTCATCGGTTTGGGCGTTCCACGCGAGGAACGCTCCGTCCTGCAAAACGCGCACGTCGCCGTCGCGTACGCCGGCTTCGTGCTGCGCCAGATCGGCGCCGTAAGCCGGTGCAATCAACAACCAGCCAGCCAGTACAAACACTCTCGTCACTGTCCGCCTTCCCGTTTTTCGTTGGTATTCGTGTGCTTAGCAGACCGGCAAACCTGCGCAGATATTTCTCTTTCCGGAGACTCGCCGTAGCACGGCCCCACCGCTGAGAAAAACTCGCCCTGAACAACTTGAATTCTGTGCAACTCCTGCAAGAATGAAGCGGATTACGTAAAGTTCCAGAACGCCACCGCCCGCCGGCCTCGGGTAACACAAGGAACAGACCGAAGCCGGCGTTGTTTATGACCGCCACTCAGGGGGAGTGAGTCATGCTGCGTTTTCAGACACGACGCCATCGGTACCTCATGCAGGAATCCGAGCAGGCGTTGAACGACGCTGCCTGCGATGGCGACCCACGACAGAAGCGAATAGCACAGCATGTGCTCGGTGATTCCAAGATGCTCAGCCTCTGGGAATCACGGCATGCGGAGCTTCTCGTCCCGGTTGCCGAGCACCGTCAGCGCGCGCACCAGATCATCAATATGCGGGACATTGAGGTCCGCCTGCTGCACCGCCGCGCGTTGATTCGAACAATACGCAACCTGAACCTGGGACCAGAGTCGCGAAACCGGCTGATGTCGACCTTTTACGGCCCGAGGGATATCAACGACGCGATCGTCGCAGAACACAAGCAATATTCGCTTGCCGTTTCCAGCCACCTGTCCACGGATCATCTGATTGACGTGATGGGCGATCCGGTGAGCGAGCGCCTGCTGCGCATCTACACCAATATGTACACCGAGTACTTCGAGCTCTATTGCAAAGCGGTCATGTGCCGTGAGCCGAGTATCGTCGAAATGTACAAGGAGCAGATGAAGCCGCTAAGGACCGCGTGCCTGAAGCTGATCAAGCGCATCCACACGGAGCAACCGCAAAAGAACGACACGCGGCTCGAGAACCAGCTCCTGCTGGCCCGCAGCGGTCGGTATCCCATCCGGAACTACATGGTGGGTTAACCGTCGTCGGACGGTGCGGTCAATTTGAGAATCCGCATCTTCGGCATGTCCTCGATGACATAGATTGCGCCTTCGGCGTCCTGGCTCACGTGCCTGAGCCGGTGACCGGGTTCGTCCAGCAAGCGCTCTTCGCCAATCACGCGCCCGTCCGACAGTTCGAGCCGCGCAAGGTGCATGGACGACAGGCCGGTAAGGAACAGATTGCCCTGCCAGGCCGGGAACATATCGCCGGTGTAAAACAGCATGTCGGACGGGGCTAACGAAACCGGGCTCCAGAAATACAGCGGTTGTTCGGTACCAGGCTTCACCGTCATTCCCGTACCGACAGGCCTGGTGCCTGCCCTGCCGTAGCTGACGTACGGCCAGCCATAGTCCGCGCCGGGCTTGAGTATGTTGAGCTCGTCACCCGCGGTTGGTCCCTGGTCGGCAACCCAGAACTCGCCCGTCTCCGGATGCTGCGCAAGGCTGTTTGCATTACGCAACCCGACAACGAACGCCAGGTCGTTGACAGCGGCATTGCCGACGAACGGATTGTCCGAGGGCGCGGAACCGTCCGTGTTCATCCGCAGCACCATTCCAAGAGTGCTCGTCAGGTCGGGCTCGCCCATCGGGCTCTTTCGTTGCGTCGTAATCAGGAGCTTGCCGTGGTTGTCGAATGCCATGCGCGTCGGCACTGTCTCGATAACGGTGTTTACGTTCATCAGACGCGTGCGATCTGGCGACAGCCGGGCGCTGGCGACCCGCCACACGCCCCAGGGGTTTTCCGCCTTTTCCGCGGGTGACAATCCGTTCCAGACCTGCCGTTCGGCACTGAACGCCGCATGAGCGTCGTCCGAGTTGTCACTGTCGACACCGTCCGGTGCTGCGAGATAGGCAAAAAAGATACGGCCGTTCTGTTCAAACTCAGGATCGAGGATGACATCGTTCAAACCGCGTGATCCCCAACCACGCACCGCCGGCACACCTTCGATCGGGTCAGATACCTGACCGTCTGACGATACGATGCGCAGCCGCCCTGGCACTTCACTTACCAGCATGCTGCCATCCGGCATGTGCGCCATCGCCCACGGGCGCGTCAGGGTCGTGACGAACTCGTTGACCTCGAATCGCGGGCTTTTGGGCGCCAGCGGTGCACGCGTCTGCCCCTCGAACGCCGGCGCCACCGGATCGTTGCCCTCGAAAACCTGTTGTGCGGTTGCAGGAGACGCGCACCAGACCAAAGCCAGCAAACTGATCAAACCTGGCCGAACCGCGTTGATAATGGTCATGGAATTCCGCCCCCGATCGGATTCGTCCTATATCCAGATTATACAAGTGCATCGACAGGCCGAAACGGCTGACACGGCCGCTGTGCGCGCGATGCGCGACAAAGATTGAACGCTCCGCGGCCGCTCTTGCCGAGGCCCCCGGTTGCCTTGATCGGCCAAAACGCAGGGACTATTCTGCCGCACAACGGCAGTTCTCAATCAGGCGCTATCAGAGTTCGCAGCGCGGAGCAGCCATCGGGACCAAACGCGGTCCCTGACAAGCAGATCCGGTCCGGAGCACTATCAACAGATGGAATTCACCTGGGTTGCAATCGG
>CAZMEA010000258.1:0-3827 GCA_964565135.1 uncultured Woeseiaceae bacterium
GCGGCGGCAAGGTGATTCGTGACGGCATGGGGCAGTCACAGCAGACGCGCGCCGAGGGCGCTGTCGATACGGTCATCACCAACGCGCTGATCGTTGACGTTACCGGTATCTACAAGGCCGATGTTGGCCTTCGCGACGGGCGAATCGCAAAGATCGGCAAGGCCGGCAATCCGGACACGCAGCCAGGCGTCGATATCGTGATTGGCCCAACGACGGAAGCGATCGCCGGCGAAGGCAAGATACTGACCGCGGGCGGTTTCGACGCCCACATACATATGATCTGTCCGCAACAGATCGACGATGCCCTAATGTCAGGCGTCACAACGATGCTCGGCGGCGGCACGGGGCCGGCGACGGGCACGAACGCGACAACCTGCACCCCGGGTGCGTGGCATATCGGGCGGATGCTGCAGTCCGCAGACGCGTTTCCGGTCAACCTCGCGTTTTCCGGCAAGGGTAATGCGTCGCTGCCGGGAGCCCTCGAGGAGCAGATCCTGGCAGGTGCGTGCGCCTTGAAGCTGCACGAAGACTGGGGCACGACCCCGGCCGCCATCGACTGCTGCCTTGGGGTCGCAGACGACCTCGACATTCAGACGATGATCCACACGGACACGCTGAACGAAAGCGGCTTCGTGGAGGACACGATCGCCGCACTGAAGGGACGAACGATTCACGCTTTTCACACGGAAGGTGCTGGCGGCGGACACGCGCCCGACATTATCAAGGTTTGCGGTTTGCCCAACGTGATTCCGTCGTCGACCAACCCGACCCGTCCATATACGGTCAACACGATCGACGAGCACCTCGACATGCTGATGGTTTGCCACCATCTGGACCCGTCCATTTCAGAAGATATTGCGTTTGCGGAGAGCCGCATTCGCAAGGAAACGATCGCGGCCGAAGACATCCTGCACGACCTCGGCGCGTTCTCCATCATCGCATCGGACAGCCAGGCCATGGGCCGCGTCGGCGAGGTACTGATACGGACCTGGCAGACCGCAGACAAGATGAAGAAGCAGCGCGGCCGGCTCAGCGAGGAACAGGGAGAGAACGATAACTTCAGAGTGCGACGCTACATCGCGAAATACACAATCAATCCGGCGATAGCGCACGGCATCTCTGAGCACATCGGGTCGGTGGAGGAAGGCAAACTGGCCGATCTTGTCCTCTGGTCGCCGGCGTTCTTCGGTGTCAAACCCGATCTGATCCTGAAGATGGGCAGTATTGCTGCGGCGCCAATGGGCGACCCGAACGCTTCCATTCCAACACCGCAACCCGTGCACTATCGTCCCATGTTCGCGAGCTTCGGCCGCGCCATGCACGAGAGCGCGGTGACGTTTGTCTCCCAAGCCGCCGAGGACGCAGGAATCCGGGAGACGCTCGGCCTCGCGAAAAAGACAGTACCCGTACGAAACACGCGCGGGGGCATCGGCAAAAACGCGATGCTCCTGAACGACCACTGTCCGGAGATCGAGGTCGACCCTGAGACGTACGAAGTCCGCGCCGACGGAGAGCTGCTGACCTGCGAACCAGCGACCTCGCTGCCGATGGCGCAGCGCTACTTCCTGTACTGATCATGACCCGACTCATCGCACATTCGGTAACAAGCAAGCCGGGACCGGACGCCGACGTGGTCGAACTCGATTTCGACGAGCGACATCGTCGGCGCATTACGATGAAGACAACGTCCGGGCGTGAATTTCTCCTCGACCTTCCCGAAGCACGCGCTTTGGCTGACGGCGATGGGCTGGAACTCAGCGACGGCAGCACGGTGCGGGTCAAGGCGCGTGCAGAACGGGTTATCGATATCGGGGCCGATGGCCCTGCTCATCTGGCCCGGGTTGCCTGGCATCTGGGCAATCGACATCTGCCCGTACAGATTCTCGGCGATGCGATTCGCATTCGATACGACCACGTCATTCTCGACATGCTGTCCGGACTCGGCGCAGAAACAGTCACGGTCGATGCGCCTTTTCATCCTGAGCCGGGCGCGTACGCACAGGGCCACGGGCATCAGCATGACTGATTCATTATTTCGGCTGATGTCGTGGTTGTCGCCCGCCTATCCGGTAGGTGCCTACGCCTTTTCGCACGGACTCGAAGCCGCTGTGGAAGACGGACTCGCCACGGACACGCCATCCGTACTGGACTGGATTGCCACAATCATGACCAGCGGCAACGGCTACGCCGACCTGGTTTTCCTGGCCGCCGCCTTGGAGGCAGAGGCTGACGAGCTGGCATCGATCAACGAGTTTGCGCTCGCCTTTCAGGGCACCGCCGAACTCCGCCTCGAATCGACCGCTCAGGGTCGGGCGTTTTTCATGGTTACGGCCGATGCCTGGCCGTGCGCGGCCGTTGAAGCAATGCGTGGCATTGCGCCGGAGAGCATCGTCTATCCGGTTGCCGTGGGTGCCGTGGCGAAGAGTCATGGGATCGACAGGCGGGATACACTGCTGGCTTACGCACATGCGTTCGCAGCCAATCTTGTATCCGCGGCGGTCAGACTGATTCCTCTCGGGCAGACTGACGGTCAGCGGATAACGGCCGATTTAATGCCCAAGTGCCTCGCGGCCGTGGAGCGAGCCCTGGAAACACCCTTGGATGAGGTTGCGACCGGAACGCCGATGGTGGACGTTTTATCCATGCAGCATGAACATCAATACACACGGTTATTTCGATCATGAGTGAAAACGGACCCCTTCGGGTTGGCATCGGCGGACCGGTCGGTTCGGGCAAAACGGCGCTGACCGAAGCACTGTGCAAGAGTATGAGCGACAGCTACTCGATAGCGGTCGTCACGAACGACATTTACACCCAGGAAGACGCCCAGTTCCTGACCCGAGCGGAGGCGCTGCCGCCGGAGCGAATCATGGGCGTCGAAACCGGCGGGTGCCCGCACACGGCTATTCGCGAAGATGCGTCGATGAACCTGGCGGCAATTGCAGAAATGAATCAGCAGTTCTCCGATCTCGATCTCGTCATCGTCGAATCCGGGGGAGACAATCTCGCCGCGACGTTCTCGCCGGAGCTTGCCGACATCACCATCTACGTCATCGATGTATCAGCCGGTGACAAGATTCCCAGGAAGGGCGGCCCCGGCATCACACGCTCCGACCTGCTCATCATCAACAAGACGGATCTGGCCCCGCTCGTCGGCGCCGACCTGGGCGTGATGGACCGTGACGCGCGCAAGATGCGCGGCGATCGGCCCTTTTTGTTCACGAACCTGAAGGCGGGCACGAACCTTCCGGACGTTCGGGCGTTCATCGAACGCGCGGGCGGTCTCTCGTAAGGGCGCTCGATTTCCAGGATCCATCCTGGTCGCAGTGCAGTCGATCAATCGGAAGCACCGGAGAACTGGAGACCGAGGCCTGCCGCGTGACTGGCGAACGCTGCGGGGAGACGATACTGTCAGAGTTATCGTCGATCCGTCGCCAGTGATCTAATCCTGACCATGAGCAAGAGCATCAAAGCGTTCGAGCCCAAGCCGATGAAGATCAGCGTGTTGACGGCCGCGCTCCAGGAATTGACGCCCCGCGACAAGCGCGACGCGGATCCGGATCTCGCGATCGAGGAGTGGCTGGCCTTTTCGCGGGATATCGGGTCACCGTACATACAGCTTTCGGCCGCGCTGCATCCCAGCGTCAGCGACGTGCCAGCCGAAGCGATGCTGGACCCCGTTGCCAACACGCTCGATCTACGCGATCCGTTCGACCAGGCTCGTGCTGAGCGCGTACTCGGGGCCATGAAGGAGACCGGCGTCGGGCTATCTGACCTGGGCTACTTCGACAACATGCTCGTTGCCGATGATGCCGCCCGCCAACTCA
>CAZMEA010000259.1:0-3814 GCA_964565135.1 uncultured Woeseiaceae bacterium
GGAGTTCCTCAATGCCGCCGGCGTTGTGCTGGGCACGTCCGCCGTCGGCGCGCCGCTCGCTGTTGGCGCCCCTGGCGACAAGCTGTCGATCCTGGTTCTCGGTGGCACCGGCTTTATCGGGCCAAAGCAGATCGAGTACGCACTGTCGCGAGGTCACGAGGTGACCATGTTCAATCGCGGCAGTAATCCCGGCCTGTTCGGCGATCGCGTCGAAGAACTGATCGGCAATCGCGATACGAAAATCGACGCTGGTTTGACGGCGCTTCGTGGCAAGCGAACCTGGGACGTCGTCATCGACAATAGCGGCTATATCCCGCGACATGTCCGGGATTCGGTTCGGCTGCTGAAGGGGCGCGTCGGTCGATACATTTATATATCGACGACAAGCGTCTACGACGTCGAGCGGACGCCGGGTGTGACACACGAGAGTCCCTTGCACGACACCTTTCCCGACACCGAAGAGGTAAACGGGGATACGTACGGCCCGCTGAAGGCGGAGTGCGACCTGATCGTGCAAAAGGCCCTCGGTGACACGGCGACGATCGTGCGACCGACGGTCGTCGTCGGTCCCGGCGATCGTACCGACCGGTTTACGTACTGGGTCGATCGCTTCCATCGCGGCGGCGACATCGTCTGTCCGCCGGATCCTGCGCGGGAGGCGGCGTGGATCGACGTGCATGATTTGAGCCAGTGGATGATCGCGCTTGCCGAGAACGATACGCCAGGCGTTTTCAATGCTGCGGGACCTGCGTCGCCGATGAATCACGAACGCGTGATGTACGGTTTTCGTGCTTTCTCCGCCGGTCCGGTTCAGCTCCACTGGCCAACGCGAGACTTGCTGGATGAGCTTGGTTTTAATCCCCCGTGGTTCTGGCGAGGGACGTTTTCGCGGCACATCGACGCGAGCGCGTCGATCGCGGCCGGGCTCACCTATCGGTCGCTCGCGACAACTATCCGGGACACGTACGAATGGTGGCAGTCACAGTCGGACGAGCGCCGCACGAACACCCGGGGCTGGCCGTCGCCGGAGCTTGAGCGGACCGTGCTCGAAAGGCTGCGTGCGTGACGGAGGGGCAGTCCGCTGGCACACCGTGGGTCGGTCTTACGTATCGACCAGGTTCCCTTGTTAACTGATCGACAGGAAGAGATCGCATGATCATTCGACAATTGTTTCTGCTTGCCCTGGGTAGCGCGTGCTTGACGAGCGCGATTGCGGACGATGCATCACGCGCCGACGTGGACTCCGTCCTCGACGGCTTTCATGCCGCGGCCGCCGCCGGCGATCGTGAGCAGTATCTCGGTTACCTGACCGAGAACGGCGTATTCCTGGGTACCGATGAGTGGGAACGCTGGCCGAAGCATCCGGACTTCAGTGACTACGTTGCGGGCCGATTCTCCGATGGTGGTGGCTGGAGTTACCGGTCTGTCGATCGAAACGTGGACTTCTCGGATGACGGCAACGTGGCCTGGTTTGACGAAGTTGTCTTCTCGGAAACGAATGGTCGGTTTCGCGGCACGGGCGTTCTCCTGCGTCAGGACGGTGAGTGGCGGATCGCGCACTACGCCATGTCCTTTCTCGTCTTTAACGAAGACTGGCCGGCCGTCGTGGAGCTGACGCGGCGCACCCGCGAGGCGAAGGAGAAGGCAGAGAACTAGCGGGACCTGAACAGACGCCTGAATCGAGACCGATGATCCAGGCGTCTGGTTCTCGCGATCTCCGTCCGTCAGCTGCCGAGCAGCAGGTCGGCTCGTCCGAGGTAGATCATCGTCAGTCCGTAGGTGTCGATCAGGCCATGGGCTACGATGAGGGGCAGCAGGTTGCGACCGCTCTTCAGGTACACCGCACCGAAGACCAGCGCCAGCACAAAGATGTTCACCATGCCGGTCACGCCCTGGTAGAAGTGCGCGACAGCGAACAGGGCCGCCTGCAGGACAATCGCCGTCGCGGTACCGGTCAGCCCCGAGATGCGGTGAAGCAGGAAGCCGCGCGCCAGCATCTCCTCGCCAATTGCCGCGCTGCCCCAGGCGACCGGAATCAGGAACCAGAGGTACATCCCAAGGTTGCCTTCCAGCAGTGCCTGGAACAACGTGAGGTCGGTGGGTGGCAGGCCGGCGGTGCGCAGCAGCAGGTTGCTGAACGTGACCAGCATGGCTACAACGACCAGCGATATTCCCGCGTATGCGACTATCTGGCCGGCTGACAGTGGTGTGCCGACAACCAGCGATCGCCACGATGTGCCTTCACGCCGCAGGTAAAGCGTAGCGGCAAACAGCGGCAGGGCGACCGACAGGATTGCGCCCATCGGCGCGAAGCCGGTAAGGCCGCCGAGAACTCCGCCGACAGGCATCAGCAGGATAGTGGACAGGACTTCGAGCCAGCCCCGAAGGTGTCCGGGCTTCGTGCCCGTCGTGAAGTTGGTGTCCATGGTCAGTTCCGTCATTTAAGGATTCCTCGCGTTAGTCGTTTTCGCAGGTCAGGTAGCAATACGCCTGCTGACTCAGATTTCGTGGGTAGCTGTCGCCGAACAGTCGGTCGCCCGAGCCGAACAACAGGTTGAACTGCAGGCCGAATACGATCGATGAAATGGCAAACCGGCAGCGGTCGGCGTCCAGCGCCGGGTCACTTTCCAGCAGCCAGGCCGTTATGTTCTCGATCAGTTCATCGGAGTTACTTCGAACCGAGGATTCCGGCTCATTGCCACGAGCCATCCGCGCCGCCAGGGTTGCAAACACTGGTCTCATATCACGAATGGCTTTGCTGCTGATCGTGACGAGCACGTCCAGCCGGCTGCGCGTATCCAGCTCCGGAGACTGTTCAGCCAGGGCGTCGGCAAA
The DNA here is from genome assembly GCA_964565135.1 of uncultured Woeseiaceae bacterium. GTDB lineage: Bacteria > Pseudomonadota > Gammaproteobacteria > Steroidobacterales > Woeseiaceae > JBFGFX01. The sequence continues at coordinate 2,836 of CAZMEA010000259.1, forward strand.
CACGTCCCGGATACGCGCCTGGTGCCCGGCGATGACGTGGTTGACCAGCCCCTCCTTGTCGGAGAAACGGTTGTAGAGATTGCCGACGGACATGCCCGCCTCGCGGGCAATGTCCTGCATGGAAATCTGCTCGAAGGGGCGTTCGGCGAGCAGGGCGTTGCAGGCGTTGAGTATGCGCTGCAGGGTTTGCTCGCTCCTGGCCTGTCTCGGGGTAGCTACGCTCATAATGCTTAAATATGAATATGAATTCATATTCACTTTATAGCGGTTTTTCGGCCGTTGCAAGCCTCCGTAAGCAAGAATTGAAGGTGCCCCTGATCAGGGCTGGTCAGGCGTCGGCCAGGCGCCCGCTCAGGATGCGTGCGGCGATGGCTGCCTGGCCAAGGGAGAGGCCGCCGTCATTGGCCGGAAGGTCGGACGGGCTCAGGACGGTCAGTCCGGACTGTCGAAGCTGGTCCGTGACGATTTCGAGCAGCAGTCGATTCTGAAACACGCCGCCGCTGAGTACGGCCGTGGAAAGCTCGCGTTGCCGTGCCATCGATGACGCAATGGCTGCAATCCCCTCACCAAGACCCATATGAAACCGCGCGGCAATGGAGCTGCGCGGGACGCCGGAGCGAAGGTCGTCCAGGAGGCCGGACCAGAGCGACCGCCAGCTGATCGTCAACAGGTCCCCTTCGTCCACATCGAGCCTGTAGCCGTTCGCGCGCTCGGATTCGATAGCCGACGAAGCAAGACACTCCAGCTCCATCGCGGCCTGCGCTTCGTGCGCGATCGAATCTGTGCATATCCCGAGCACGGCTGCGACGGCATCGAACAGGCGACCCGCCGACGAGCCCAGCGGTGAGTTAATGCCCTGGCGACGCATCTGATCGAGTAACCCGACCGGCTTCTCCTGCAGCACCTGGATGGCGGCCAGGTCGTTGTATCGCCGGGTGACAAATTCCCAGCCGAAGGCGGCATCCAGATGCGCCCACGC
>CAZMEA010000260.1:0-3779 GCA_964565135.1 uncultured Woeseiaceae bacterium
GGAACGCGATGATCCCCGGGATCATCATCATGAACGGCACCATGAGCTTGAAGAATCCGGACAGCAGGACGCCTTTCTGTCCCTCGGCAAGGTCGCGCGCGGCCAGCGTACGCTGAATGACGTACTGATTTGTGCACCAGTAAAAGAGATTGGCAAACACCATGCCGGTGAAAATCGTACCGAATGGCGTCGGGTCCGCTGCGCCGCCGATGGCATTCAGTTTTTCTGTGTGCTCGCTCGTGATGATGCCAAGCCCGGCGGAGACACTGCCGTCGCCGAGTGCCGCGAGTCCCAGCACCGGTACCAGCACTCCGATGACAAGCAGGCCCACCCCGTTTAGCGTGTCGGAGACCGCGACCGCCTTCAGGCCGCCGAAGATCGCGTAGATCGCGCCGATGCAACCGATCGCGACGATCGTTATGACCAGTCCTTCGCTGTAGGACACATTCAATAGCGTCGGAACGTCGAACAGCAGCAATACGGCTATCGAACCGGAATACAGTACCGACGGAATGGTGACTAACCCGTAGCCCACCATGAACAGAATCACGGACATTCGTCGCACCGTGTCATCAAACCGGTTGGCGAGGAATTCGGGCAGGGTTGTAAACGCTCCGGCGAGATATCTCGGCAGGAAGATGAGCGCCATGCAGATGGTCGCAAACGCCGCCGTTACCTCCCACGCCATGCTGCTCAGATTAAATCCGTACGCCGAACCGTTCAGCCCGATCAGCTGTTCTGCAGACAGATTTGTCAGGAGCATGGAGCCTGCGATGAAGATGCCGGTCAATCCTCTGCCGGCCAGGAAGTAACCGTCTCGGGTGCTCACCTCGCCGCGGGTTTTCAGATAGGACACGCAGGCGACCAGCGCCATAAAGAAGGCGCAGCTGCCCAGAGTTAGAAACAGGCTGTTCGACTGCATGCGTTCCTCTGCTAACCCACTTTCCAGCGCTGGGGCGACCGCGCCTTTAGCGTCCCGTTCAGCGCTGGTCTGCGGTTGATTCGAGCTGTTGGATGAACGCCCCGATCGATACATCGCCCGGCCGCAATTCGGCGAGTCGGCGCGCATACCGAAGGGCGGCGACTGTATTGCCTCGATCGCGCTCGATGGTCATCAGCGCCTGCAGCAGATTCTCGTCGATCGGGAAACGTGCCAGCGCGTCGGCGAGCACGCGCACGCTCGCATCGGACTGGCCCGTTGAGTTCAACGCGATGCCGTGGGCATACGCGTAGCCCGGGTTGTCGGGTGCGAGCTCGGCCGCGCTGCGAAACTGCATAAGGGCCTCTTCCGCCCGACCGAGGCGGACCAGTGACAGTCCGTAGGCGTATTGGACGCTCGCGTTATCCGGTCGCGCCGCAACGGCGCGTTCGAGCAGCGTCGCACTTTCCGCATCTCTCCCTGTGAGCCGGCGCAAGTCGGCAAGGTTGGCCAGTGCCTGCACCCAGGCAGGATCGAGATCGAGCGCCGCGGTGAACCAGCGCTCTGCTTCGGCGTAGTCGCCGGCATCGACGTAGACGCCCGCCAGTGCCGTCAGCGCATCGGGTCGATCAGCATTCAGCAAACGGGTTTCCCTGAGCTCTGCCAGGGCGCCTTCGAGCGCAGCGCGCTGCGCTTGCGGCAGGCCCTGGCCGAGCGCGGGCGCGAGCAGGCGTGCCGCCTCGACCCGAACGGCAAGCAACGGGTCAGCGAGTAGCGGGCTGGCCAGTTGCCAACGCTCGAAAGCGCTCAGGGAACCAAGGCCGCGCAGCGCGCCGATCCTGACCAGGGCATCGTTGTCGGCAAGTCCGGACTGCAGGGCTTCGCGATCCGAGCTGCCGCCACTGCTAAACAGCGAGAACGCCGTCGCCCGCACGATGCCCGGTTCTGTCGCATCCGTCGCCAGGCGCGTCAGTAGCGTCGCCGCGTCTGCACCGGGCGTGCGCGCCACCGCGATGACTTCACCGTAGTGGTTCGCACGTTCGCCAGGGAAACGTTTGGCGATCTCGTCTGCCGCCCAGGTACTGGTCCGGTCGGCGTGACAGCCGGTACAGGCGTTCGGCGTACCTAGCGTGTCACTCAGATCGGGTCTTGGCACCCGGAAACTGTGATCCCGTCGCGGATCGACAACCATGTAGGTTTGCTCGGGCATGTGGCAATCGACGCACTGTGAGCCCGGGGAACCGACCGAGTGAAAGTGGTGGTCCTCACTGTCGTAATGACCCGCCGAGAGCGTGGGGAAATCGGGGGAGGGTTCGCTCTGGTGACACAGTGTGCAGGTCGCGTTGCCGGGTCGCTTCAACTCGGCCGTGTGCGGATCGTGGCAGTCCGTGCAGCGCACGCCGCGTTGGTGCATTTTGCTTTGCAGAAACGAACCGTATACATACACCTCGTCCTGAATCTGCCCGTCCGGGTGATACAGGCCCGCATCAAGAAGGCTGGGCAGGTAATGGTCAAGAAAACTCGAGCCGGGCGAGAACCCTTCGGCAAGAACGCCGCGTCTGGAATGACAGCGCGCACAGGTGTCGATCTGCGAAGACTGTGTGGTCAGCGCCGCCAGCAGGCCGGCCGTATCCGGATCCTCGGCATGCCTCGATCCTGGACCGTGACAGGCTTCGCAGCCAACTGTTATCTCTGCCCATGATGTCGTGAAGGAATCCGTCGGCGCGTCGTAACCTTTGTTCAGATCCGTCGAATGACAATCGGCACACATGAAATTCCAGTTGGCATTGCGCGATGTCCAGTGCAGCTCGTCGCCATGCCGGATTGTCTCGTCCGGATACAGGTGAAACCAGCGCTGGCCACCCGACTCGGCCGGCCGCGTGTCCCAAGCAACGCTCAACGCCTGCCGTCGTCCGTCCGAAAACGAGATCAGGTATTGCTGCAGCGGTGCCACACCAAAGGTATGTGTGATGACAAACTCGCGCATCTCGCCGTCTGCATCGTCCGCGACGGCCAGGTAGTCGTCACCACGCGTCAGGAACCGGTATTCGATGTCACCGTATGTGAAGGAGGCGTCGTCGAAATCGCCTTGCACCGTTTCCGCAGTTGCGGGCTGCATGGCATGCCAGTGATGGGAGGGTTGCCATGCTTCAGCCGCCTCGCTGTGGCAGCCGGCGCACGCGTCACTACCGACGTAGGACGCCTGTTGGGAAGCCGTCTGGGCGACCACCGGTTGCTCCGCTGACGGGGTTTCACCGGTGCAGGCCGACAGACTTGCGGCCAGAACAGCAAGGCCGAAGACCAGTCGCGCTTTGTCGTGCATCGGGGCCGTTGACTCGCTGACGTCAGGCAGTCTTCTGCCGGGATACGCGATAGGCGCAGGCCGCGCAAAAAGCCGTGATGAAGATGCCCCAGCCAATATCGGACAGCACCAGGCTCATCGTCCAGTGGTCGAAAAGAACGCTGTTCGTTACCGTGTAGGTACCGTAGCAGAGCGCGCCCAGGACAGCGCCATTCAATGCTGCGGTCCGGACAAGACCCGACTCCCAGGCCGGTCGAACGGCCAGGAACACCACGCCGGCCGCATACCCCACGTAGAAGAGTCCGGCGAGTGCCATATTCGGCGATGAGTGGAGCAGGTCACCCAGGGTCTCTTCGTAGAACGGTCGCAGTACGAAGGCGATCCAGAGGGCGTCAACGATCAGGAAGGTGGCGAGGAAGCCAGCGAATGCACGAAGAACCATCCGCCGCAGTCTACCGACGCTGACAGACCTGGCAAAGGGTCACGGCGTTGCCGATTTACCGTCCTGTCGGTACGGTGTCGGGCTGCCGCAGTAGCCAAGACCCCGATGAGCGACCG
>CAZMEA010000261.1:0-3771 GCA_964565135.1 uncultured Woeseiaceae bacterium
CCTCCATGGTGACCCTGATGGCCGGGTTCGGTATTCTCATGTCCGTTCACTCACACCGAAAGTTGCTGCCTCATTGATGATGACAGTCAGTTATATGCGGCGAACCTTCATCGCCCTGCTCGCAGTAATGGCAACGCCGGTTGCCGACGCATTCGACACGACTCGCAGCGACGTAAGCGCCTTCATCGACGAAATGGTCGAGGAGCACGCCTTCGACCGTGCATATCTCGAAGAGGCCCTATCAGCGGCGGAATCGAAGCAACGAATCCTCGATGCCATCAGTCGGCCCGCCGAAAAGACCAAGACCTGGCCCGAGTATCGAGGCATCTTCGTACGTCCCGAGAAGATTCGTGCCGGCGTCGAGTTCTGGCAGACTCACGCGGCGGACATACAGGCGATCAGTGATGAGACGGGCGTCACGCCCGAGATACTCGTTGGCATCATCGGCGTCGAAACGAACTTCGGCAGCAACACGGGCGGTTATCGCGTCATCGACGCGCTGGCAACGCTCGCGTTCGACTACCCCCCGAGATCGCGGTTCTTTCGCCAGCAGCTGGAGGAGTTTTTGCTGCTGGTACGCGAAGAAGGCATGGACGCGCTCGTGCCAACCGGATCCTACGCCGGGGCAATGGGCAGACCACAGTTCATGCCGGGAAGCTTCCGCGCGTACGCGGTGGACAGCGACGGCGATGGCCGCCGGGACATCTGGGAAAACTGGCGAGATGTTCTCGGCAGCGTTGCGAACTATTTCGTCGTGCACGGCTGGCAGGCAGGCGACGAGGTCGTGACGCCGGCCGCATTTAGTGAGTCGTGGCAAGGCCCTGTTCCGGCTAACTCACTCAAGGCGGACAGCACGGTCACTGCGTTGCGCTCGACGGGCGTCGAATTCGACTCGTCAATGGCGGCAGATCACCCGGCTCGAATCGTGACGTTCGAGCTTGGCGACGGACAGGAACACTGGGTCGGGTTCCACAACTTCTTTGTGATTACCCGATACAACCGTAACGTCATGTACGCGCTGGCTGTTCACCAGCTAGGCCAGGCCATTTCGGCCGAGTATCGAACGCAATGAGGCGGACGATATGCTTCGCCGCGTTCCTGCTGCTCGCTGCCTGCGGCACGCAGCCCTCGCGCGAATCGGGTCCGTCGGTCGCACGCCAACCGGCGCCCTTGCCCGCGGATCCCGTCCCACGGAAAGAACCCCGCAGCCGGTACGGCAACGGCCCGGTCTACGAGGTGTACGGCACCCGGTACGAAGTTCTGCCGACCAGCTACGGCTATCGCGAGCAGGGCGTCGCATCGTGGTACGGACGAAAGTTTCACGGGCGGCCGACGTCGAGCCAGGAGCCGTACGACATGTACGCGATGACCGCAGCGCATAAATCGCTGCCTCTGCCGACGTATGTCGAGGTCCGAAACCTGAAGAACAATCGAAAAGTCATCGTTCGCGTCAATGACCGCGGACCTTTCGTGAAGAATCGCCTGATTGATCTTTCCTACGCCGCCGCGCAAAAACTCGACATCGTGCGCGACGGCACGGGACTGGTCGAGATTCGGGCAATCAGTTTCGACGATCCACCGGCAACAGCCTCCAATCCGTCGACGACATCGGATGCACCGGGCGCCACGCAGCACGCAGCCGGCAGTGCCGCGAAACTCTTTGTCCAGGTCGGCGCGTTTGGTGAGCGGCAGAATGCTGAGCGACGGCATCGCCTCCTCTCTAGCAACGGCATCGATCAGGCATTCGTTCATCGCGATGCAGGCCGCGACCCGGCGATCTACCGCGTGCGCATCGGTCCTCTGTCGGGCGTCGAACAGTACGACCGCCTGGTCTCCGAACTCTCCCGCATGGGCATTTCCGAGACCCATCTGGTAACGGAATAAGCCCGATCTCCTAATTCGGCAAACAGGCGTTACAATGCGCCTTTTCCCGACAAGCCAACTGCATGACTGCTGCTGATCTGTTCCGGGCACCCGTTGCCCTTATCGCGTGGCTCGCATCCTCAATCGTTCTGGCGCAGGGCCTGCCGACCCCGGCTCCGCCGGTCATAGGTGCAAAGAGCTACCTGGTTATCGACGCCAACACCGGCCACGAGGTCGCGTCGCTCAAGCCCGACGAGCGCCTCGCGCCCGCCAGTCTGACGAAGCTGATGACCGCTTACGTGGTTTTCCGGGCTCTCGCGGACGGTCGCATTTCGCTCGACGAGCAGGTGCCGGTGAGCGAGAAGGCCTGGCGCACCGAAGGCTCGCGCATGTTTATCGAGGTTGGCAGCCGTGTATCCGTCGAGGAATTGCTGCTCGGCATGATCGTTCAGTCGGGCAATGACGCAAGTGTCGCACTCGCTGAACACGTAGCCGGCACAGAGGCCGTATTCGCGGAGATGATGACCCAGGCTGCGAAAGAAATTGGCATGCTGTCGAGCAACTTCCGAAACGCGACCGGATTGCCGAACGATCAGCACTACACGACAGCGCGAGACATGGCGATTGTCGCGCGCGCAATCGTCCAGGAGTTTCCCGAATACTACGACTGGTACTCCGTGAAGGAATACGAGTACAACGGGATATCACAGAAGAACCGCAACTCGCTTCTGTGGCGCGACGATACTGTCGACGGTATGAAAACCGGCATGACGGATGATGCGGGCTACTGCCTGGTTTCGTCGGCGGAACGCGATGGCATGCGGCTGATTTCTGTGGTGCTCGGTACTGCCAGCGCACGCGCTCGTATCGATGGCAGCCAGGCGCTGTTGAACTACGGATTCCGGTTTTTCGAGACCCGACTACTGTATCGCGCCGGAGAAAAGGTCGCCGACACGCGCGTGTGGAAAGCCAGCAAGGAAGCGACCCCGCTAGGCGTCGCCGAAGATCTGTACATCACCATTCCGCGCGGCAAGTTCGACAAGGTCGAATCGACGCTCAACATGCCGTCCAAGGTGCTCGCCCCAATAGCCGTCGGTCAGCCAGTCGCCGAGCTGAATGTCAGCCTCGATGGCTCGGTACTGCTCAACGAGCCGCTGCGTGCACTCGACGAAAACCCAACCGGCTCTCTGTGGCAGCGCACGCGCGACAGTTTGCAGCTCCTTTTCGAATAGACACGCGATGACCGACCAGAACGAATCCGAACCACGGGAAACCATGCTCGAGTTTCCGTGCGAGTTCCCGATCAAGATGATGGGTCGGGACGAGGCGGCGTTTCACGACGCGGCACGCGCAATCATCGAGAAGCACGCCGGTCCGGTCGATGACGACGCCTACCGCAAGGCCATGAGCCGCGATGCCAACTTCGTCTCCTTGACCGTGACGATCAATGCGACCAGCCAGAAACAGCTCGACGACATCTACCAGGAACTCTCCGCGCACGACGAGATCCTGGTCGCTCTGTGAGCGAGCCCGCAGCATCGAGCGCGCAAACACCGGTCGTTGTTCGCGCGCTGGGTTTGCAGGAGTACGCCCCGATCTTTGACGCCATGCGTCGCTTCACGGATGAACGTAACGCTGAAACGGCGGATGAAATCTGGTTCACGGAGCATCCGCCGGTGTTTACGTTGGGCCTGAATGCAGCGCCGGAGCATGTGCTGGCGCCCGGCGACATCCCGGTGATCAACGTCGATCGCGGCGGCCAGGTCACCTACCACGGTCCGGGGCAGCTGATGATCTATCCGCTGATCGATCTGCGGCGCGCCGGACTGGGCGTGCGCGACACCGTAACCGCACTCGAGCGCGCCGTTATAACCCTTCTGGCAAGTCGCAACGTTGCATCAGAGTGCC
>CAZMEA010000262.1:0-3730 GCA_964565135.1 uncultured Woeseiaceae bacterium
CCGCTGGTACACGACCTGCTGCGATACGCCCGTCGGCAACACGCTGGGAACGCCCAGGCTGCCGTTCGTCGGCGTGCTAACCGCCAGCATCGATCCCGCCGCCGATCGCGAGTCTGTCGACGCGGCACTCGGCCCGGTTCGCTTTAGCGTTCACGGCAGATTTGCGAAGGGGGATGTGGCTGACGCTCACCCGAAGGCGCCACTCTCGCTGATAGGCCGGTTCCTTCGGTTGATGCTTGTTTGGCGAAAGGGCGGCGGCGCAAAGGCATCGCCGTTCTTCGACGGGGCAACGGGCCGCCTTGCCGTGAAGCCTCGTGTGCTGACCGACGAAGAGCTGCGCGTTGCTGTGGCCAAGCAAGAAGGGTGGACGTCGCCCGCCGGCTAGCATGATCGTTCGGCGCTGATCGAGATATATGCTGTCGTCGCCGCGAGATATGTTCGCTGTTGATCGGCCCGCCGGATATGTGTGACCGACAGAATCTACCGCGGGCGCGGATCAGAAGTCGGTGATTCTCAGGCGGGGGAGATTGACGGTGGCGGCGTCGTAGTTGGCGCGAGCAACCTCGCGCTCCAGGCGGGCGTCATGGAACAGCACCCGGGCGTTTGCCGCCGTTTCCTCGCGGATGTTGACCAGGAAGAAATCGCTGGCCCCGCTCTCGAACCGCCGTTGTTCTGCGGCCTGCATGGTTTCTGACTGCACGACCTGCTCTTCGGCCAGGGTCAGAAGGCTCTGCGCGGCGTCGAGCGACACCAGGATGTTGCCCACCTCGACTTCGATCTGTTCCTCGATGAACCGCTGCTGCTGTTCGAGCGCCATCAATTCAGCATTGGCCGCGTCAATCTGACCGCGTGCCTGGCGAAGCTGTAGCGGGACCGAGAACGTGAAGCCCACTTTTGTATCCGTCGCGTCCCTAGAGATGCCGCCCTCGGCAATGCCGCCAAAGTCATGATCGAGCTCTACGTTGAGATCGAGCCTTGGCTTTTGTGCGTTCTCCGCCAGTGCACGGCGATTCTGTGCGCGTTGGATAGCGGCTCGCAGCCGCGTTAGTTCTGGCCTGCGGAGCAGCGCCTGGCTGATCGGCTCCTCGCTGCCGAGCTCCTCACCGTTGCTCGACAGTGAGCCGATTGGCGGCAGCCGGTCGCGTTCCGGAAGCACGGGATCGCCACCGCCGTCGCGGTAGTAGAAAGACAGATCGTTAGTGGCCAGGCGAAAGTCGCGCTCGGCCGCTGTCTGCAAGGTCTGTCGCCGCACGATGTTCTGCAGGTTCTCCGTCAGGAAGATCGCCGCCCGTGCGCCACGATCCACCTCACGTTGCAGGCCGGCCTCGCGATTGCGAGCGATCTCGAGAAGGTTTTCGTACACCTGCAGCTTGCGACCCGCCGTCACCCAGCGCCAGTACGCGATCAGGGCCTGGCGCTGCACGCCGACGCGGGTCAGCATGACATCCAGTTCTGCCTGTTCGAGCGACAGCTCTGCATCCCTGACGCCGAAGCGCTGCGGATCGATTTCGCGGTCGCGCAATAATGAGTACAGGAACCCAAGCCTGACTTCGCCACCACTGTTGGTGAAATAGACGTCCTCGTATATCGGGAAGTCGCCGTTCGACAATCGGTAATTGGCGTAAACGCTGGCGCCCATCGAGCGCAGTCGACGCTCGGCACCGCCGGTGAGGACGGTGCCGTCGTAGAACCCGGATACGCGGCTGAAGCCGTCGCCGGTAAATACCAGGTCGAACGCGCCTTCCGCGGTCAGGACCTCGGCTTCGGCGCCGCGCTGTCGTGCAAGGCTTTCCAGGATCGCCGGAAAGTGATCATAGGACGCGGCGAGCACTTCCTCGGGTCGAAGCGATTGTTCCTGCGCATATGCGGATGCGCCGACTGTCAGCAACAAGACGCAGACAAATTGCCGACAGGCGTTCATGGCAGCGAACCCGGGTTGGTACTGGATCCGGTGGGCGCCGACCCGGTTGTCTGCGGAAAGTTCGGGGGGAAATTGTTCAGCTGGCGCCAGATCTCGTAACCGACGGGCACCTGTTCGAGCAACACCCAGCCTCGTGCAATCGCGCCGAAACGAACGTAACTGTCGTCGGGCCAGGCATGCGGATCTTCAGGGTCTTCGACGACCAGGATCCGGAATCGACCGTTCGCCTGCGCTGACGGATCAATCGCGGTCACGACGCCCCCGAACGTGCCGACTGCAACGGACGGCCAGCCGCTGAACTGAACAACCGGCCAGCCTTCGAACTGCAGGCGAACTTTCGCGCCGGGCTTCACGAGGGCCACGTCGCGTCCGTCGATATAGAGTTCAACGGCCCGGGTGACATCGTCAGGCACAAACGTTGCAACCACGTCACCGACGCTGACAAACGTCGCCAATGCTCCCGCATTAACCCTGAGTATGACGCCATCCCGCGGCGCCACAACCGTCTGAAACGACTGCCGCGACACATTCACGGCCACTCGACTGAGTTCCGCGGCCGCCTCGGCAACCCGCGCCCGGAAGTCTTCAACGCGAATCTGCGCCTGCTCGTACTCTCGCCGGGACGCGAGACCGTCCTCGAACAGTTCCCGGGTTCGTACTACATCATTCTCTGCCGTGCTCAGCGCCGTTTGCGCAGCCGACAGCACTGCCTCAATCTGATTTCGCTCCGCATCCAGCCGTTCAAGCAGCAACGGGTCGTTATCGATGATACGGACGATCGGGTCGCCGGCTTTCACGCGGCTGCCGTCCTGTACGTACCACTCCATGATCCTGCCGGACACCAGGGCATTGATGTTCTGTTGCCGGTCGTTGGGGTTGAGCGCGGTCACCGTGCCGCCGCCCATCGTCGTCTGCACCCAGGGTACGAAGATCAGGAACGCGATAATCAAAACAGTCGAAAGCCCGAGCAGCCAACCGACTGCGCGAAAGACCTTCGGCAGGCGCATGCTGTAGAGCGTCGTGAAGTTACTGGACGCCGCCGGAGAGATGGTCATGTCTTTGAACCTCCGCTGGTCGTATCAGACTGACCGGGCAGCGGATCGAGAGCAACGTAGTCCATGACATCCATGCAGCTCCGATACAAATCTTCGAACGACCCGAGCAGTTTCTGCTCGCGTTGTCCGAGGAACAGGTAATGGGTGAATCCGATGTTCCTGTTCCGCCCGGAGAAATACAGAATTGTGGTCTCACTGCGCTTCTGCAACCAGTCGAGCGACCGCTTCAGATGCAGATCGCCGATCGTGTCGTAGAGCTCGCTCAGAATGAGAACCTTCGGCGTGGCGATCATTGCAGCAGCAAGTTTCAGCTGCATGGTTTCGGTGATCGTCAGCGGCCAGCCTGTCGACGCGATACGCGTATCCAGGCCTTCTTCGAGCTGGGTCACGGCGGCCTCGAGACCAACGAGTCGCAGGACCTCCATAACGGCGTTGGCCTCGACGTCGTCTCGAGTCAGTGCGAGGTACTCGCGAATGGTCATCTCGATGGCGTTTGGCCGGTCGAGAACGATGATTTCCTGGCGGAGTTGGTGAGCCCGGACGCCCCGTATATCGAGGCCGCCCAGGGTCACAATGCCCCCTTCCGGCGGCTCGTGGCGCTTCAGGAAACTCGTCAGCTCGCGCTGCACGCCGTGCAGTTCCGCAGCCCCGAGGACGCGTGCGCCGCTCGGGATGCTGAAGTTCATTGTCGCCATCGTTCCGCGAGCGTCGCCGCGCGCATTCACGAACTCCAGCGTCGAGTCGCCTTCCGGTG
>CAZMEA010000263.1:0-3729 GCA_964565135.1 uncultured Woeseiaceae bacterium
AATCACCGGTAAACGTCGGCCAGCGTTCTGCAGGCGGTGCGTGCTCTCGCCCGTCCGTATAGATCCGCATCACGTTCGGGCCGTTTTCGGTAATGATCCAGGTCGTTTCCGGGCGCACGATGAACTCGTAAACGTCCGGCAGTGCCAGCAGCCGCGGATAGCCGGCGGGCGTGCCGCAGTAGGAAATCGGATCGGGAAGCCGGCCGGCAGCAACGACCTCGAGTATGCGCTGGTATTTGTCCTCCCACGCATCGGTCAGCGGCGGGTGCTGCCGCACGCCGGGGCTGCCGGCGCTCCCGTCCGGTGGCGTCGTTGTCGCTACGTCGAACATGCCGCCGTTCCCCTCGTAGCGCTCCCAGACGCCGCTCCAGTCCGGCAGCCCGACCTCGGCAAGCGCGGGCAGTGCGAACACGGTGAGCAGTGGCAGCAGCAATCGAGCGCGATCCATGACCGGATGGTATCTCGCCTGATTGGCCTCCGCGGTCAGTATTGCGATGTGCGCAAGCATCGAGTTCGACCGTACAATGCCCGAAACCGCCGTCCGGGAGTGACCATGCCCAAGCTGACGCTCTACACGAGCCCGCGAGCCTGTTCCACGGCCTGTCACATCGCACTCGAGGAATCCGGTCTCGACTACGACTATGAGATTGTTCGGATTCGGGCCGGGGAGACGCAGCGACCCGAGTACCGGGCAATTCATCCGATGGCGAAGGTCCCGGCGCTAAAGGTCGACGACAAGGTGCTGACCGAAACCACGGCGATCATGCTGCTGATCGGCGAACTCGCTGCTCCCGATGTAAGGCTGCTGCCGGCGGGCAACGGCGTCACCCGTCTGCGCGCCGTGGAGTGGATGAGCTTTTTGACGAGTGCAGTGCACCTGGCATTTCGACCGCTCTTCAAGCCCGCTCAGTTCACCGCCGATGAGTCGCAGTATCCGGCGATTCGCGATCGTGGCGGCGAGTATCTTCGCGACATGTTGCTGAACGTCGAGCGGCGGCTGGACGGCCGCACCTGGGCGCTCGGCGATTCATTCAGCGTGGTCGATCCTTACCTGCTCGTCTTTCACACCTGGAGCCAGCGTGACAACATTCGGCCCTACCTGGCGGATATGCCGGCCTGGCAAGCCCATCGCCAGCGCATGGACGAACGGGCGGCAACGCAAACGGTGTTTGCGCGCGAAGGGATTACGGCGGAGAACGTTACCGATCCCTAGCCGGAGGCGGTTAGCGGGGCGATGGCGCCTCGTCGAGCCGGGCCAGGAGCACGCTCGGTGTCGGAGAATGGAACCAGGCACCGCCGGGATCCTCGCCGATCGGCTTCGGGTAGACCTGTGACGGTTCGTTAACGCACTCATCATAGTGCGCGTTTCGATACTCGGCGTACGTGCAGTTCAGGGCTTGCTTGACGCCTTCGCTCAGCACGGGTTCCGCGAACTCGTCCTTGACTGACGGTGCGACAGGATTCGTCGTTACGATGGCGGGTGCGGGCTCGAGTCGGTCGGCTTGCCCCGCACCGCTGAAGCTCGACTGGAGTTCCTGAACGAAGACGGCGGCGGCAAGCAGCATCGCGGTCTTCAGTATTAGCCCAAGATGATCGACCAGCGCCGTGCAGAGCCTTACAAACAGCGGTTCCCGCACGAGTGTCGGTTGTGCCGTTCCGCGAAGTTCGTTTCGTCGACGCATGCCTCATTCAGCCATCCTGCGGTGCAAAAGTCACGCGCCAAGGTGACCGACGCCCGGTGCACCAGTCTCTACCGTTACAAATCGTAACGAATCCCGAAGTGACGCTGCCTGACCTGCTTGCTATTCTGGAACCCGATCCAGAACAGCCTGTGAGTAGCAAACCATGACGATGGCGAAATCCTTAAAGCTTGGCCTCCTGATGACCGCCGCTGCGGCATTGACCGCGTGCGCGACGCCCACCGAGACCACACTCGCAGACGGCACGACGGCCTTGCTCATCGACTGCGGCGGCTCGACCCGGGGTATGAACTACTGCTTCGAAAAAGCCGGCAAGTCCTGCGGTGCGGACGGCTACAACATCGTTGGCCAGGACGGCCGCGTCATCGCCACGGGTGATGCCGCCGATACCGATCCCGCCGCTGTCGTTCGCAACTTCGACGCAGAGACGAACAACATTCTGATCAAGTGCGGCACCTGATGCACTAACGCCACATCTCATGCTCGTACCGAAGCGATTTCTGCAGGTCCTGTCGGTCTCGGTGCATGTTGTGGCTTTATCGTCGGCTGCCTTTGCCGACGACGTCTTTCCCGACGCAGAGTGGCAGCGTGCGGCATCGCCGGAAGCCGTTGGCTGGTCCGGCGAATTGCTTGACGCCGCCCGAGATTACGCGTCGACCATTAATACTGCGGCGGTCGTCATCGTCGATGGCGGTGTCGTCGTTGACGCGTGGGGTCAGCTCGACGCGAAGTTCAACGTCCATTCGATTCGCAAAAGCCTTCTGAGCGCGATGATCGGGATCTACGAGGCTGACGGCACGCTCGATCTGACGTCCACTCTCGAGGAACTCGGCATTGACGACCGAGACGGCCTAACTCGGGACGAGCGGCAGGCAACGCTCGATGACATCCTCGGCTCCCGTTCAGGTGTCTACCACCCGTCGAATCTGGTTGGCGCAGAGCACTCGTCGGCATGGCCGGCGCGAGGTAGCCACGCGCCCGGCACGCACTGGTACTACAGCAACTGGGATTTCAACGTCGCCGGTGCAATTTTCGAACAGGAAACCGGCCGCGGAATCTTTGACGCGTTCGCAGAGCTGATTGCCACACCTACTGGCATGACTGCCTATCAACGCACTGACGGTATGTATGAGCCGCGCAGCGGCTGGGGTGGCGCGCAGGGCCGGTCCGTGTCTGATTATCCCGCGTACGTGTTTCGCATGACGGCCTGGGACATGGCGCGATTCGGACTCCTGTACCTGCGTGAGGGGAGATGGAAGGGCCAGCAAGTGGTGCCGCGCGATTGGATTGCGCGCACAACCATGACCACCCGACCCGTCAACGAGTTCGGCGGTCACGAGTACTTCTGGTGGATCGCCGTTGACGGTCGCCTGTACCCCGACGTCGATGTCGGCGACGGCGCGTACGCCGCGCACGGTGCGGGCGGGCACTACATTACGGTGATGCCGGAGTTCGACACCGTCGTCGTGCACCGCGTGAACACAAATGACCGGACGATCCCCGTCGGCGGTGTGGACGAGGGGACGCGGGTCACTCGAGCAGAGTACGGCAAGCTGCTGGGTCTGATTCTGAAGGCACGCGCACCCTAGAAGCTGACCGTCTACTCGGACCCTTCTCCGTAACCGGCCTCTTTGTAGAGCTGAGCCGACTCCATCGTGCACGGCGCCTGTATGACCGGGCGGTCCGCCAGCTTCGCCCACTGGTGCCGGAACGTGTGCGGGCGGGTCAGATACACCGGGTCCGTGATCGTAATGTCGACATGCAGGAACAGCCCGTCGTCCGACATCCAGAAACGCTCTACCAGCTGTTTCTGGTCGCTCGAATCGATACCGGTGTGCGTTCCCCATTTGTCGGCCACGAAATTCGTCGTGGTGACAACCAGTTCCTTGCCGTCAAACGTGCCGGTTGAATACCCGTTGATCGACGGTTCGCCGGGCTCGTGATCGTGGTTCAGGTGAATGATGCGCTTCTCTGCCATCAGCTCCCGCTCGAACACGAAGTGGTCCTCGTCCGGTCGGGTGATCATGAC
>CAZMEA010000264.1:0-3715 GCA_964565135.1 uncultured Woeseiaceae bacterium
TCTGACAGCAGCAATTGACCGCCCAGCGAAAGCGACAAAATCGCCAGCAAGACGACAATCCAGTGCGATGTGCCCAAGTCCGACTCCCCAGTGGGTCAGGCGGTCGGTACCTCGACGGTGAATGCACCCGCCCCGGCATACGTCGCCTCGCCACCCAGCGTTTCCTCGATGCGCAGTAACTGGTTGTACTTCGCAATTCGGTCGGAGCGCGAGAGCGAGCCGGTCTTGATCTGCGTGGCTCGTGTACCTACCGCGATGTCCGCAATCGTGCTGTCGGACGTCTCACCGGACCGATGCGAGATGACCGCGGTGTACTGTCCGTCGATCGCCATAGTAATCGCATCAAGAGTTTCGCTTAAGGTACCGATTTGGTTGGGTTTTATCAATATCGAGTTAGCGACGCCCTTGGCCAGACCGTCGGCGAGGATGGTGGTGTTGGTGACAAACAGGTCATCGCCGACCAGCTGCACACGATCACCGAGCCGGTCGGTCAGGGTCTTCCAGCCTGTCCAGTCACTCTCGTCCATGCCATCTTCAATCGAAATGATGGGATACGCATCGACGAGGCCCGCCAGGTAATCGCAAAACCCGTCCGCGTCGAAATCACGCCCTTCCGAAGCAAGGTTATAACGACCGCCCTCGTAGAACTCTGAACTCGCAACGTCCAGACCGAGAAAGATGTCCCGACCCAGTCCGAAGCCAGCCGCCTCGATCGCTTCGGCGATCGTGTCCAGTGCCGCCTGGTTCGACGACAGATCGGGTGCGAAGCCGCCCTCATCGCCGACAGCAGTGTTGAGGCCCTGCTTCTTGAGAACGCTCTTCAACGCGTGAAACACCTCTGCACCCTGGCGCAGCGCTTCGCGAAAGGATGCGGCACCGACCGGGAGGATCATGAATTCCTGAATATCGACGCTGTTGTCCGCATGCGCGCCGCCGTTAATGATGTTCATCATGGGCACGGGCATCTCGGACCCTTCGCCAAGATGTCGAAACAGCGGCAGGTCGGCAGAGCGAGCACATGCATGTGCGGTCGCCAGCGAAACGGCCAGCAGTGCATTGGCGCCCAAACGGCTCTTGTTCGTGCTGCCGTCGAGCTTTAGCAACGCAGTATCCAGATCGCGCTGGTCAGCAAACTCGCGCGACAGAAGTTTGTCGCGGATCGCGCCATTGACGTTACCGACAGCCTTGCGAACGCCCTTGCCGAGGTAGCGGGATTTGTCGGCGTCGCGGAGTTCAACGGCCTCCCGAGTCCCCGTAGATGCGCCGGACGGAACGCCGGCTCTGCCGAAACTCCCGTCTTCGAGTACGACGTCCGCTTCGACCGTCGGGTTGCCGCGCGAGTCGAGAATCTCCCGGCCCCGCACATCTTTGATCTTGATCATCGTCACTCCGTCATCGGTAAGGTCGTGCCGTCATTGCGACACGACGCGTCATTTCAGTCATTGATTCGAGTCAGGTGCCCAGCCCGAAGTCGGTTTCCGCGAAAGGCCGAGCCTTCACAGTACGGTCCAGCTCGACGAGGATCTCGAGCAAGCCGCGCATCCGGTCTAGCGGCCAGGCATTCGGGCCGTCCGACAGTGCTTCTTCCGGCTTCGGGTGGGTCTCCATAAACAGGCCAGCCACACCGACCGCCGTCGCAGCACGCGCGAGGACCGGGATGAATTCGCGCTGACCGCCGGACGCACTGCCCTTGCCGCCAGGCAGCTGCACAGAGTGCGTGGCATCGAAGACGACCGGACAGCCGGTGGTGCGCATGACCGCAAGGCTGCGCATGTCGGACACAAGGTTGTTGTAGCCGAAGCTGAATCCGCGCTCACAAACCATGATGCCTTCGTTCCCGGTAGATCTCGCCTTGTCGACGACGTTCTGCATCTCCCAGGGCGACAGGAACTGGCCTTTCTTGATATTGACCGGTATGCCCTGACTCGCGACGTTCAGAATAAAGTTCGTCTGCCGACACAGGAATGCCGGCGTCTGCATCACGTCGACGACTTCGGCCACTTCGGCCATCGGGGTATCTTCGTGAACATCGGTCAGTACCGGCACCCCGATCTGCTTGCGGACTTCCGCCAGGATACGCAGACCCTCGTCGATCCCGGGACCGCGATGTCCGTCGCGGGAGCTCCGATTCGCCTTGTCGAATGAAGACTTGTAGATAAACGGAATGCCGAGCGCCGAGGTTACTTCCTGCAAGGTACCCGCCGTGTCGATAGCCATCGACTCGCTTTCAATCACGCAGGTGCCGGCGATCAGAAATATCGGCTGATCGTTACCAACCTCGGCATTGGCGAGTTTCACGCCTCCGCTGCCTGCGGCACTTCACGGGAGTGATGCACCCCGGCCGCTTCGATGAAACTGATAAACAGGGGGTGTCCGTCGCGCGGATTCGATGTGAACTCGGGATGGAACTGGCTGGCAACGAACCAGGGGTGTGCCGGCAACTCGATCATCTCCACGAGGTCGTCGACTGACAGACCGGAGAAACTCACGCCGGCCGCCTCGAGGCGCTCTCGGTAGTTGTTGTTGACCTCAAACCGATGCCGGTGCCGCTCGGCGATTTCATCGTTTCCGTAGATGTCACGGACTCGCGAGCCTTGCTGCAGATTGATGACCTGCGCGCCGAGACGCATCGTGCCCCCCAGGTCCGATCGTTCGTCGCGTTCCTCGACGTCGCCCGAATCGTCTTTCCATTCGGTGATCAGCGCGATCACCGGGTGCGCTGACGCTCGATCGAATTCGGTACTGTGCGCGCCCTCGAGCCCGGCCAGATTTCGCGCCGCCTCGATGACCGCAACCTGCAAGCCAAGGCAGATACCGAGATAGGGGATACCGTTCTCACGGGCAAACTGCACGGAGCGAATCTTGCCCTCGATGCCGCGGTCGCCGAAGCCTCCCGGAACGACGATGCCGTCCATGTCGCGCAGAACGTCAGGTCCGTCGCGTTCGATGTCTTCGGACTCGAAGTAATGAATGTTGACCCGAGTGCGCGTATGAATGCCGCCGTGCAGCAGCGCCTCGCTGAGCGAGATGTAGGAATCGCGCAGGTCGACGTACTTGCCGACCATCGCGATATCAACTTCGCTTTGCGGATTTCTCTTCGCCTCGACAATGGCCGCCCATTCGCCGAGGTCGGCTGGCGGCAAGTCGAGATTGAGCTGCCGGGCCACGATGCGATCCAGGCCCTGTGCTTCCAGCATTGCAGGAATCTTGTACAGGTCGTCGACGTCGATGGCGGATATCACCGCCTCCTCGGCTACGTTGGTAAACAGCGCAATCTTGCGTCGTTGTTCCCCCGGCAACATCTGCTCGGAGCGGCAAACCAGGATATCCGGCTGAATGCCGATCGAGCGCAGTTCCTTTACAGAGTGCTGCGTCGGCTTCGTTTTGATTTCCGACGACGTGGCGATATACGGAACCAGCGTCAGATGCACGTAAACGACGCGATCACGGCCGAGTTCCACACCCATCTGTCGAATGGCTTCAAGAAACGGCAGGGATTCGATGTCACCAACAGTGCCGCCAATCTCAACGAGGCAAATGTCGGCATCGCCGGCACCGCGCTCGACGCTCTGCTTGATCTCGTCGGTAATGTGAGGAATCACCTGAACAGTCGCGCCAAGGTAGTCGCCACGTCGCTCCTTGCGGATGACCGACTCATAAATGCGGCCGGTCGTGAAGTTACTGTTACGACCAGTCGTCGTGCGCACGAAACGTT
>CAZMEA010000265.1:0-3702 GCA_964565135.1 uncultured Woeseiaceae bacterium
CTCGTCGATGAGCCCTACTTTGTTCCGGAAGGCACGCCGCTCTCGACCCAGCTCGTGCAGTTCCAACGAGTGCGGCAGCGATTCGCGCTGGTCGTCGACGAGTACGGTGACATCCAGGGCATCGTCACGCTCGAGGACATACTCGAGGAGATCGTCGGCGAGTTCACGACGGTGCCGACCGCTGACGAGGAAGGCATCACTCGCGAAGACAATGACCGGTACCTGGTGACCGGCACAACCAACATTCGCGAGATGAACAAGGCCATACAGTGGGAACTGCCAACCGACGGTCCGAAGACGCTGAATGGACTGATAGTGGAGTATCTCGAGCGAATCCCGGCGCCGGGGACCTGCCTCAAGATCGGCAACTATCCGATCGAGATCGTCGCGAGCGACGAGAACCGCGTTATCTCAGCTCGCCTGTTTGAGCTGCAGGACGACGAGGCGGCCACTAGCGAAGCGCGATCAGTCGCTATCGAACGCGACCTCGAGCGCGGTTGACAGATCCTCGACCGGGACGACGTCGAGCCCATCGGGCGCTCGACGCGGGACGTTGTTCGCCGGAACGATGGCGCGGCGGAAGCCCTGCTTGGCGGCTTCCGTAAGCCGTTCCGTGCCGAAGCGGACCGGACGCACCTCGCCTGCCAGACCAACTTCACCAAAACTCAGCACGCCCTCAGCGAGCGAGCGATCGCGAAAGCTGGAAACGATAGACAGCAGCACGGGAAGATCCGCTGCTGTCTCATTGATCCGCAATCCACCGGTGACGTTGACGAATATGTCGTCCGTACCAAGGGCAATACCGCCATGCCGCTGCAGAACAGCAACCAGCAACGCCAGGCGGCTTTGATCGATGCCGTTGGCCAGGCGCTTCGGATAGTTGCTGACGCCATCGGCGACCAATGCCTGAATCTCGACAAGCAGAGGGCGACTCCCCTCCCAGGTAACGGACGTCAGACTGCCGGGGCGAGGTCCCTGCCGACCCGACAGAAAGATTGCGGACGGGTTCTTTACCTCGCGGAATCCCGCCTCGGTCATGGCCAGCACGCCGAGCTCGCTGCTCGCGCCAAAACGATTCTTGACGGCGCGCACAATGGTGTAGCGACTCGACGGATCGTTTTCAAAGTACAACACCGTGTCGACCATGTGTTCGACCACACGCGGCCCGGCAATCGCCCCCTCCTTGGTCACGTGACCGATCAAGAACAGCGCCACATCGCGACTTTTTGCAAAACGAACGAGCTGACCTACGCACTCTCGCAGCTGCGCGACCGAGCCCGGCGCTGACGACAGTTCGTCGCTAACGACGGTCTGAATGGAATCGACCACGATGACCCTGGCATTGACTGCTGATGCCTGTGCCAGGATGTTTTCGAGCGACGTGTCGGCGAGCAGACGGAGCTTTGCATTTTCGGTACCGATCCGCTGCGATCTTTGAGCGACCTGCTGCAGCGACTCCTCGCCGGTTGCGTAAAGCACACCCAGATCTTCCGGCAGCCTTGCCGCCACCTGCTGCAGCAAGGTGGACTTGCCGACGCCCGGATCGCCACCGAGGAGAACGACAGACCCCGGGACCAGACCACCTCCCAGCACGCGGTCAAACTCACCGAAGCCGGTTTGGTGGCGCGGCATTGCAACCGCGGCAAGCTCGCCCAGCGCGGCCGGCTCAGAGCCGCCGGACGCCGGTCGCGTTGCGGCCTGCGGCCGGGTTTCCGTGAGGGAGTTCCATGCACCACAATCCGGACATTGCCCCTGCCACTTCACGCTGTGGGCGCCACAGTCCGTGCACAAATACGCCGTTTTCGCTTTCGCCAAGCGTGAAACCCCTCAATCTCGATTAAATCTTGTACAGATGATCTATTTAAGCGTTCGGAGGCCGTCCGGGACGGCTATCGGATTGGGATGATAACAGGCACAAACAATGGCTTATCCGGCGAAAATGCCAACCCTATCTCATAAACCCGGGCCCCGCTTTTCTATACTGCCCGGCGTTATGTAGAGACCCGGCTTTGGACAAGCAAAAGAAAGAACGTCGCGACCGACTGGTCACACTAGCCTTCGTTAGCGTATTGATGCTGCTGCTCTACGGCCCGGCGGCGCAGTGGTTCGTCGCGGCCGATCGGTTCCTGTTCGACACGTTTGCAGGGCAACTCAATAACGAGCCGCTCGAAGACGGCGTGATCATCAGCATCGATCCGGAACGCAAGGATCCCGCAGCGATCGGCGCCGAGTACGCACAGCTGCTCCGTATCGTCCGTGAACAGGGCGCCCGACGTATCGTTCTGCCGGAACCGCCGGACGTGAAGCGCGGAGAGGCCCTGCCCGACTGGGCGGCAGCCTTCGACGCAAGCGTCCCTATCTTCGTCCCGACACGCCATCCGGTTTCGGCACTTGCAACTCGAAGCGGTTTCCTGGCGATAAACCCGGACGACGATGGAGTGCTGCGCAGGTCGCAGTTCTGGCATCTGTACGATGGGCAGATGACGCCATCGTTGCCGCTGGCCGTTGCCTTGTCGAATCCGGAAAGCCTCGTAGACCCGCGCATCTCCAGCGTCGACGACACGGTTTTTCTGTCGCGCTATGCGCCGATACCAAGGCTTGACGCCGATGACGTGCTGGAAGGGCGATTCTCCAGCGCAAGCATCAACGGGCAAACCGTATTTCTTGACGCTGAACCGCCCCTGGTTGCCGCTGCCGGTATGCTGCCCAGCGGCCAGTACGCGACCGTTTCGGAAATAACCGCGCTTCTCCTCGCCGACATTGAGAACCAGCGGGCCATTGTCGCCCCGACGTGGGTGAAGGCGCTGGAATGGTTGGTACC
Organism: uncultured Woeseiaceae bacterium; assembly: GCA_964565135.1. Taxonomy (GTDB): domain Bacteria; phylum Pseudomonadota; class Gammaproteobacteria; order Steroidobacterales; family Woeseiaceae; genus JBFGFX01. The sequence continues at coordinate 2,822 of CAZMEA010000265.1, forward strand.
CGCCCTGGTCGCGATTGTTGCAGCGCTGTTCCTGCCGGGCAGGAAGCGCATGGAGATCGCCGCGACGACGATCGCCATTATCGCCGGCCTTGTCATTATCGAAGCGTTGATGATCTACGTGCTGCGGATTCGCCTGGATCTGGGCCGGCCGTCGATGCTGATTCTCGGTGCCGGCCTGCTCGTCACCTGGCTGTCCGGCACGTCGACACAGGCGACAGCGACAGCGTTCAAGCGCGGCTCGGACTTCCTGGCGGCAGGTCGGCTCGAACCCGCGTTCGCTGAATTCCGCCGCTGCGAGCCGACCGACATGCTCGCATCGGTCATGTACAAGCTGTCGCTGGCCTTTGAGGAACAGTCCAAACCGGAGCGCGCTGAAGCCGTTCTCGATTGGCTGAAGCGCACCCATGGCCCCGAACCGGCGGCAGCCGGCAAAGGCGACGGCGTCAAGGGCGCTCCGAAGCGATTGGGGCGCTACGTCATTGAGCGCAAACTGGGCCGAGGCGCCATGGGGGTGGTCTACCTGGCGCGTGATCCGCGCATAAACCGGGCTGTTGCTCTCAAAGTCATACCGCTCGAAAAGGAATTTGAGGATGAGGAGCTCGCCGAGGCGCGAGTGCGCTTCTTCCGCGAGGCTGAATCGGCCGGCCGCCTGACCCACCCGAACATCGTGACCGTTTACGACGCCGGTGAAGACAAGAACCTCGCCTACATCGCCATGGAATACCTGCAGGGCAAGCCGTTGACCGAATTCACGAACGCGCAGCGCCTGCTGGCACCCAACAAGGCGCTCGAACTGTGTGCCCGCACGGCGGAGGCGCTGGACTACGCCCATAACCAGGGCGTGATCCACCGTGATATAAAGCCCGCCAACATTCTCTACA
>CAZMEA010000266.1:0-3700 GCA_964565135.1 uncultured Woeseiaceae bacterium
CGATCCTTTACATCGACCTGCACCTGATTCACGAAGTGACGACGCCGCAGGCGTTCTCCCTGCTCCGGGAGAAGAATCTCCGCGTACGCCGACCGGACCTCACGCTGGCGACGATGGATCATTCGACGCCGACCACGCCCGTGACGACGTTCAAGGACCTCGAAATCGCCGGTGAAGGTGCGGCGCAGCAGGTCCGGCAGATGCAGCAAAACTGTCAGGACTTCGGCATTGACCTCCTGGGCTTCGATAGCGACAGCCGCGGCATCGTCCACGTTATTGGTCCGGAACTCGGCGCCACCCAGCCGGGCAAGACGATTGTCTGCGGTGACAGCCACACAAGCACGCATGGCGCGTTTGGCGCCCTCGCCTTCGGCATTGGCACCACTGAAGTCGGCCATGTCCTGGCGACCCAGTGCCTGTTGCAACGCAAGCCAAGGACGTTGTTGATCGATATCCGCGGCCAGCTGCAGGCGGGGGTGACGGCGAAGGACGTGATTCTCGCGACCATCGGTCAGATTGGCGTCGACGGAGGCACTGGTCACGTCATCGAGTATCGCGGCGAGGCGATCACGGCTATGGACATGGAAGCGCGTATGACCATTTGCAACATGTCCATCGAAGCAGGCGCCCGCGCCGGCATGATCGCACCCGACGACACGACGATCGACTATCTGCATGGTCGAGCCAGAGCCCCGCGCGGTGACGATTGGGACGCCGCTGTCGCCCGATGGCGAGGGCTGCCCGGCGATGACGGCGCTGAGTTCGACAAGACCGTGACGGTCGACGCATCGGCGCTGCAACCGATGGTCACCTTTGGTACCAACCCGGGCATGGTTGTGCCGGTCAACGATCCGGTGCCGGCCGGCACCGCGGCAGGATTTGCCAAATCGCTCGATTACATGCAGCTGGAAGCCGGACGTCCGCTGACCGAGTCCGCGGTCGATGTCGTCTTCATCGGCAGCTGCACGAATTCCCGTCTGTCAGACCTGCAACAGGCCGCCTCGATCGTTTCCGGACGCAAGGTGGCCGACGGTGTCCGCATGCTGGTTGTTCCCGGGTCGCAGCAAATCAAGAAAGAGGCAGAGGCGCTTGGACTGGATCGCGTATTCGAAGCTGCCGGTGCTGAATGGCGCGAATCCGGGTGTTCCATGTGTCTCGGTATGAACGGGGACACCGTACCCGCTGGCAAGCTGAGTGTGAGTACCAGCAACCGGAATTTCGAGGGCCGCCAGGGCAAGGGCGCGAGAACGATTCTGGCCAGCCCGATGACCGCTGCCGCATCGGCCGTGGCGGGCCGGGTCGCCGATCCGCGCCGATTCATGGAGTAGTCGACGTGCAGCCGCTAAAACGAATCGAGTCCCGCAGCGTTGTGCTTCCGGTCGCTGACGTGGATACCGATCAGATCATCCCCGCGAGATTCCTGACAACGACGACACGCGAGGGACTCGGCAAAAATCTGTTCAACGACTGGCGCTACCTGCCGGACGGAACCGACGACCCGGACTTCGTACTCAACCAGTCGGAAGCCCGCGGCTGTACGATTCTTGTCGCCGACCGGAACTTCGGCTGCGGCTCGTCGCGTGAACACGCGCCCTGGGCATTAACGGATTTCGGTTTCCGGGCAGTGATCAGTTCGGAGATTGCCGACATTTTCCGCAGCAATTCACTCAAGAACGGACTGCTGCCGATCATCGTCGACGAAGACACCCTGGGCTGGCTTCTGCAGAATCCGGGTGCTGAGCTCTCTGTCGACGTCGCGACGTCCACGTTGACCCTGCCGGATGGCCGGACCGTTACCTACCCGATCGATTCATTTGCCCGCTATTGCCTTCTGGAGGGCATAGACCAGCTCGGTTTTCTCCAGCAACACGACAGCGACATCTCGCAGTTCGAGGAGCAGCGCGCTTGGAAGCCCTGATCACACTATTGCCGGGCGATGGAATTGGCCCTGAAGTCGCAGCTGCCGGCCGCCGGGTACTCGAGGCCGTCGGCAATCAATTTGGCCATCGATTTGAATTTTCCGAGCAGCTTGTTGGCGGCGCCGGTATCGACGCACAGGGCAACCCGCTTCCGCCCGACGCGCTGGCCAGCTGCAAAGAAAGCCACGCTGTCTTGCTCGGCGCGGTTGGCGGGCCAAAATGGTCGGATCCGTCTGCAACGGTGCGACCGGAGCAAGGGTTGCTCGATCTGCGTGCGGCGCTCGGTGTGTTTGCCAATCTTCGCCCGGTCGAGATCTTTCCCGAGCTGTCCGGCGCATCCCCGCTAAAAGCTGAGCTGCTTGCGGATGTCGACATCATGGTCATTCGCGAATTGACCGGCGGTATCTACTTTGGCGAGAAATCGCGGGAGGCTGATCGCGCGACCGACCTGTGCGTCTACACGGTTCCGGAAGTCGAGCGCATCGTGCGCGTTGCCGCGAGAATCGCGGCTGGTCGCCGCGGGCAGGTCTGTTCCGTGGACAAGTCAAACGTGTTGGAGACGTCCCGTTTGTGGCGAGACGTAACCAATCGGGTTATGCGTGAGGAGTTCCCCGCGCTGTCGCTTGAACATCTGCTGGTTGATGCGGCCGCCATGCATCTCATCAGCAGGCCTGGAAATTTCGACGTCATTGTCACTGAAAACATGTTCGGCGATATCCTCACCGACGAAGCGTCGATGCTGACAGGCTCAATGGGGATGCTGCCCTCCGCGTCTCTCGGCGAGACCGGTGTCGGGCTGTATGAACCGATTCATGGCTCTGCGCCTGATATTGCCGGTCAGGGTATTGCCAATCCCTGTGGCACCATCGGCAGCGTGGCCATGCTGCTGCGGCACAGCCTCGAACTTGAGGATGAGGCTGTTGCGGTCGAGACGGCCATTCGCCGCACCATTTCTGCCGGCAAGCGAACCGCAGACATTGCTGTCCCCGACGAAATGCCGCTCGGGACGGAGGCTATGACTGACGCCATTCTGGCCGAGCTCTCGTACTAGCGTTCTCGTCGCCGCCTCAGGCCACCGCAACCGGTTTCAGCGCCGCTTCGCCGATCGCGGCATCCAGCGCCCGAACGACGTCCGCAACGAGATCTTCCGGGGATTCCAGACCCACCGAAATGCGCACCAGGTTTGGTGTAATACCTGCCGCAATCTGCGCCTCAGGTGCCATGGCCGCGTGAGTCATCGACGCCGGATGGCAAATCAGGCTCTCCACGCCGCCGAGCGACTCCGCAAGAGAGAAGTACTCGACGCTTTCGAGGAACGCGCGTACGACAGCCTCACCGCCGGAAAGCTCGAAACTCAACATACCGCCGAAGCCTTTTTGCTGTCGCGCTGCGATTTCGTGCCCGTCGTGGTCGCGCAGTCCCGGGTAGTACACACGGTCAACGGCGATGTGCTCAGCGAGTACGTTGGCCAACAGGTTCGCCGACTCTTCATGTTGCTTCATGCGCGTGTGCAGAGTGCGAATGCCGCGCAGTGTCATGTAGCTGTCGAACGGTGCCCCGGTAATGCCAAGGCAGTTTGCCCACCAGGCAATCTGTTCAGCGAGCTCCGGCGTCGCCGCAACGACGGCTCCGCCAACAACGTCGCTGTGTCCATTCAGATACTTCGTCGTCGAGTGAGTAACGAGGTCGGCGCCCAGCGCCAACGGATTCTGCAGGGCCGGAGACAGGAAGGTGTTGTCGACGGCAAGCAGCGCGCCGCAGGCCTTCGCACGGCGGCTGAC
>CAZMEA010000267.1:0-3696 GCA_964565135.1 uncultured Woeseiaceae bacterium
TCGGCGACCGAGAACCCGAGCGGGGCGAAACGAGCGGCAAAGCGTGCCGCCCGTAGTATTCGTACCGGGTCCTCCCGAAACGCCGGAGATACGTGTCGCAGCAGTCTCGCGTCGATATCTGCCTTGCCGTTGTAGGGATCGATCAGCGTCCCGTCGCTGTCCTTCGCAAGTGCGTTGATCGTCAGGTCCCGGCGGCCCAGATCTTCTTCGAGCGTTACCGCTGGCGATGTGTCGAATTCGAAGCCGTGGTACCCCGGAGCTGTCTTTCGTTCGGTCCGCGCCAGCGCGTATTCCTCCCCGGTGTCCGGGTGCAGGAACACGGGAAAATCCTTGCCCACCTGACGGTATCCGGCGGCGAGCATGTCGTCCGGCGTTGCGCCGACGACGCACCAGTCGCGCTCCCGGGCGGGGATCCCGAGCAGCTCGTCGCGCACCGCGCCGCCTACCAGATACGTTTGCATGGCCGCATAGTAGCAACGCGGTGGCTACGGGTCATAAGCGCTGCGTCGGCGCACCACGGGCGACAGCCGACGCTGCCTGTTCAGCTCGCCGCTGTGTAGACTCAAAGGCATGCGGAAACGTCTCTGGGTCTCCGGCGCCGTGGCATTAGCGCTGATCACGTCTATGCCCCTAGGTGGCTGCTACTACGTGCAGGCCATAAACGGGCAGGTGGATCTGCTGCGCAAACGTGAACCCATTGACGAAGTCCTGACCGATGCGTCGCTGGCTGAAGACACGCGCCGCAAGCTCGATCTCGTGCGCGAAGCTCGTCGGTTTGCCACCGACGAGCTCCTGTTGCCTGACAATGGCAGTTATACGACTTATGCCGATCTTGAGCGCGATTACGTTGTCTGGAACGTTTTTGCCGCGCCTGAGTTTTCGTTAGCGCCCAAGACGTGGTGCTTTCCTGTCGTTGGCTGTGTCGCGTATCGCGGCTACTTCTCGCAGCAGGCGGCCGAGCGCCAGGGCGACCGACTGGCGGAGCAGGGGTACGATGTCTTCGTCGGCGGTGTACCGGCGTATTCCACGCTCGGCCGCTTTGAGGACCCCGTCCTCAACACTATGATGCGCTGGTCGGATGCGGACCTGATCGCGACGCTGTTCCATGAGCTCGCCCACCAGCGCCTGTTCATCAAGAACGATACCGGCTTCAACGAGTCGTTCGCGACCGCCGTCGCCGAGGAAGGTCTGCGTCGCTGGTTCGCATCGCGCGGCGAGGACGATGCCATGGCCGGGTTTCGTCGACGCGAGGAATTCCGTCGCGAGTTGTCTGCGCTTGCGAATACAGCGCGCGATGATCTCGCGCGGATCTACGATTCGGAGCGCTCCGAACAGGCCAAACGTGACGCGAAAGCCATGCGCATTGAGCGTCTACGTGAAGAAGCCAATGAGGTGGCCGGCCTTCGCGGTTTCTCTGGCCCCGGCTGGCTGGGTGGCTTGGTGAATAACGCGCGACTGGCGTCGGTTGGACTGTACAACGGCGATGTGCCCGCGTTTCGCGAGGTGCTGGCGCAGTGCGATTATGCACTGCCGTGTTTTTACGCCGAGGTGGAGCGATTATCCGGGCTCGATCCCGACGAACGACGCGCAATTCTGAATACGCTGGGTGCGGCATCGGCTCAGTCTGGCGCCGCCGCCGACCGTCGGGGCTATTGACTGGATACTGCGCCTTCTTGCTCTGACGGTTGGATCGCGGGCAGTCGATCACTCAGGCGTGGCGCCTGGCCGGTCATGCGCCAGGCGAAAATGACGTCGGCTGCCAATACGCGCCTTACGTAATCGCGGGTTTCGTTGAACGGGATTGTTTCGATCCAGATTCTGGCGTCAATCTGCTTGTCTTCGGGTAGCCACCGCGAGACTCGCAGCGGGCCGGCGTTGTAGGCGGCGGTCGCGACAGCGGCATGACCGTCGAAACGTTTGTGCATCTTGCCCAGATAGGTGGCGCCAAGCTTTATGTTGCTGCGCGGATCCGTAAGCGTCTTAAGGCCTTTGTAAGGAAGTTTGATCTCGCGCGCCGTCTGCCGGCCGGTTGCGGGCATCAATTGCATCAGACCGATGGCACCGGCGCTCGATCGAATGTCGCGCATGAAGCTGCTCTCGTTTCGAGCTATGCCGTACGCCCAGCTTTCGTCGACGCCGGCGGCCTTTGAGGCATCCCGAAAATCATCCCTGTGCGGCAACGGATAACGGAGATCAAGGTCGTCGTACTCACCGACGGATGCGGCCAGCGCGATGGCACGCGAATGCCATCCCCAGCGGTCGGCGAGTATCGCCGCCTGCGCGCGATGGTTTCCGTCGAGCCCTCGGACGGCCTCTTGCCACTCGGAGCGCGCCCGACCGTCCAGGCCGGTAAGAAACAGTTCGCGCGCCCTGACGAGTGCAGGATTGCTCTCTAGCTCGTCCAGAACATCGTCAATCGCCGCGACAGGTGCTGGGTCCAGTGCGTATTCCGTGCCGAGGAAGTCAGCGGCCAGAAAGCCGTAATAGCTCCGCTCCCGGGCCAGACCGCTGAGCAGGAGCATGGCGTCTGCATCAGCATTCGTACCGAGCAGCGCGACTGCCTTCCAGTATCGCCATTCGGCGCGCGCCCGTTCTTCGGGCGACAATTCGTTGATGGCGTCGCGTACGGTCACCCAGTCGCCGCGTCGCAGCGCGCTACGGGCACGCCAGCGCAGCACTTCGTCGTTAACCGCTGCGGGCATGAGCTTGCCAATCAACGTATCGGCGTTGTCGAGGTTTCGACGGGTTGCCCACAAGGCGACCTGCCGGGCAACGGCGACGTCGAGTTCTTCGGCGAATTTTCGGTCGCGCCGCAGGCGAGTCCACTCGCTGTAGGCGCGATCCGGGGAACTGATTGCGAGGCGCCGCGCTGCGTACGCGAGCTGTTTGTCGTAAGTGGATGTCTGCAGCCCGACGTCTGCGGTACGCAGGAACTGCGCCGCGTTGCCGCGCGCACGTAGCCATCGATTGGCTTCGGCAAGCGTGTCGTCATCAATGGACCTTGCAATGTACCGAGCCAACAGGAAATCACGTTTTGCAACGGCAAGCTGGTACCGCTGTTGCAGCAGCGTCCGATCGAGCAGTCCCTCATTGCGCATCCACGCGAACAGTGGATCGCACTCTTTCACCTGGCTGCGGCCGACCAGCCAGAGCGAACGAGCCTTTTCGAGTGCAGCGGATCGTCGCCCCACCTGAACGTTGGCGCGCGCGGCCAGGCAGTCGAGAACCGGCTCGTTCAGGCTGGCGTAGTAGGTGTCATAGAGCTCCAGAAAATCCGCGTGACGGTTCTGACGGGCCAGGCGACGCGCGTATCGATAGCGAATCTCACGCGCCGGTTTGAGCGTGCCGTAGGTGTCCAGGAAACGGCGGATTTCGGCTTCGTCGCGACTGCCTTTCGCCCTGAGCCATGCGGCCCGCAAATCGGGCCAGAGAACATAGTCCTGTAGCAAGTCAGCGTGCGAAGCAACTGGCGCCCACTCGCCGCGCTCCGCTGCCGGGTACACGGCTTTGAAGGCAGCGCGCTGCGCGGCAATGTCTTTGGCGAAGAGTGGTGCGGAGTGAATGGCTGCAACCAGCATGCCGATCAGGACCAATGTCGATGGGCCAGATTTCGGTCGTGCTGATTGCATCAACGCTCCACGTCAGTCGCTATCTTGAATTGACCATACTGCGCTGGCCAAGTTGCGGCAACGGGCC
>CAZMEA010000268.1:0-3691 GCA_964565135.1 uncultured Woeseiaceae bacterium
GCACTGGCGGGCATGACCGACGAGCAGCGCCAGATGCTGGAAAGTATGGGCATGGGCAACATGATGTCGCAGTATGGCGGCGGAGTCCCCGGTGGTGCAGCTGGCGCGCCGGCTGGTGATGCTGCAGCCAGCGTCTCAGGAGCGGCTGCCGGCGCTGGTAGCAGCGCCAACCTGATGGGCTCGAGTGTCGAAGAGTCCGTCAGCAACCACCTTCAGGCGCTGGGCTACGACACCGGCAACGGCGGCTCGAGCGACTTGTACACGGCAATAGCGATATCTCAGTTCCAGGCCGAGCGGGGCATGGAAGTCACCGGACAAGCAAACCCGCAGCTCCTCGGCTTGCTGGCAGCGGAGGTAGATGGCCGGCGGTAGGCGGGTAAAGTTCAGGCCACGCAGTGACAGGGGATCGCTCAGTATGGACGCGACTTACGTTGGCCATTGTTGCTGTCTGCTGCCTGACGGCGGCTGCCCTGCCGGTAAACGCGCAGGACGCCGACGGCGTCATCGAGCACCCGCTCATCAGCCGCTACCCGGGTCAGGACATACCCTGGCAGCACATCGAGAATTACCAGCCCTACCGGGTTCCGACAGGTCCCGTTACCGGTTATCGCACTATTGGGGACTGGATTGATACACAGGGCCGGGTCACGCGAACCTTCTATCGCTACCGCGGCGAAGAGCGCACCTTCTCCGAGATATATCTGAATTATCTCGAATCCCTGCGGGATCAGGACTTCGAGATCCTGCTCGACGGCGTATCGGCAGACAGGCGCGGTACGGGGCCCGGCAGTCGACAGTGGGCGGAGGTGCTGTTTCGCGAGAACGTCACGTCAAAACCCGGAGAAGTCACCACGATGTTCGCCGGAACGTCGTCCTCCGGCGGCGCCGCCGCGCTGGTTGCGCACAAAGAGCGAGCGGCCGGCAACGTTTATGTCGTCATCAATGTCGAACAGCATGCCGCCGACTATGTCGGTGCGCTCATCGATATTGTCGAGGTCGCGGCAGCCGAGACCGGGCTCGTTGTTGTCGACCCGGAAGCTATCGGCAATGACATCGAGGAATACGGGCGCGTCGTACTCGACGGACTGTTTTTCGAGCATGACAAGGCGACCCTGATGCCGAAATCCGACGGCGCTCTCGCGGCCGTCGCAACCTACCTTGCGAGCCTTCCTGACGGCGCCTTCTACGTTGTCGGCCACACCGACTCGACCGGTGCGTTCGCCTACAATCGCAATCTGTCCGCCGATCGCGCCCGCAGCGTCGTAGACGCGTTGGTCAGCCGTTATGGGATCGATCGCGAGCGCCTTGAGCCGCACGGTGTGGGACCGCTGTCTCCGGTGTTCAATAACGCCGCCGAATCCGGCCGCGAACGCAATCGACGCGTGGAGCTCGTACAGCAATAAACTGCGCGTCCGCGGGAACGAAATCCGACCTTTTTCGGGGCGGGTTCTCAGTTTCAGCGAGTCCTGCTTGAAGCACCCTAATCGGTTCCTAGACTGCTATAGGCAGTATGGACGCGTACGAGCAAAATCAGGCGAAACTCTTCGAGCGACTGCTGCAACCACACATGCCGCGGCTGTTTCGCTTTGCCTATCGACTGACACACTCGCGACCTGAAGCCGAAGACCTGTTCCAGGACGTTCTGACCAAACTCTACGCCAGGCTCGATGAACTGGCGGCCCTCCGCGACCCTGCGCCCTGGCTGAACCGCGTCTTGTACAACCACTTCATTGATAACCAGCGGCGCTACGCTCGTCGACGGCTGGTCGACGTCGATGAGGGCCAGCTTGCCGAACAAAGTATCGAATCCCTGCCAGATCCCCGACCGGATATTGACGAAAGCACCTTCGACACCTTGCAGTCGGCTCTGTCAAAACTCAGCGATGAGCATCGGACTGTCTTACTCCTGCACGACGCCGAGGGCTACAAACTCGAGGAAATACAGAACATTACCGGAACGCCTCTGGGTACGATCAAATCCCGCCTGCACCGCGCACGAGCCAGGTTGCGAGAAATTCTCGAGTCAGAGGGAACCATCTGATCCGTCGCATCGTGTAGCTCTGTGAGGACCCGGAAAAATGAACTGCGAATCCCTGACAGCACGTATTGACGACATCATTGACGACCGGCTGGCCGCCGACGAGCGTTCGGCGGTGAATGCTCATGTCGCCCATTGCGACGTCTGCGCCGCGAGCGTGGCCCGGGCGCGGTCGCTAAAGGCCGGCCTGGTCGCGTTCGGCGCGCAGGATGTACCGATGCCCGACGACGCCTTCTACATGAGCGCCCTCGCGAAGGCATCGGCGGCCGGCGCGAAAGACACTCGGCGACGATACTGGCTGAAGGGCTTCGGCTCGGCTGTCGCCGCCGCGCTGGCGTTGTTTGCCGTAACGCTCGTATTGCTGCAACCGCAAACGCCCACGGCGCCTCCCGCCGGTATTCCGGCGATAACGATGTCACTCGAGGAGGCGCGCACCGTCAATCTCGTCTTTGCGTCGGCGGGTGATCTGGTGGACGCCAGCTTCACGGTGTTGCTGCCGGATGGCGTTTACCTGGAAGGTTTCGAGGGTCAGCAGGAAATCACCTGGCTCACGTCGCTGACCGAAGGCAAAAACGTTCTCCCGCTCAGGCTAATAGCGACAACCCCCGCGGGCGGTGAGCTATTGGCGACCTTACGCCACGCCGAAGACGACAAGGTCTTCAGGCTCAGAGTCAATATCAGTTAAGCGCCGCAACAGTCGGCGTCAGGAGGAAACAGCATGAAAGGAATTCACATACTGATTGCATCGATGGCGGCGTCCGCGCTGGCGCTGGCGCCCGCCGCAGCTCGTGCCGACGACGAACTCGAGGTGACGATGGAGATCGTCGATGACCTCGAAGGTCTCGAAGAGGACATCGCGCGCATGGAAGGTCCGGGCGATAACCGGATCGAAGAAGATCTGCCCGAGAACGAAGACGGCGACGACGAGGACGATCGCAGCGTTCTCGACCAGTTCGAGGAGATGGACGGCGAGTTCGAAATCGACGACGACAACGACGGCTTCGAGTTCGAAAACGAAGAAGAAGTGGCCGACGACGAATTCGAAGCGGAGGATGACTTCGAGGAAGGCGAAGACGTCGATGATGACGAATTCGACGAAATCGAGGAAGACATGGAGGACGAAATGGACAGCGAGCTCGACGTTCAGAACAACCTCGATGATCTGGTCGTCGATGGCGACGAAGGCTCGGAGCTCGGGACAGAATTCGAGAGTGACGCCGAGGGCGGCTTTGAGGACGGCATGGACGGGGACGCCGAAAACGAGGCTCCGGCCGAGATGGAGCCGGGCGATATCGCCTGAGTGAGACCGGTGCTGCAGCCCCTCGCCCGCCGCGAACGGCGGCGAGGGTTTGCGGCTTGAAGATACCCGCCTCATGGCCTCGTTGCCGCATCCAGGCGGTTCCGCGCCGACGTCAGGACTTGACATAGATCACAGGCACGGCGGGACAAAGCGGGTACCTTGACGGATCGAGCGTTCAGTAGGGACTGCTGACATCACCATGGCGATCAAGGACAGCATTCGCGGCGTTGCGGCCGTGGCACTTCTGGCCGCCTGCCTGGCCGAATCCGGGCTTGCGCAGGGACTTTCCGCGGAAGATGCGTTTCGCGACGGCAATCGCCTGTTCCGCGACGACCTGTACTGGGCCGCGTTGC
>CAZMEA010000269.1:0-3679 GCA_964565135.1 uncultured Woeseiaceae bacterium
TCGGCACGGACGGCGCGGCGAGCAACAACGACCTCGATATGTGGGAGGAGATGCGACTCGCTGCCTTCCTCCAGAAGGTGGAGCTGATGAATCCGGAGGCGCTGCCCGCAACGACCATTCTCGATATGGCCACACGCGGTGGCGCGGTCGCTATTGGTCTCGAGGGCAAGGTCGGAGCGCTGGTGCCGGGCTACCGGGCGGACCTTATCCAGGTCGATTTCTCCGACGTGCACCACGTACCGACGTATGACGTCGTCTCACATCTCGTTTACGTCACCGACGAACAGGACGTGGCGTCCGTGGTCGTGGACGGTCAACTGCTGATGCGTGATCGCGAGATGCTGACGATCGACACCGAGCGGGTCGCTCGCGAAGCGCGCGAACTGGCGGGACGAATCCATGAAGAGCTTGCAACGCGGAACGCGGCAACAGTCGATGAGTGATATTTCCGGCAAGACGGTTTCCCTCGTGCTGGGCAGCGGTGGCGCCCGCGGCCTGGCACATGTCGGCATCATTCGTTACCTGGAGGAACAGGACTGCGACATCCGCTCCATCGCAGGCTGCTCAATCGGTGCCGTCATCGGCGGGATTTATGCAGCCGGCAAGCTGGACGAATACGAACAGTGGGCGACGGCCATCGACCGCTTCGACATTGTGTCTCTGATGGACTTCACCTGGGACGGCCCGGGCCTCATGAAGGGAGAAAAGATCATCGAGACGCTGCGCGGCCTGGTCGGGGACGTGAACTTCGAGGATCTGCCGATCCGGCTGACCGTCACGGCCGCCGACATCATCTCAGGGCGCGAGGTGTGGATTCAGAGCGGCAATGTGTTCGACGGCATCCGTGCGTCGATGTCGCTACCGCTGATACTGACGCCCGTGCCCTACAACGACGGGTTGCTGATCGATGGCGGTGTACTGAACCCGGTACCCATCGCCCCAACATTCTCGGACACCACCGACCTGACGATTGCGGTCGACCTGTCGGGCAAGTCCCGCCGGCAGGCAGCGCCCAAACGCAACGTGCCCGTCCCTGCCGCGGACGACAGCGAGCCCGAGTTTCACGAGCGGATTCGCGCCTTTATCGACAAGATCCAGGGCGGCAAAAAACCCTCGCGCAAAATGAATACGGATTGGAGCAGCTACGACATCGCGTACCAGGCGTTTGACGCCATGCAGGGCGCTATCGCCCGCCAGAAACTGGCGGCCTATCCGCCCGACAAAACGATAACGATCCCGCGAGACGCCTGCCGCACCATGGAGTTCGACCGCGCGCAGGAAATGATCGATCTCGGCTACCAGTCAGCCGTCGAGCAACTGGCGGCGAGCGATTCGGGCGAAGACTGACGGGCCCTAGTGCGCGAGAAAGCTCTCGCCGTAGTCCGTGGCGGGAAGATCGAAGAAATCGGCAAGGCTCTGACCGATGTCCGCGAATGTCTCACGCTTGCCCAGCGAACCGGCGTTGACGCCGGCGCCGTAGGCCAGTACCGGCACATGCTCCCGGGTGTGATCCGAACCCGGCCAGGTTGGATCGCAACCGTGGTCGGCGGTGATCAATAGCAGGTCGTCGTCCCGCAATCGCGCCAGCAGCTCCGGCAGGCGGCCGTCGAAGTATTCGAGCGCGGCTGCGTAGCCTTCCACATCACGCCGATGGCCGAAGAGCATGTCGAAGTCGACGAAGTTCGTAAACACGATAGAGCGGTCCGGTGCCGAATCCAGCGCCTCCAGAGTCGCGTCGAAGAGCGCCGCATTGCCGGTTGCTTTCACCTTCTGCGTGATGCCCTGGTGCGCATAAATGTCGGCGATCTTGCCGATGCTGATGACCTCGCCACCGCTGGCCGCCAATCTGTCGAGCACGGTGGGTGACGGCGGCGGCGTGGTCAGGTCGCGACGATTTCCCGTGCGAACGAAATCACTGGCGTTCGTGCCGACGAACGGACGAGCGATGACACGGCCGACGTTGTACTCGTCGACGAGTTCGCGCGCGATTGCCGACAGCTCATACAGCCTGTCCAGGCCGAAACTCTCTTCGTGGGCAGCAATCTGGAACACGCTGTCTGCCGAGGTGTAGCAAATCGGTTTGCCGGTCCGCATGTGTTCCTCACCGAGCTCGGCGATGATCGTTGTTCCGGATGCGTGGCAGTTGCCGAGAATCCCGGGCAAGCCGGCTCTCTCGATCAACGCTTCCAGAAGCGGCTGCGGGAAGGCGCTGTCGCGATTCGTGAAGTAGCCCCAGTCCGTGAGCACCGGCACTCCCGCCATCTCCCAGTGCCCGCTCGGCGTGTCCTTGCCGCTGGACAGCTCTTCCGCATAGCCGTAGGCACCGATTACCTCGTCCGCGTCCATGCAGCCTTCGGGCGCCCGGCCGCCACTTTCCGTCGCGGCGCGAATGAGGCCGAGGCGCGCGAGGTTCGGCAGCGACAGCGGAGCGGATTCAGATCGAACACGCGCGATGCTGCCGAGCGTGTTCGCACCCTCGTCACCAAAGCGATCGGCGTCAGCAGTCGCGCCAATGCCGAACGAGTCCATCATCAAAATAATCGCGCGTCCCATGGTGTTTCCTGTTTCCTGTCAGCCGGAGTGGCGACCTTCCCTTAATGTAGGTGCCTTGCGCCCAAGGTCAAGCGGGACCCCGACATTCGGGCGCAGCCAAAAAAAACTCCGATCGGGCTACGCCCGACCGGAGCCAGAATGTTCTTCCCGGAAGTGGTCTCGGCTAGAAGCGGTACACCACACCGAGGGACAACATCGACACGTCCGCATCGTCGATGTCGTAGATCTCCCACTCACCGCGAATCTGCAGGGCACCAAGACTGAATCCAGCGCCAAGGCCGTAGCCGATATCGCTGCCGTCGTCGCTGACGTCCCCTTGTATGCCCTGGACCGAGGCCTCGATATCCCAGGAGATGTACCCGAGCTTGGCGAACACATCGATCGGTCCAAGCTCCGTTCCGGCGATGCCCCACAGGTTGATACCGGTGGTTTCGAAGCCGACTTCAACGTCACCGACATTGGTCGGAACATTGACTTCCGGATTACCGAAATCCACATAGCCAAGTTCGACACCGAGATCGAGGATCGGCAGGTCAAACATGAAACCTCCGAACACCTTGAAGCCGGTGTCGTCCTCGTCGATCTCACTCGGCAGGTCAGGCAGCTGCGGGTCTGCCTCCAGATCAGCCTCGATGGATGCGCCACCGATGCTGCCACCAACATAGAACCCGCTGTCCGCCAGTGCGCTTGCCGGCGTCCATGCCACGGCCAGCAGCAACGCACACAGCGATGTGCGACCAACACGTGATGTGATGCTCATGATTACTCTCCAGATTGTCCCAAGCGAAAGCTCCTTCACGTCCTTCGAAGAAGCCACGGCGCGAACTTTACAGTCGAATCCCGGGTAGTCAACGACGTACTCGCCTTATGTTTCGGGCATATGACAAATCAATCGAGTCGCGGTCGAGCCCCAGGCAAAAAAAACCCGGCGCAAGGCCGGGCTTTTTGCAGTTAGCTGGACGTAATCAGTGATGCGGTGACTCCGGCACGAAGTCGCTCTCACCGAAGAACTCGATGCGAGTCAGGAACGTGTAGTCCCCTTCAATCGCCATGATCGCGATAAACACGGCGACAAAGACCGGTGGCACCAGGATCGCAAGCTGCAGCGCCAGGCGCTCCCACTTCA
>CAZMEA010000270.1:0-3675 GCA_964565135.1 uncultured Woeseiaceae bacterium
TCAGCAGCCATGCCGCGGCCAGCAGCATGATCGAGTAGATGATGTAGTTGCCGCTGGGCCAGCCGACCGACGTCGTTACGGCGTAAGCGAGGGCGAGCAGGATGACGAAGAACAGCCACTCGAGGCGCCGCAGGAACGCGATGATGATGCGCAGGACGCCCGGAAAACCCTTGATGTTTCTTGCGCGCTCCTCGAGCTTCGGCTCGACGCGCCAGGACAGGAACAACGCCGGGAAATACAGCAGTATGACGATGCCAACCTGGTAGAGAATCTCCGGGCGGCTGAGGAAGGCCAGAGCAACCTCCCCCCATTCGATCAAGCGCGCTTGTAACTGCTCCAAACGTGTACTCCAGCTTCCGCGTGCGAAGGCCGCCGCCGCGGCGTCCTGAAAACCGCAGGGACTATAGCATTCACACTAACGAGGCGCTGTCCCCCGAGGATGCGGTCCTGCGGTCAACCGTCGTCGGTCAGCCACTCCGGCAAGGTCAGGCCTTTCTCTGCCATGAATGCGGGGTTTAGCAGCCGTTCGGTGTAGCGGAGCGCCGAGTCGCACAGGACTGTGACGATCGTATGCCCCGATCCCAGTTCCTTCGCCATCCGCAGCGCGCCGGCTACGTTGATACCGCTCGAGCCGCCGAGGACCAGACCTTCGTCGCGGACCAGATCGAAGACGATGGGAATCGCTTCCTCGTCCGGTATCTGCCAGCTGATATCGATCGGCGCGTCGGCAAGGTTGGCCGTGATGCGGCTGTTGCCGATGCCCTCGGAGATCGAGCTGCCTTCGATTTCGATCTCACCCTTCGCGAAGTAGTTGTGCAATCCGGAGCCGCCCGGATCGGCCAGGCCGATGCGCACCGCGGGATTCTTCGACTTCAACGCGCGGGCAACCCCGGCCAGCGTGCCGCCGGTGCCGGTCGCACAGACAAAGCCATCGACCTTGCCGCTGGTCTGCGACCAGATTTCGGGCCCCGTCGTCTGCGCGTGAAAATCCCGATTCGTCGTATTGTCGAACTGGTTCGCCCAGAACGCGCGCATGTCCCCGGCCGCGTTGATCTCTTCAGCCAGTCGTCGAGACGTATGGACGAAGTGCTTCGGATTCTTGTACGGCACAGGCGGGATCAGTCGCACGTCCGCGCCGTAGGCGCGCAACGTCGTCACCTTCGACTTGCTCTGGTTGTTCGGCATGACAATGATCGTTCGATAGCCGAGCGCATTGCCGACCATCGCCAGTCCGATACCCGTATTGCCGGCTGTTCCCTCGACGATGACGCCACCCGGTGTCAGTTCGCCGCTGTCGATGGCAGCGCGCACCATGCCGAGCGCGGCGCGATCTTTGACCGAGCCACCGGGGTTCATGAACTCCGCCTTGCCGAGAATCTCACAACCCGTTTCATCAGAGAGCCGGTTCAGTCGTATCAGCGGGGTGTTGCCGATCAGGTCGATGACCTGAGAAACACCTGTCATTGCATCGTCCGTCATACGTCCTCCTCCGGTACGCCAGACAAGGGCAGCTCGAACGCGCCGGAGGCCTCGAGTTCCTCGATAAAGCCGAAGCGCGTGAAATCCGTGATGCGGTCGGGATAGAGCACGCCGTTCAGGTGATCGAATTCGTGCTGAAAGACGCGCGCGTGAAAACCTTCGGCCTCCCGCTCGATCGGATTGCCGCGCTCGTCGAAGGCGCGGTAGACGATACGGCGTGGCCGGCTGACGACACCGCGCATGCCGGGCACGCTCAGGCAGCCTTCCCAGCCGGCTTCGAGTGTCTCATCGAGGATCTCGACTTCCGGGTTAACCAGCACCGTCATCGGCACGGCTTCGGCGTCCGGGTAACGAGGATTGGAATCGAAGCCGAACACCATGAGTCGCTGCATGACGCCAATCTGCGTTGCCGCCAGTCCGGCGCCGTCGTACGCGTCCATCGTCTCGTACATGTCGGCAACCAACTGCTGCAATTCGGGCGTATCGAATGCCCGAACGGGCTCGGCGACCTGCCTGAGGCGCGGATCGCCCATGCGCAAAACGGTGTGTACGGCCATCGATCGTTGTCCCTGCGAGCGCGGCCGTGCAGTCTAAAACAAAAAAACCCCGGCCCCGAAACTCGCCTGCCTAAACAGACGTGGGGCCGGGTAGTGAGAGTCGGTTTTACTTCGCGGCTACCTGACCGTTGATGCCCGACGGCGCCACTTCGCTGACAAGTGCTGATACCGCATCGACATAAAGGACGGCGGTCCGGCTCTGTACGCGGCTGCCGTTGCCGAAGGCGACGCGCAGAATCCAGACATTGCCTTCTCGCGTCACGCTGCGCACTCGCGCCGAGCCGATACCGCTGGTTCGCGCATAACCCAGGGCGCCGAGGTAGCGATAGCCGGCACGACGTGCGTCATGCGCCGATAACTGCTGTTGCATCAGCGTCTTATCCGTATCGACCGCCACGGCGTCTCTGGTATCTCCAGCCAACGCCGCGGGGCTGGTCGCGGCAAGCGCTGCAATCGCGGTGGCGGCGAGGGTCGCAAGGCGACGGGTTGCATCATGTCGGTGCGTTCTCATGGCATATCTCCAAACTGTCTAAGCAAACCTGCAAGGGGGATCGTCTTGCGTGGTCCTAACTTAGGCAGGCGCCGTCTGAAGGTCCTTTGACGCGGCTGAGAACAGCCTGAGAAAGCTCGGAGATTTTCCTGAGTCCACTGTTCACGGCGTTCAGGTGCCCGCAAACTCAACGATCTGTCGTGCCGACGGAGGGAGCGCATTGGCGGGGGACACACAGGGCGACTTCAGGCTTGCCGACTGGCTGATCCAGCCGGCGCTCGGCCGTGTTTCGCGAGCCGGCAGCGAGGCCTCGCTGCGCCCGCGTGAGATGGACCTCCTCGTGTACCTCAGTCAGAGAGCCGGAGAGGTCGTTCGCACGGACGACATCATGAGTGACGTCTGGCAGGGCGTCGAAGTGACCAACGATTCTCTCTACTTCTCGATCAGCCAGCTGCGCAAAGCACTGGACGACGGCAGCGGTGCCAGCATCATCGAGACAATCCCGAAGCGTGGCTACCGCATCGTCGCCGGCGTCGAGGCGATCGAGCCGAACGAAACGTCCAATCTGTCGGGCGAGAACGCGATCTCGCAATCACCCACAGATCCGGGTTCAGTCGGGACCATCGGCGCGGGTCAGGGACGCCTGCACGGACTTCGCGTAGGCGTTGCCGCCGTGCTCGTCGCCATCGTCGGGGTCCTGTGGTTTGGCATCGATGATCAGGCGCCGCCGCCACGCGAAGAACCAGTCGTTCTCGCACCGCTGGACGCTGAACCAGGCTCGATTGCCGTAATGCCGTTTATCGATCTGACGCCGGAGACGGACTACACCTACTTCTCCGACGGCATCACCGAAGAGATTCTCAACCGGCTGACCCGTGTCCCGGGTCTGCGGGTGGCCGCGCGCACATCCTCGTTCACGTTCAAGGACAGCGATCTGGGTGTCGCAGAAATCGCACGCGCGCTCGGCGTTGCAAACCTGCTCGAAGGCAGCGTGCGCAAGGAGGGAGAGCGTGTCCGTATCTCGGTGCAGCTCATCGATGCGACCAGCGGGTTCCAGCTTTGGTCGGAGAGCTTCGAGCATACGTTGACCAGCGTCTTCGACGTGCAGAACAAGATCAGCCGCAAGGTTGCCGAGGCGCTGAAGGTAAC
>CAZMEA010000271.1:0-3664 GCA_964565135.1 uncultured Woeseiaceae bacterium
CGTCGACCTTGACCTCGGTGCCCGAGTACTTGCCGAACAGCACTTTGTCGCCGGCCTTCACGTCCAGAGCACGGGTCTCGCCCGAGTCCAGAACCTTGCCGTTACCGACAGCGACGATCTCGCCTTTGATGGGCTTTTCGGTAGCCGCATCGGGAATCACGATGCCGCCGGGAGAAGTGCGCTCCTCTTCCATACGCTTGACGATGACTCGATCGTGGAGCGGACGAATGTTCATCAGTGGAATCTCCTCTAAGATTTTGATTTCCAACAGTTATCTGGGTACCGAGGGCTAGAGAACTGTTAGCACTCGCCCCCGAGGAGTGCCAATGATAGGGTGCAAGTTCGAAAATTCAAGGGCCGAATGTTCAGTCAATGGACGATTCTCGAAACCGGGCGATTTGCGCGCTGGTTCCATGACACCCGTCGGGCCCGACGGTATCCTTGTCGACTCGTCGCCGTCCGTGAGGCCCGACCCCGGTAACAATTGCTCCTGCGGGCCGGTCCGATGCTACGCCGGCCGCTGATTTAGGCGCCGGACACGCTGACCCGAGACCATGATGATCCTGAAAAAGTATCGAAATATCCTGAGCTTACTGGTTTTGATCGTCGCGCCTGCCCTGGCGCAGGACGATCAGCCGCTGCGCCCCGCCGACGCGTTTCGCTACGCCGTATTCGACACTGGCAGCGCGCTGGAGATCGACTGGGCTATCGAGGACGGCTACTACCTCTATAAGAAAGAGCTGACGTTCGCGAGCCTATCGCCCGCGGTCCGGCTCGGCGAGGTTGAATTACCGGACGGCGTCGACCACGAAGACGAATTCTTCGGGCGCCAGCAGGTGTATCGCGACCGATTCTTCGTGTCGATTCCCTACGAGGTCACGGGCACACACCCGGCTGCGCTTGATTTCGAGATCCGCTCTCGAGGCTGCGCCGATCTCGGTATCTGCTACCCGCCGCAGCGCTGGGAAACGAGCGTCCCCCTGAAGGCCAGCGCGCCGGCAACCCCGGCGTTCACCTTGAGTGCACCAACCAGCAATGAGTTTCTGCCGGTCGATGAAGCGTTCCGCGTCTATGTCGAAGCACTCGACGGCAACAATGTCGAGGTGGCGTTTCAGGTCACGCCCGGACATTACCTTTATAAGGACAAGATATCGGTCACCGTCAACTCTGACGCAGCACAGGCCGGTACCCCCGACCTGCCGCCGGGAGAGCTGAAAAACGATGAGTTCTTCGGTGAGATGGAGGTGTATCACAACGACGTTATCAGCCGCGTGCCCGTCGCACGGGCCACGCCTGAAGCGATGGACCTGGACGTCACCGTCGGCTTTCAGGGTTGTGCGGACGCGGGCCTCTGCTACCCGCCGCAGAAACGAAACTTCGCCGTGTCGCTACCGGCTGCAACAACGGTGTCTGATCTGCCTGCCGCACCGCCCGGCGTCGCCGCGGCCCCGGTCAGCGAACAAGGCATGCTCGCCGAGGTAATTACCGGACGCGGTCTCTTCTCGGTTGTTGGCATCTTTTTCGTATCGGGCCTCCTGCTGGCGTTTACGCCGTGCGTCCTGCCGATGGTGCCGATTCTCTCAGGCATCATCGCCGGCGAAGGCGATGACGTAAGCCCCTCGCGCGGCTTCGGACTCGCGTTGAGCTATGTAATGGGTATGGCGATCGTTTACACGGCAGCCGGTGTCGCGGCGGCAGCGATCGGCGTGCAGCTGCAGGCGATCTTCAACGCACCCTGGGTGCTTACGGTATTTGCCGGGCTGTTCGTTGTACTCGCACTGGGCATGTTCGGGCTCTTCGACCTGCAGATGCCCTCAGGCATCCAGAGTCGGCTTGCGTCGGTCAGCGGCCAGCAAAAGAGCGGCACCGTTATCGGCGCGTTCGTCATGGGTGCCTTGTCCTCACTGATCGTTACCGCCTGCGTCGCACCGCCGCTGGTGGCTGCCCTGACCGTCATCGGACAGACAGGCGACATGTTGCGCGGCGGCTCGGCACTGTTCGCCATGAGCATGGGTATGGGCGCGCCGCTCCTGATCGTAGGCGCCTCGGCCGGCAAACTCCTCCCGAAAGCGGGCCCGTGGATGGTTGCCGTCAAGAACGCGTTCGGCTTCCTGATGCTGGGGCTTGCCGTCTGGATGCTGTCCCGGATCCTGCCCGGTGAGATAACGCTCGCGCTGTGGGGTGTGCTCGTGCTCATGGCAGGCGTCTTCATGGGCGGCCTGACGACGATCACACCGGACGCGGCCGGAAATCAGAAACTCGGCAAAGGTTTTGGCCTCATTGCGGTGATCTACGGCTCGGTCATGCTGCTGGGCTCAATGGCCGGCGGCACTGACCCGCTCCAGCCCATCGCAAAACTGAACGTGGGCGGTGGCGGCGCAGCTGTTGAAGAACACGAACTCGAATTCGTACGCATCAAAACGGTTGATGATCTCGACCGTGCCCTGGCAAGCGCCTCCGCCGAAGGCAAGACGGCAATGCTCGACTTCTATGCCGACTGGTGTGTGTCCTGCAAGGAGATGGAAAAGTACACGTTCACCGACACCGGCGTGCAGGACGTCCTGGGCAATACGGTGCTGTTGCAGGCGGATGTCACGGCCAACGATGAACAGGATCAGGAACTTCTACAGCGGTTCGGCGTGTTCGGTCCGCCAACGATCATTTTCTTTGGTACAGACGGCCTGCAGCGAGCTGGCTATGAAGTCGTCGGCTATATGAAAGCGGGCGATTTCGCGGCGCATGCCCAGAAAGCCTTTTCGGCAGGACCGACCGTGACTGCCAACAACACCTCTAACTAGAACAACCCCGGGAAGATCATGAGAGCGATAACGAGATCGGCGACCCTGGCCGCCGCGGCGAGCGTGCTGTTGCTTGCAGCCTGCGCCGAGGAAGAGAGTAATCCAGAGCTGAGCGCCGCCATTGAAGAGGCGAACGCTGTCGTCGCCACCGGCGAAGACAGCGTGTCCTTCGAGCTGACGGACATGGATGGCACCGTCCGACAGTCCTCGGAATGGAACGGCAAACCGATGCTGGTCAACTTCTGGGCGACGTGGTGTGCGCCCTGTCGTCGCGAAATACCGCTGCTAAAGGACGCGCAGGACACATACACCGATATCGATTTGCAGGTCATCGGGATCGCCGTCGATTTTCAGGAGGACGTCGTCGCCTACGCGGAGGAAGCCGAGTTCAATTACCCGATTCTGGTCGGCCAGGAAGACGCGATGGCTGTGGCTGAAACGTCGGGCATCGATTTCATCGGCCTGCCGTTCACGATGGTGCTTTCAGCCTCGGGCGAGCTCATCAAGAATCACGTCGGCGAAATTCATCAGGAGCACATCGACGAGATTGTGGCGGTCTTCGGTGACATGCAGAACGGCGGCCTCGATCTTGCCGGCGCTCGCGAGCGGCTCGGAACGCTCTAGCGCCACTTTTTGCACGTTCGCTGCACGATTGGTGCCGTTCCGGGCAGACGGAACAGCACGCCTGTTGCGCACTCCAGACCAATCTTCTGTCAAATTTGCGCGAAATCCACGAAAAAGGGTTAGTATTGCCGCCATCTCCGGCCAATCATCGATTTCGCACACGCCATGGCAACGTTGCTCCTGGTCAATGGGCCGAACCTCAATCTTCTCGGCAGCCGTGAACCCGATGTCTACGGGAGCAC
>CAZMEA010000272.1:0-3655 GCA_964565135.1 uncultured Woeseiaceae bacterium
CAGCCGAAGCTCATGCCGGCAAGGCCGAGCACGACGATCATCAAGGATTGCATACGTGTTCCCCCGTTCGCGTCCGCCATCCGTCAGGCAGGCGCGAAATTTCACTTGGCAGAGCTGGCCTGGCGGCCGCCCTGTTCTTGGCATTGTCGACCCGAAGTCGCTGCCTTTGCAGCGCATCGAGCTTAGCGCGTGTTACCCGATTATCCTAGCTGGCCCGCGTTGTCACCGGCCGCACCTGTTCCACGCACCGCAAGCTTGCGGAACCCGCTGTACAGGGCCCACACCGTAAGGCCGATGATCAGCAACAACATAATCCAGCGCATGACGCTGGCGAAGAACGCCGCGTTCATAACCGGCAACGAGTAGTCGTACAGCAAGAGCTCGGACGCGCGATCGCTCATCCAGTGCCAGCCACTGTGCGCAAGCAGCGCAGAAAGAATAATCGTCCCGGCCTTTGCGACGTCGGCTCGACGAAACAGCCGATTGAGAATTGGCACCGCGATGACAATCAGCATGAGCTGCCCGAGTTCGACACCAATGTTGAACGCGAACAGGGAAGTCAGCAGATGGCTGCCGGCAAACTGCAGGGTCTCGCTCAACGCAAACGAAAAGCCGAACCCGTGCACCAGACCGAAGGCGAAAGCGATCAGCCAGCGCCGGTCCCAACGTGAGCCAATGATGTTCTCGAGCGCCATGTAAACGATCGACAGCGCGATCAGGGTTTCAATGAGCGGCGGAAACCAGGGCACCGTGGGTGCCAAGCCGAAGGCGGATCCGACGAGCGTTATCGAATGCGCGACGGTAAACGATGTGACGATCGCGAACAGCGGCAGAAAGCGTCGGAACGGCACGATCAGACACAAGACGAACAGCACATGATCGATGCCGCCCAGTATGTGATCGATGCCCAGACGAACAAAGCGAAGAAACGCCTGATGCCAACGCGGGTCGAGCGGCACGAGACCGGGGCTGCCGGAGAATTCGAAGATGCGTCGCACGCCTTCTGCCGGCACGAAATTGAGAACCGTCGTCGTTCGGAGGCCCAAGCGACCAAAACGCGGTTCGATGGCGAAGTCGGTGGCGGCGGCCGTTGCCGGGTACATGAGACGGACGTCAAACAGCGCCTGGTCGACGTACAGTTCGGTATCCGCCGACAGCGTGCCGGCATCAATGTGCGCCGAGGCTGTCTGGTAATCCACAAACGACCGGTCCGATGGGAGCGACAGCCGGACGGCATCGATCTGCCACTCCTCCAGCGGCTGCCCGTCGGCGTAGATCGCAACGAAATTGGCGAGCCAAATCTCCGCCGCGTCCCTTAAATAAGTGTCGGCCGTGGCAATGTCGATATAACCGGGACCTCTAACCGGCAGATCGATGTCCCGCATCGCTTCCAGCGGCACGCGCAGAAGCAGCTCTACGTCTGAATCGGAGGGCGTCAGCCAGGCCTGGACGACGACATCTGTCGGAATTTCATGCGCCTGCAAAGGGTCGGCGGCCAATCCCACCGCAAACACGGCCAAAAGCAGGCAGAAACCGCGGCGCACCGCCGTGATGGCGCTGATTTCATTATGCGAATCGACCAGCCGTCGGGCGGTCGGTCGTCGCTTGCGGGAGTCGATTCGTCGCGTGGGTTCCATTGTATAATTCCGGGCCCTGCTGTCGGGTAGCGCATGGCGCGGCTCGGCGGCAGTATAGTCGCTCAGAACACTTCTTTGGGGGGAAACCAGAATGTCAAAGCGAACTCTTGCTGTCGTGTCGCTCACAGCAATTGCCATCATTGCGCTCGGATTCGGGCAAAGCGTACTCGACAACACCGCTGAAGCGCAGAGTAAAGAAGCGCCGATGTTCGTGGTGGACCCGTTCTGGCCGAAGCCGTTGCCGAACCACTGGATTCTCGGCTCGACGATTGGCCTTGCGGTCGACTCACGCGACCACGTCTACATCATCCATCGACGGGACACCTTTAATGAGCGCACGGAGATCGGTGCCGCGACAGATCCGGTCAAAGCCGACTGCTGCATTCCGGCGCCGAACATTCTCGAGTTCGATCCCGACGGTAACCTGGTGAATTCCTGGGGCGGGCCCGGCGAGGGCTACGACTGGCCAGCGTCCAATCACGGCATCACCGTCGATCACAAGGACAACATCTGGATCGGCGGTAACGGCCGTGAAGATTCGCACATCCTGAAGTTCACCCGCGACGGCAAGTTCCTCGCGCAGTTCGGCGCACCGACACCCGGCGCGGACAGCCACTCGGACGAGCGCTTTGGCGGTGTCGCCGAAATCTCCTTCGATGCCGAAGCCAACGAGGCCTACGTTGCCGACGGGTATCGCAACAAGCGCGTTGCCGTTCTCGATGCGGACACCGGCGAGCTGAAACGTTACTGGGGCGCGTACGGCAATGAGCCTTCCGACGACAATCTCGGCCCGTTCCGTCCGGGCGAAGAGCCCGCGCAGCAGTTCCGGAATCCCGTGCACTGCGCCGAGCCATCCAACGACGACCTGATTTACGTCTGCGACCGCGTCAACAA
Organism: uncultured Woeseiaceae bacterium; assembly: GCA_964565135.1. Taxonomy (GTDB): domain Bacteria; phylum Pseudomonadota; class Gammaproteobacteria; order Steroidobacterales; family Woeseiaceae; genus JBFGFX01. The sequence continues at coordinate 2,532 of CAZMEA010000272.1, forward strand.
CAGGCTGCAGGTGTTCCGTCCGGACGGCACGTTCGTCAACGAACTGTTCGTCAAGCCCAACAGCCTGGGTGACGGCTCGGTGTGGGACATTTCCTTCTCACCGGACCCCGATCAGAAGTTCATCTACCTGGCGGACGGCACCAATCGAAAGATCTTCATTATCGAGCGCGAAACGATGGAGATCCTGACGAACTTCGGCGACGGCGGACGTAATCCCGGCCAGTTCTTTGCGGTACACAACATTGCCACGGACTCGAAGGGCAACCTCTACACAACCGAGACGTACGAAGGCAAGCGACTGCAGAAGTTCACCTACACCGGCATGGGCCCGGTCACGGTCATGGACCAGGGCACACCCTGGCCTGCCGATCGCAAGTAAACACGCTGCACTGACCGCCCGACGTTATCGGGCGGTCGGTGCGTGGTCTTTCCGGTCCCGAAGGGACCTACGCACAGGTAATCAACTGTGAATCCGATACAACCCACGGTCTATTCACCGAATTTGTCTCGCCGACGCTTTATCAAGGCCGTTGTCGCCTCGAGCGTTGCGGCCGCAGCAAGCGGTACGGCACTCCGGCGTGCCGGCGCCCAGTCCGCTTCGGCCGGCAGCGTCGAGCGACTGATCTCGCTGAACATCAACGGACGAACACGACGCGTCGACGTATTGCCACAGGAAACGCTGGCGTACACCTTGCGCTACAAGCTCGGACTGACGGGCACGAAGATCGGCTGCAACCGCGGCGAGTGCGGTGCCTGCACGTTGATGATCGACGGCGTTACGAACTACTCGTGCTCGACCCTGACCCACAGCGTTCGTGGACGCGAAATCACGACAATTGAAGGGCTGCAGGCTGCTGACGGCACGTTGCATCCCGTGCAGCAGGCCTTCATCGACGAGCTGTCCCCGCAGTGCGGTTTCTGCACGCCGGGTCAGGTGATGGCGGCCGTCGCGTTACTGAACGAAAACCCGAAACCCACACGTGAGGAAGTGCGCCACGCGATGTCCGGAAACATCTGCCGCTGCGGTGCCTACGATCACTATCTGAATGGCGTCATGCGCGCTTCGGGACAGGCCTGATGAGTAACTACAAACATATCGGCAAGGATTTCACGCCGCCGGACAT
>CAZMEA010000273.1:0-3653 GCA_964565135.1 uncultured Woeseiaceae bacterium
AGGTTGGTCTTTACCGTGTCGGTTGTGCGGGCGCGGAACAGGTTGCCAAGCAGGGGCAGGCTGCCAAGTATGGGCACCCGCTGGTCGCTCTCGCGCAGCGAGTCTTCCAGCAGTCCGCCGAGCACGATCACCTCACCGTCGCCCACGATAACCGTGGTTTCGATCGTGCGTTCGCTGGTGATCAGGTCGGCCGCGCCTTCAACGGATGCTGCGATGCTGGACACCTCCTGGGAGAGCGTCAGAAGCATCGAGTCGCCTTCGTTGATCTGCGGCGTGACGGTGAGCTTGGTGCCGACCTGCTCACGCTGAATGCTCTGGAAGGGGTTGACGGCGCCAGCTGCTGCGCCGGTGTTGGTGAACGAACCCGTAACAAACGGCACTTCCTGACCAACGTTAATGCTGGCCTCTTCGTTGTCCGTCGTCAGAATCGAGGGCGTGGAAATGATGTTCGTATCGGCGTCGCTTTCCAGCGCTCGAACAATGGCTGCCCAGCTCACTCCGCCGTCCTGGATCCGACCAACGCCTGCGGTAATGCCGGTGCCGATCGCGGTTGCCGCGTTGGCGGTGGCTGCTGCATCGCCGCCCGCCGCGCCTGCGAGTTGCACAACACCTTGTCCGAAGGACGGGAAGTTGGTGGCGGCCAGCGGATTGTTGCCGCCTTCGTCCAGCGCTGCCCACGTAACGCCGAGCTCGGCCGTTCGATCCGCGATGACCTCAACGATGACGGCTTCGACCAGGACCTGGGCGCGCCGGATATCGAGCTTGTCGATGATGGTCATGGCAGAGCGCATCATCTTCGGTGGGGCGGTCAGAATGAGCGCATTGGTCTGCGTGTCCGCCCAGACGCTTACGTTGGTCAGGCCCGCGCCTCCGCCAGCGGGAGCGCCGCCGGCTGCGCCGGCCGCACCGGCCGTCTGCTGTTGCGTGAAGTGCTGCTGCAGCTTGGTCGCGAGTTCTTCTGCGTCTGTGTAACGCAGATAACGAACCTGGGTATCGCCACCGTCTTCCAGCGGCGTATCGAGGTGCGCGATCAGTGCTCTCAGGCGCAAGCGCTCCGAGCGCTCGCCGCCAATCAGCACGCTGTTCGTCCGTGCGTCTGCCACAAGCTGTGTTTGCACCGGCGCGCCGTCGGCCCGCGGTGCCTGCGTGAGCGAGGTGAGTACGCGAACGACCTCGGCAGCTGATGCGTTGATCAGCGGAACGACCTCGATGTCGTCGTCGTTCGACTGGTCGATCCTGCGAATGATCGACACCATGCGCGCGACGTTGTTGGAACGGTCCGAAATGATGAGCATGTTCGAGCCGGGGTGCGCTGCGAGGTGTCCGTACTGCGGAATCAGCGGACGCAGAATGGGTACCAGCTGCGCAGCACCGACATTCTCGACCTTGATGACCTGGGTCACGACGTCGTCACCTGCGGCACCGGATGTCGACATGCCCGTGGGGAACTGGCGCACGCTGGCGTCCGGAATGATCTTGATGACTTCGCCCGATTCGACCGCTGCGTACCCGTGAACCTGCAGGATGGACAGGAAGGCCTCATAGAACGCATCGGGTGACATCGGCGTCGACGCGATCATCGTCACTTCCTGGCGAACGCGCGGGTCGATGATGAAGTTACGACCGGTGACGGCGCTCACCGCCTGAATGATGGCGCGAATCTCCACGCCAACGTAGTTCGGCGTGACGAGCTGCTCCTGACTCAGGACAGGCGTGGCAGCGACAATGCCAACGGTAGCGGCGATCGCGATTATTCTTAACTTCTTATAGGCGGCTTGCAGGAGATTCACGTCCGTAACCTTATGGGAATTGTTGTAAGCGGTCTTGGTCTGGTCGTTCTATTTCTAGTCGTCTTCGTCCAGTTCCAGCTGGTCTGCGCGTAGCACCAGCACCTGAGACTGACCGTTGCGCTCGACCGTAACGGATACCTGATCCGCCGTGCCGAGGTTCTGGAATATTTGCATCGCTTGCTGCGGGTCTGTCAGCGCAGCTCCGTCGATGTCCTTGATGAGGTCGCCGGGCCGCAAACCCAGTGCTGCGAACTGCTGACGATTACGCCCCGGATAAACCCGATAGCCCTGCTGCTGGCCGCCGACGAAGTACGGTGTCGGTCGAATGACGTCGGCGAGCTTGGAGGCGTTCTGCGTAAGCGCCGCCTGGACGCTGGTGTCCTGCTGAGCCGGGGCCGACACGCGTCGGGTCGTCGTGGCCTGGCGCCGCGTCGGTGCGGAAGACACCGGCAGTTCTTTCGGCAGCTTCAGGGCTTCGAGATTGCCGTTGCGATTGAGAACCACCTGGTCCCGATAGACAGCATGAAGCGTTGCACCGGAGATAATCGTATCGCCGATCGTGTACACCTTCTCTTCGTTGCGGTTGTCCGCAATGATCGCCGCTGTGAGCCGGTTGTCCGTGCCGGCCATCGTTCCCTTCAGGGTGAGTGCCAGGCGGGTTTCCTCCAGCTCTTCGGTCGGTGCATCCAGAGGGACAACGACCACGTCTTCCGGTTTTGCTTCGCCGAACAGGTGTGCGTTGGCGACTGCCTCAACATCGGCGGATTGGCCGCCTGGCGTCACCCGCGCGCTCGAGGGCGGCGGCGCCGCGGTTATCGGGTCTCCCGCAGGCGAACCCGGCACAAACGACCACACCAGGCTGGCCAGTTGCCAGCCCAGGACTACGACGAGGACCACGGTAATCACGCCCGGCAACTTCGCATTGGCCAGCTTGACCATCTGCTCGGCATCTAAGTTACTGAAATCAGTAATGTTTGCGGATGCTGTCATAGTCCGGGGAATCGTTAACGGCGAATCGCAGTCTGCGCGGGGGTGCTTGGAAACTGCATTATGGCCTCTCTTCGTGATGATACGGTTTCCGGGAGCGCGCAAACAAGGTACGTGCGCACGCAAACTGTGGATTCTGTAAAGAATTTTTTGCTTAAATTTTCAGACAATTGGGCACCGTCATGGTTCGAACGCATGCGCCGGCAAGGCCATTGCGGCGGGGCTTGCTAACCAGCAAAGCGTGCCCATATATAATCTCCCGGTGGGCAGGCGGACGTGCCAGGTACGGCCAGCGTCGCAACCTGCCGAGGGAACCCGCACAGACTGGAAGCTGATGTCCGACCGAAACACACCCGAACCGCTGGATTCCGGCTACGACATGCTGGTGGAGGAGGAGCGCCCGAAGCTCCAGAAACCACCGCTGTATCGTGTCATCCTGGTCAACGACGATTACACGCCCATGGAGTTCGTGGTCGAGGTGTTGCAGACGGTGTTCGGCATGGAGCGAACGAAGGCGACCCGCGTTATGCTGGAAGTGCATACGAAGGGTAAAGGCGTGTGTGGCGTCTATACCTATGAGATTGCCGAGACTAAAGTTGCACAGGTGACCAGCATCGCCGAACAGCAACAGCATCCACTGCTGTGTACCATGGAGGAGGCGTAGGCGTGTGCCGCGCGGAGGCGACATTGAATGTTAAGTAGCGAACTGGAGTTCTGTCTCAACGAGGCGTTTCAAAATGCGCAGGAGCGACGTCATGAGTTCATGACGGTCGAGCATCTGCTGTTGGCGCTTCTGGACATCCCGAAGGTCCACGAAATTCTGAAGGCGTGCAACGCAAACATTCCGGAGCTCCGCCGCCAGCTCACCGAATTCAT
>CAZMEA010000274.1:0-1670 GCA_964565135.1 uncultured Woeseiaceae bacterium
CCAAGCGCCTGGTCGAGCACAAGAAAGATGTCGTGATTCTTCTCGACTCGATCACGCGACTGGCTAGCGCCTACAACACGGTCGTGCCGTCATCCGGCAAAGTGCTGACCGGTGGTGTCGACGCAAACGCATTGCACCGGCCGAAGCGCTTCTTCGGCGCGGCCCGCAATATCGAAGAGGGCGGCAGCCTGACGATACTCGCGACCGCGCTGGTGGATACGGGCTCCAAGATGGACGAAGTGATCTACGAAGAGTTCAAAGGCACCGGCAATATGGAGATTCACCTGGATCGACGCATTGCCGAGAAGCGCGTCTTCCCCGCGATCAATATCAACCGCTCAGGCACGCGCAAGGAAGAGCTGCTCACCGATCCGGAAGAGCTGCAGAAGATGTGGGTACTGCGCAAGGTCCTCCATCCGATGGACGAGCTTGCCGCGGTCGAGTTCCTGATCAACAAGATGCAGGATACGAAGACGAATACGCAGTTCTTCGAGGCAATGAAGCGCTAGTCAGTTCAACCCCGCGCCCGGGGTGCTCATCCCGGGCGCTTGTTTGCCGCACTGTAGAGCTGATTTTTCCCGGTTTCTGATCGTTGGGCCTTTGCGCGATCGCCGCGTAAGCTTGCCCAATGCATGCCAAAGGGAGACCAGCGCAGTGGGTGAGCAACTGCTGAAGACCGATCGAACGTCGATCAGTCGCCATAACGAACGCGGCAGCTACGACCGTGAAACCGCCAATGCCATTCTGGATGAATCGCTGGTTGCCCACGTCGGATTCGACACGGGGGCTGGCGTAACCGTCGTCCCGATGACCTACGCGCGCATGGGCGATGAGCTGTTGCTGCACGGTGCTGTCGCCAGTCGGTGGTTAAGCAGTTTCGAAGGTGGTCGTGACATTTGCGTCACTGTCACATTGCTGGACGGTCTGGTACTCGCTCGCTCGGCGTTCTCCCACTCCATGAATTATCGATCTGTCGTTGCCTTCGGCACTGCCACGCTCATTACCGACGAGGCCGAGAAACAGGCTGCATTCAAGGCCTTGCTCGACCACCTGCTGCCCGGGCGCTGGGAAGACAGCCGTCAGCCCGATCGCAAGGAGTCCAACGCGACGACCGTGCTGCGCATGCCGATCTCGGAGGCGAGTATCAAGATTCGCTCCGGACCACCGGCAGATTCCGAAAAAGACATGGATCTGGACTACTGGGCCGGCGTCATTCCACTGCAACTGACGGCCGGCGCGCCGGAGCCTGACCCGGCGATAACGGGCGAGGCGGACACACCGAAGTACGCGAGAAACTATACCCGCCGATAGTCGCCGAATTGCCAGAGCCGGTCGGCTGGTATGGTGTGCAGGATGCCGGGACCGGGACCAACCATTGATCGCGCCGGGCGCTGCTGGCAGCGGCTCATTATCTGTGCGCTTCTGACGTCCTCCCTGACCTCGGGTTGCGTGCCGGGAGGTCTCATAATGCCGCTTCCTTTTCCGCACAACGACCGTCCGGCAGTCCGGGGTATCCTGCATGAAGATGGCAGAGCGGCTGCCGGAGTAACTGTCAGGGCAGCCGGTTTCGACAACCATGACACGACGGGTCCGCCATCCTGTGAAGATTACGACGCCGAGGCGATCACGGACTATCGCGGCGAGTTCGAGATTCGTGGTGACAAGGATCT
>CAZMEA010000274.1:1770-3647 GCA_964565135.1 uncultured Woeseiaceae bacterium
CCGAGGCGATCACGGACTATCGCGGCGAGTTCGAGATTCGTGGTGACAAGGATCTCTTCACCATCTGGTGGGATGCTGGCGACTACGGTCCGAACTCACTGGCCTTGTGTGTGGCAGGGGCTGGCGACAGTGCTGTTTGGCAGACCTGGTTCAAACGCCGAGAGTTTCCGCCATGGCTGCCGGGCGAGGTTCGGCTTACCTGCGATCTTCGTGCGGAGAGGACGGTATTGCACTGCGCTGTCTCATCGGATGAAGGGACGTAGGCACGTTGCTCGCTAATCTCATGTCGCTTCCTCATAAACGATCAGATCGCCTGGCTGGCAGTCCAGTTCACGGCAGATTGCCGCCAGGGTCGAGAAACGCACGCCTTTGACCTTGCCGTTGCGAAGCAGTGACAGGTTCTGTTCGGTGATGCCGACGGCGGCAGCCAGATCCTTTCCGGTAACGCGACGCTCAGCCATCACGACATCGAGCCGGACCTTGATCACCGGATTGACCATCGCTCGTTCACGCTTCCCTTCTAGACGAACTGCCGGTTTTCCGTGTCCGCTGCAATGCCAGCGAGGAGCAGGTCGGCGAGCACCCAGACGACGAGCCCGCTGACAATCAACACCAGTTCGTTGCTGCCGGCGGACAGTGACAGCATGCGCTCACCGGCCGGATGGTTCCACGACAATAAAACACTGCACGCGGCAAAGTGCAGAGGCTTCACCAGTGCCTGCACAACGAGGAGGATCGCAAACAGGCGCAGGCTGCGGCTGTTGTCGACATTGAACCATTGGCCACGGGCGAATGCGTGGAAGGCGCGCCGCAGGAAGTAGACCCCGAAGTAGCCGATCGCCAGATAACCGAGCGTTGCTGCCCAGACGCCGTACCACTGCCATACGTCGACGCTGAACCATCGGATCGGCAGGCCCAGATTCTGCTGGGCGATGCGGATCAGGACGTCGATGTCCATAAGCACATAGAGGGCGCAGACGGGCAGCGCGATAAGCCATGCGGTGGCCGCCCAGTACACCAACCCGGCCAGTTTGAGCGTCATTGGTCTTCCTTTGTAAGTCACTTGAAATTCAATTAAAACAGCAATAGATTATTGTTTTATTTTAATCTCAACGAGGTGAGATATGCAAGCACTCAAAAATGGCGTGGTAATCATGACGTTCGTGATACTGATGTTGGGCGTCGAGCGGAGCCACGCTCTGAGCGTCGATGACCTCTTAGGTGCTTGCGAGCAAGCCGGCGCGCCGTGCAAGGATATTCCCTGGGTGCAGGCCTACATCGGTGGCGCCCTCGACCTGATCGCCATGCTCGATGAGGAAACCGAGTATCTGGCCGACGTGTACTGCAAGTCGCCTGACGTCTTGTTCGACGTTGCCGGGATTCTCGACTACGTGGAACAGAATCGAGCCGGCAATGGCGGAAAGAACGCCATGATGCTGGTCATACAGTTCTTCGAGGAATACGGCGGTTGCCGCTAGTTTTCGTTGTTCGCATCCGTCGCAAGCATCTTGCGTATTGACTGCTCAATCTGCCCTCCGCAATAGAGGTTTCCGTAGCGTTCCTCCTCACTGGCAACGTACGCTTTGATTGAAGGCACCGAACCGATCTTCTGGCAATGCGCGTGAATCCCGGGTGCGTGCCTGCGAACATCGGGGTCCAGCTCAGGCAGGCAGCGCATCATGTTGCCAAACAATGCGTAGACGCCAATATCTGCGAAGGTGGCTTCGACTTTACCGATGTGACCCCGATCCAGCGATTCTTCGAAGATTTCCAGCCAGTGCGGCAGTCGATCCGAGCGAAACCGCTTCCATTCTTTGCGCTGCCACATCATCGAGCCGTTGTAGCGACAGATCTCCATCAGCACGTCGTTGCAGTCC
>CAZMEA010000275.1:0-3598 GCA_964565135.1 uncultured Woeseiaceae bacterium
AATGGCGAGGTCAGACGCCTCGACGTGACGGTACCGGAGAGTTATCTCTTCACCGAACAAGAAAGGTAGAGGATCTGACATGTCGAACATCTATCAGAGACGCCTGAGTCTCGCAGGCATTGACGCAGCCAGCATGCCTGTCGAGGACCTGCGGGCGCTGCTGCGCAAGATTCTCGAGGCGAAGATCCACGGAATTTCCTACAGCCCGTATGTCGAGGGACAGGGCCCCGGCACACAGATTGGTGCTGAGCAGATTGCCGAACGCCTCGCGTGCATTACCCCGTACACAAATCACATTCGTACGTTCTCCTGCAGCGAGGGCAACGAGTTGATACCCGCGATAGCGAAAGAGGCCGGACTCGGAACGATGGTGGGCGTCTGGCTCGATGACAATCTCGAGCAAAACGAGATCGAGCTGGCGAACGCTATCGAGATTGCCAGACAGGGTCATGCGGATATCCTTGGTGTCGGCAACGAGGTGCTGCTGCGAGGCGATCTGACGGAAGACGAAATTCTCGACTACATGCGCCGCGCGAAAGAAGGTGCGCCGGGCGTACCCGTCGGCTACGTTGATGCGTACTTTGAATTTAACGATCACCCGCGGATCGCGGATGCCTGCGACGTGCTGCTTGCCAACTGCTATCCCTTCTGGGAAAGCTGCCCGGCCGAACATGCGCTGCTTTACATGAAGGACATGTATCGGCGCGCACAGCATGCCGCCAAGGGCAAGAAGGTCATCATTAGCGAAACTGGCTGGCCGAACATCGGAACGCCCGAAGGTGGCGCAGTGCCTTCCGAGGAAAACGCCATCAAGTACTTCATCGACACTTACCGCTGGGCCGAGGAAGAAGGCATCGAAGTCTTCTGGTTCTCGTCATTCGACGAAGCGTGGAAGGTCGATAAGGAAGGCGACGTCGGGGCCTATTGGGGTCTGTTCGACAAGGACGGCAAGCCGAAATACTTCTGATCTGAAAGTCGTTTTATGCGGCGCCGGCTCGCGCCGACAAGACTGTTAGTCAAACCGAATCGAGAACCATCGCTATGCAATTCGAGCACGGCAAGGCCATATGCTACTCCGGCTATCGTGAAGACCAGAGTCCGATTACGAAGACATACCCCAGCTATGAGCAGGTGTGTGAGGATCTCAGGATTCTCACGCGGAATTGGGGCTATCTCCGACTGTACGACTGCAGCCCACATGCCGAGTTGGTCCTGAAGGCCATTCGTGAACACAGCTTACCGTTCAAAGTAATGCTTGGCGCAGACATGGCGGCAGAAGTCAGTAATCCGCACTGTCCGTGGGGCGCGGAGTTCAGCGATGAGGTTCTCTACGCCAACCATCAGGCGAACACCGCGGAGATTCAGCGGATGATCGCCCTCGCAAAAAAGTATGACGACATTGTCTTCGCAGTGTCGGTGGGCAACGAAGCATCCGTGGAGTGGACAGATCATATGGTTCCGGTCGAAAGCCTGATCGGCCATGTGCATGCCGTTCGAGAGGCCATCGAGGTGCCGATCACGTTTTGCGAGAACTATGTGCCCTGGACCTACAAGCTTGTGCCGCTGGCCGACGAACTGGACTTTATCTCTGTCCACACGTATCCCGCCTGGGAGTATCGATCAATTCATGACGCGATGGAGTACACGAAGGAAAATTATCACGCCGTCCAGAATCACTATCGGGGAAGAACGGTGGTGATTACGGAGGCGGGCTGGACGACGGCAGCGAACGGACGCGGTATCGAGCCACACAATGCGTCAGAGGAGCTTCAGGCCGAGTACTACGCCCAGCTCATGGAATGGACGACCGAAGAGAAAATTCTCACCTTCGTGTTCGAAGCCTTCGACGAGCCATGGAAGGGTTCGGATGATCCGCTCGAGCCGGAGAAGCACTGGGGTCTCTTCAACGTAGACCGCACGCCGAAACTGGTGATGCAGGATCTCTACGCAGAACGGAAGCGCACGGCCTGATCGAGCCTCGCTATCGGATGAAGCGAATTCGGTCGAGGAAAACGGTAACGGGCGTTTCCCGGCCAACCAACGTGACGACGAAGCCGGTCTTGATCGACGAGAGATCTACGTTCTTCAGAGGAACTTCGTAGCGCGTCCAGTCCCGAGTCAGGCGCACTTCCTGAACCGTGGCGATGCCGGAGTCCGGATACGGTCTGTCCTGTTCGAGAATGCCCACGCCGAAGCTGACTTTCTCACCGCCGTACTGACCTCTGGCCCAAACCTCCAGTGCCGTTGCGCCCGAGAGGTCGAACCCACCGTCGCTCTCTCCCCAGTTATTCGCCGGATGCTGCCATGCGACGCCAACCCAACCGAACGTGCCTTCGTAGCGCATGCGTATGCTGTGATTCCCGGCGTGAACCTGCTCGGTTGAAGAGCCGTCCAGTGTGAGGTCGTCAGTACCCCCCATCCATCCGGAGGGGATCCAGGGCATGCCCTCAAAACCATCCTCGTACACCGGAAACGGCAGCGGCATGCGCCGCTCGCCCTTGACGAGGAGCGGCACGTTGGCGGTCGCCGCGCCCCCCGCCGAATCGTACGCGGTGTAATAGAGTCGATATGGACCCGGCTGCTCCGGCATGCGCACACGCACCGAGGTCGTTGTCGCCTCGAGGATAGACCCCTCCATGACCGGAAGATCGGGCCGGAAATCGCCACCGGTCAGATACTCACCGGATTCGGGAAGCAACACCCACTCGGCGCGCAGGGCGCTACCCTCGGGATCACGAACGTCGGCACGCACGGAGACGGTGCCGAGTGGCTCGATACTTGTGTCTCCCGCCACAATGAGCGGCTCAATGTGAGGCGCGCGATTGGCCGGTGCCTTGCCGGACCAAAGCTCCGTCATGGTGTCCACGGCAGCGAGTCTCGAACCGTCCTCGAGCCACATGCCGAACCAGGTTGGCGTCGCTTCCATCTTGTGGCCCCACAAAAACGCGTAGGATCCGAGGGCGATATCCGATTGCGCTTCGATCGCCTCGAGATACGACCGACGATAGGACTCTGCCTTCTGCGTACTGGTCGGTTCGTACGGAGCGCCCCATGACGTTTCGCTCGTCTCCCAGGAACCGGGCGGGCCGTACTCAGTGATCACGAAGGGTTTCCTGGCGCCGGCGTCCCGCAGCCACTGGTGTACGACCGGTGCACCGCCGTAGGCGTTCACACCGTGTATATCGATGGCTGGAACCTTGTTGTGCACATAATCGATGCGTTCACCGTGCACGAACGTTGTAACGGTCATGGTCGGGTGGTGCGGGTCCACCTCTTTGACCATGGCGGCAACGTCGTTGACGGCCTGCCAGATCGCCGGGTTGTCGCCATCGTCGAAACCTTCCATCTCGTTGCCGATACCCCAGAGCAACAAAGCGGGATGGTCCTTGAAGCGCTCGACAAAGCCTCGGGCACGCTCCAGTTGGTCTCTGACCTGTAACGCATCGTTGTAATCGAAGCCATGGCGCTCGTGACCCATCCAGATGCCAACGGTGACGGTCATCCCCAGAGCGTGCGCTTCATCGAGCAGCGGACCGACATCCGCGTGTTTTCCGACGTTTTCGGCGTCCCACGTCCGAACCGAATTCGCGCCCGCTGC
>CAZMEA010000276.1:0-3596 GCA_964565135.1 uncultured Woeseiaceae bacterium
GTGTCAGAAAGCCGATTTCAACGTCTCGAACGACTCTTCGACGAAGCCAGTTCCATGGGCAGCGCCGAACGCGATTCGTTCCTGACCGACGCCTGCATCGACGACCCGGAGTTGGCAGACGAAGTTCGCGAGTTGTTGCGACACGACGCGACCGAGAATGACAGTCTCAAGGATGCGGTTCGAAGCGCAGCAGAAGGCGTTGTGGCGGAGTCACCGGACCATCGCGCCGGCACACGACTCGGGGCCTGGGAACTGGTCTCGCACATCAGCGATGGCGGCATGGGCAGCGTGTATCGTGCACGACGTGCCGACGGCGCCTTTGAGCAACAGACGGCTGTAAAACTGCTCAACCCTGCGATGCTGGGCGAGCAGGCCATCCGCAGGCTGGAGGCCGAACGCCAGATCCTCGCCAATCTCAATCACCCGAACATTGCCAATCTGCTCGACGGCGGCTCCGGCGAAGACGGTGTGCCTTACCTGGTGCTGGAGTATGTGGACGGGGAACCGATCGACCGATACTGCGAGACGCATGGCCTCTCCACCCGCAAACGACTGCATCTCTTCAGGAAAGTTTGCGCGGCGGTCGAGTATGCGCACAGGAACCTGGTCGTACATCGCGATATCAAGCCTTCCAACATCCTGGTGCAGGCCGACGGTGAGCCAAAGCTGCTCGACTTCGGGATATCCAAGCTGCTTGGTGACGAGGACCCGGCCCTGACGCGCGTCGATCAGCGTTTGTTCACGCCTGCCTACGCGAGCCCGGAGCAGATCACGGGCGGTACGATCACCACGGCTACGGACGTCTATGCGCTGGGCGTCTTGCTGTACCAGATTCTGGCCGGACGACTGCCTCATACCTTGCCGCCGGGCGAGACGGAAGTCGCCGGCGGGATCGCCGCGCGCATCCTCTCCGAGGATCCGCCGGCCCCCAGCGAGGCGGTCACGCTGGTGGACAGTGAGCGCCGTTCTCTGCAGCCACCGACGGTTACGGCGGCTCAGCTGCGGCGTGAGCTGGCGGGCGAACTCGACAACATCGTGATGATGGCCATTCGCCGCGAACCCGAGCGCCGATATGCGTCGGTCAGGGCTCTGTCGCTGGATGTGGAGCGCTACCTGAACGACCGCCCAATCGAGGCGCGGCCCGACAGCCTGGGCTATCGGACGGCGAAGTTTCTCAAGCGCCGGCGTGGACCCCTCGTGGCTGCAACGGCAATGGTCGTGGTCCTGCTCGGACAGTCTGCATTCTTTATCCAGCGCGTGATCGAGGAGCGCGACACGGCGGAAGCGGAGCGTGCGCGAGCGGAGAACGTGGTGGTCTTTATGGAGGAACTGCTTCAGGGAGCGGACTACTACAATCTACAGGGGCAGGAGGTCACCATTGAGGCGATCCTCGAGCGGGGAGCGGCACGCATTGACACAGAGCTGGGCGACCAGCCGTTGGCACAGGCGCGCCTGATGCAGACCATCGCCGAGACCTATCTCACGCTCCATCGGGGGAGCGAGGCGCGGCTGCTCGTCGACAAGGTGATCGCGTTACGCCGTGAATACCTGGGCCCCTACCACCCGGACACGCTGGAGGCGAGGCGCTTTCACGCGACCATAATAGCCCCTAGCGAACCGACCAAGGCGCTGTCGCTCCTGCAGGAGATCGTGGCACTGCAGCGAGAGCACCTGGGGCCCGATCACCTGGAAACGGCTCTGACGCTCCGCGAAATAGGGATTCGGCAGGAAAGGCTCGGAAATCCGAGCGCCGCGCTGGAGACGCATCGCGAAGTGCTCAGACTCTTGTCGAGCTTGCCGCCTGACCACCCGAAGTACTACCTGCGCGGGGACACCTTGAACTCTATCGGAAACACATTCACGGACCTGTCCCGATTCGACGCTGCGATTGAAGCATTCGAAGAGGCGAGTCGCCTGTATGAAGAAATCGACTTCCCGTATTCGACGAGCCGAATCTCGGCCATCTCCAATCTTGGGGGGGTATTAGGGGATGCGGGCCGTCCGGCCGAGGCGGTGACTTACCTGCTGCGCGCCATGGAGCTCACGAAAACCCGCATGGGTACGGAGAACGAAAGCTACGAAATTCAAGCGGTGAAGCTGGCGCGAAACTACATGCGTCTGGGCATGCTGGAAGAAGCCGAGACCTACGCGATGATCGGGCTCGAGACTGCCGGAAAAACCTGGGGAACCGACCATCAGTACTACGCTTACAACCTCGTCAACGTGGCTCGGTTTCATCAGCGTGCGGAAGACCATGCGGCAGCGCTTGAGACGTTCGCACAGGCCAACAGCATATTCCGCGAAGCCTATGGTGACTACCACCGCTGGCTTGCGGAATCCGAAGTGTACGAAGCCGTTTCACTTATAGCCGTCGGGCGGGCGGCAGACGCCGTTGCCCAGTTGGAGGCAGTTCGAGCGCGGATGCTGGCCGATCCGGATCACAAGAGGATTATGGAGGCGACAGCCCGCAGTGTTCAGGGCCTTGCCCTCGCTCAGCTGGGTGAATGGGAAACCGCTGAACCGCTCTTGCAGAGAGCAGCCAGTGATCTGACGGACCTGATGGGTGAGGATAACGAGTACACCCAGGCGGCCAATGACCGTCTCACGCAAGCGAAAAACCTGATCAGGAAATAGACTGTCGTCACCAAGGCGATTTGTGTATGGCGATTACCTCGCCACCGATGGGTCGCTTGCCCGCAGCAACCGGTAGCAAGACAATGTGTGTACGGGCGGTTTGCCCGACGCGCTGAAATCCGGGGGGATCACATGCTCAGACGCACATCGACTTTTTCCGTGCTGCTCGCTGGCGGCCTGACCGGTGTCGCACTCGCGGCGCCCGATGTCATCGTCGTCAACGGCGACGTCTACACCGTCGATCCGGACGGCCCGCGGGTCGAGGCCTTTGCGGTCGAGGACGGCAAATTCACTGCGGTCGGCAGCAATGCCGAGATTCGGGCGCTTGCCGACCGAAACACGACGATCATCGACGCAGGCGGCAACACGGTACTCCCTGGCCTGATCGATGGGCATTCGCATGTCAGCGGCGATTCACCGGCGGTTGCCGGTGTCGATCTCTCCTACGTGGTCGACAAGGATGAGTGGCTGATCCTTATCGAGGAAGCGGACAGGCGCATGCCCGAAGGGGAGTGGATGACCGGTGGCTATTGGGATCACACGCTGTCCGACGCGGTGTTCCCGACCAAGGAGATGCTCGACGAGGTCGTGCCCGACAGGCCGATTCTCCTGAACCACATCGACGGCCACTACAGCTGGGCGAATTCGCTCGCGCTCGATATGGCGGAGATCACCGCCGATACGCCAGTGCCGCCGGGCGGCGAGATCGAGGTCGACGAGGCAACCGGTGAGCCCACCGGCATCCTGCTCGAGGGCGCCCAGAACCTCGTCCGGCAAATCATTCCGGAGCGTACCGATGCACAGCGGCAGGCCGGCCTGGCGGATATGTACCGCTATGCGAACAGCTTTGGCGTTACGGGTCTGCACCAGATGGGCGGGCTGAAAGACTACCTTCACATCGTGGAGAACGGCGATCCGACAATGCGCATCTGGTACGGGCAACGCGCGCCGGCCGGCACGAT